>NZ_DASQCJ010000115.1:0-2188 GCF_035634735.1 Cellulomonas sp.
CTGCGACCGCTGGGACCTCGGCGGCGTCTCCACCGCGCTGCACGCCGACACCGAGCAGGCGACCGTGTTCGTGCACGACGCCTACCCCGGCGGCGCGGGCTTCGCGGAGCGCGGGTACGGGCTCGGCGCGACGTGGCTGCGGGCGACCCGGCAGGCGATCGCGACCTGCCCGTGCCGCACCGGCTGCCCGGCGTGCGTGCAGTCCCCGAAGTGCGGCAACGGCAACAACCCGCTGGAGAAGGCGGCCGCCGTGCGTCTGCTCGACGCGGTTCTCGCGCACGCGCCGGCCTGAGCCGTCCGGGCGGGGAGCGCCGTGGGGCGGACCGGAGCGGCGCACGCCGGAACCGCGTCGAGGGGAGCGGCGCGCACCCGAGGTGCGCGGACCGGAGCTGCGCGGATCGGACCGGCGTCGACCGGGGTCACGCGCACCGGGGTCACGCGCACCGGGGTCGCGCTCACCGGAGCCGCGCTCACCGGAACCGCGCTCACCGGAACCGCGCTCACCGGAACCGCGCAGATCGGGCCCGCGGGGACCGGACCGACCCCGACCGGACCGACGCGGGCCCGCGAGCGCCTCGGCCACCGCGTCGCCGACCGCCGTCCGCACCGTCGCGCGGACCCGCACGTCTCCCTCCCCCACGACGGTGCACTCCGCGAGCGCCGCCCCGTTGCGCCCGACCACCTCGCGGGCGACCGCGCACGCGTCGGCGTGCCCGCGGATCCGGCGCTCCGCCGCGGCGAGCGCGCCCAGGTCCGCTGCCGCCTGCGCGCGCCCGCGCGCCGCCTGCGCGGCGCCGAGCAGCCCGAGGACCCCGGCCAGGAGCACCACCACCCCGGCGAGCGCGACCACGAGGACCGACGCCGAGCCGCGTTCCCGGTCCGGCACCGGACGCCGGACCGGCGTTCGACGCCAGGGGGCCGGTCGCCACCACCAGGCCGATCGCCGCCGCCGGGCCGGTCGCCGCCGGACGCCCGGTCGCCGCCGGACGCCCGGTCGTCGCCGCCGGAGGGCCGGGCACCGCCGGAGGGCCGGTCGCCCGGTCACGGCTCGACCCACGCAGTCGCGGCGCCCCGGACGACGAGGCCGCCGACGAGCGGGAGCGACGGGCCGACCGTCGCCTCCACGGTCACGACCACCCAGGTGTCGTCCCGTGCGACCGCCGCCCGCGCTCCCGCCCCGGCCACCCGCCGTGCGGCGGACGCGACGGCGGCGTCGTCCTCCCCGATCGCCGCGACCCGCGCGGCCACGCGCGCGGCGTCCGCGCACCGGAGCTGAGCGGCGGCGCACGCCACGAGGGCCACCACCACCCCCAGCAGCAGGGCGACGACCGGCAGCAGGACCGCGAACTCGGCGGTCACCGAGCCGCGATCCCGCCGCTGCCGTCGCGGGTCCCCGGTCACACCGCCAGGGCGTCGCGGACGAGGTTCGTCAGCGTCTCCCGGATCTCCGAGCTGCGGAGGATCACGACCAGGAGCCCGGCGAAGCCCACCGCGGCGATCATGACGACGGCGTACTCGGCGGTCGCCAGGCCCGCGTCGCGGGTCGTGCCGGCGAACCTGGCCCGCGCTCGGCGCACGACCCGCGGCACCCGCTGCACCGCGCCCACCACGCGGCGGCTCCGCCGCCCCCACGCCGTCCCCGCCCTGCTCACCTGCTGCATCTCGTGCCTCCCGTGCTCCGTGCCGGCCGCCCGTCGACCGGCACCACCGACCCTGCCGGGCCGGGCATCGCGCCCACCGGCCCGCGAGCTCCCGGCTGGGGACGCGGCAGCCGCCCGCGCCTGTGGAGGACTCGACGCCCGCCCACCGCCCGCTCGGCGGCGGTTCGGGCAGGACGGCTGCGGTTCGGGAAGGGCAGCTGCGGTTCGGGAAGGACGACGACTTGGGCGAGGCAGCGGCCCGACGACCACGGTGGTGCGCCGCCCCCTCGACGCGTGGCGGGCTGCCGCCGAGCGGCCGTGCGGTGGCCAGGAGCAGGGGGCGGGTCACGGAGCGACGCGCCTCGCGTCAGAGCAGGCCACGTCAGAGCACGGCATGTCAGAGCCGGCCTCGTGAGAGCAGGCCACTTCAGAGCAGGCCGCGGCCCAGCGACGCGAGCACCGGCACCAGTCCCACCAGCACGAACGCCGGGAGGAAGCACAGCCCCAGCGGCACGACCAGCCGCACGCCCAGCCGCCCCGCCGCCTCC
>NZ_DASQCJ010000116.1:0-32089 GCF_035634735.1 Cellulomonas sp.
ATACTGAGCATCTCGCGCGCCGCCACCGGAGCGCCGGCCACGGCGCCGGTCGCCGCGGCCGCCCCACCGGCGGCCTGCGGTGCACTCTGCCGCATCGGGGGCCGGATCGCACCACTCCCGGCCGCATTCGTCAGGGCCAGCCGGCGACCGGGATCGTCACCTGGAACGTCGTGCGGCCCTGCATGCTGCCGTCGCCGAGCTGCCCGGAGCCGTTGTCGCCCGCCGCGGCGAACGTCCCCTCGCCGGAGTCGTACAGCGCGTGGGTGGCACCGGCCGCGACCCGGGGCGCCCGCGAAGCGTCGCCGCCGATCGCGTCGGGAGGCAGGAGCACCGACGTCGGGGAGGCGACGGACGCGTCGACGGCGCCCAGCCCGAGCAGGCCGGTGGCGTTGGCACCCCAGGCCCACAGGCTCCCGTCGGCGTCCCAGGCCCAGGCCGACGAGGCGCCCTGGACGGGCGACGAGATCGAGGCACCCACGATCCCGGCGAGCCCGGCCACCTGGGTGGCGGTCGCCGCGCCGTCCGTGGTCCACAGGGTGCCGTCGGCCGCGACGAGCAGCGTCGTGCGGTTGCCCGCCGCGACCGAGAGGAGCTCGCCCGCCGCGGGCGCCGCCACGGCGCGCCCCGTGCGGTCGCCGTTGGACTCGCCCCAGACGACGACCCCGCCCGCCGTCACCGCGGCGCCGTGGAACCGCCCGGCGGACGCCGTCGTGACGACCCGGCCGTCGAGACCCTGGGCGGTGACCCGGCGCGGCTCCTGCGCGTCCGTCGCGGACCGCCCGAGCCGCGCCGTCGGGTTGCCCCAGGAGTACAGCGCGCCCGCCTCGGTCCAGGCGAGGTAGTAGTAACCGCCCGCGTCCACCCCGGCCACCGGGTCGCCGAGGCCGTCGAAGAAGGCGAGCCGCTGCGGCGTGGCGGTGTTGCCCCCGACGTCGGGGTTCCCCCAGGTCCAGACGCCACCGTCGTCGGTCAGCGCGATGCCCAGGTTGATCCCGGCCGCCGCCTGCCGGACCCGCTGCCCGTCCGGCAGCGCCACCGGCACCGGGCGGAGGACCGGGTCGCCCTCCGCCCCCTGGCCGAGCTCTCCGCGGCCGTTGGCACCCCAGCTGTACAGCCGCCCGTCGGCCTCCCAGCCCAACGACCACGCGTCCCCGGCGTCGACGCCGCCGCCCAGCAGGACCGGGACCGGCTCCGCCGCCCCGAACGCGGCCCGGACCGCGCCGGGGTCGGCGAACTGCGCACCGGACGGCAGGACAGCGGCCACCACCAGCGCGGCGAGCCCGAGGGCGCAGGCCGCGAGGCGTCGTCCGGCAGCGGGGAAGGTGGCGCTCACGCCGACATCCTGGCCACGCGCAGGTCCACGCAGGCGCCCGCGGACCACTTACGGACGCACCCCGCCACCGAACACAAACCACCGCATCCGGACACGAAGCACCATCTCGGCCCGCGATCCGCGCTAGGGTGGGCCGCATGACGTGGCTGGTCACCGGAGGCGCTGGGTACATCGGTTCGCACGTGGTGCGGGCGTTCGGGCAGGTGGGCATCGGGGCCGTGGTCCTCGACGACCTGTCCTCGGGGCACCGGGGCTTCGTCCCCGACGACGTGCCGTTCGTGCAGGGCTCGATCCTCGACACCGACCTGGTGACCGCGGCGCTCCGCGAGCACGGCGTCACGGGCGTCGTGCACCTGGCCGGGTTCAAGTACGCCGGCGTCTCGGTGCAGCGCCCGCTGCACACGTACGACCAGAACGTCACGGGCACGGCGCGGCTGCTCGAGGCGATGGCCGCCGCGGACGTCCGCCGCATCGTGTTCTCGTCGAGCGCCGCGGTGTACGGCACCCCGGACGTCGACCTCGTCACCGAGGACACCCCGACCGCGCCCGAGTCGCCCTACGGCGAGTCGAAGCTGATCGGCGAGTGGCTGCTCCGCGACCAGGGCCGGGCGACGGACCTCGCGCACACCTCGCTGCGGTACTTCAACGTGGTCGGCTCGGGCACGCCGGAGCTGTCCGACACCAGCCCGCACAACCTGTTCCCGCTGGTGCTGGACGCGCTCGCCGACGGGCGCACCCCGCGGATCAACGGCGACGACTACGCCACCCCCGACGGCACCTGCGTGCGGGACTACGTGCACGTCGCCGACCTGGCCACCTCGCACGTCGCCGCGGCGCGCGCGCTGTCCGAGGGCCGGGAGCTGCAGCGGGTCTACAACCTGGGCTCCGGCGACGGGGTGTCCGTGCGCGAGATCATGACCGCGATGGCGCAGGCCACGGGCATCGCGTTCGAGCCGGAGATCGCCCCCCGGCGGCCGGGCGACCCGGCGCGCATCGTCGCGTCCGGCGAGGCCGCGGCCCGGGACCTCGACTGGGTCATGCGGCACACGCTGACCGAGATGGTCGCGAGCGCCTGGGAGGCGCGGCAGGCCCGCTGAGGCCGCGGGCGGGCCGGACGCCCCGGCCCGCCGCGCCCCGGCCCGCGTCAGCGGCCCAGGCGCGAGAGCCCGTCCGCCAGCACGTCCTCGGACCCCGCGTAGATCCCCTCCGCGCGGGGCCAGTGCACGACCACGTCCGTGAACCCGAGGTCCGCGGCGCGCTCGACGCCCTCGACCAGCGTCGCCGCGGACGTCAGGGAGAACACCGGCGCCCCGTCGAGGTTGAGGTACAGGTCCGGCACCCGGCCGTCCGGGGCGAGCCGGCCCGCGATCTCGCGCAGCTGGTCGACCTGCTCGGCGAGCCCGGCCCACCAGGCCTCCTGCGCGGCGGCCGGGGACGCGGGCTGCTCGTCGGGCGCGAACACCGGGCCGTAGGTCGCCCAGCCCTGCCCGTACCGGGCGGCGAGCGCCATCGTGCGCGGCCCGCCCGCGGCGACCACGAACGGGGTGCGCGGCCGGGCGATCGTGCCCGGGTGCATCCGCGCGCCGTGCGCCTCGTAGAACGTGCCCTCGTGGTCGGTCACCGGGTGGGTGAGCAGCCGGTCCAGCAGCTCGACGAACTCCTCGAACCGCCGGGTGCGCTCGCCGCGCGTCGGGGCCGGGCCGAGCACGCCGGCGTCGAACCCCTCGCCGCCGGCGCCCAGCCCGAGCAGGAACCGGCCGCCGGCGACGTCGTCCAGCCCCATGACGTCCTTGGCGAACGGCACCGGGTGCCGGAAGTTCGGCGACGCCACCCAGGTGCCCAGCCGGATCCGCTCGGTGACCGCGGCCGCGGCGGCGAGCAGCGGGACCGTGGCGAACCACGGCTCGTCGGCGAGCGTCCGCCACGCCAGGTGGTCGTAGGTCCAGGCGTGGTCGAACCCGTGCTCCTCGGCGCGCCGCCAGGTGTGCCGCGCGTCCGCCCAGCGCTGCTGGGGCAGGAGCACCACGCCGAGGCGCGGGCGGGCGGCGGCGGGCGGGGCGTCGGCGGTCGTCTCGGCGGTCACGGACCGAGCGTAGCCACGCCCCGCGCGGCCCCGGCGGGTGCGGCTACAGGTGCAGCGGCGTCAGCTCCTCGTACGCCTCGACCGGCGCCCCCGCGAGGCACATCTCGATGATCCGCCGGCCCAGCGGGTCGAGGTCGTCGGTGAGGAACCGCTGCAGCTCGCTCGCGAAGAACCCCTGCAGCACGGCGGCGCCCGCGTCGTACGCCTCCGGGCCGACGTGCGTCTGGTACTCCGGCTGGAGCAGCGTCGGCCGGATCTGCTGGCCGTCGAGCTTCATCTCGGTCGGCCGGTAGCCGAACAGCGCGCAGCGGGCCGGCGCGAGCTGCTCCCGGCGGATCCGCCCGGCGCCGCGCCGGGCCAGGTACTCGCGGGTCAGCCACTCGGCGGAGAACCCCACGTGGTACGCGCCGATGTGCTGGTTCGGCGTCAGCACGTACCGGGTGCGGTCGTTCTCGACCAGCTGGCGCAGCAGCAGGTTCGCCGCCGCGACCTTGGTGCCGGTGGCGAACGGCCAGTACGACCCGACGCCCTCGGCCACCATGCCGCCGTGCGCGAGCGCCGCGGTGACGTCGGCGCTCTCCCCGATCGAGGGGTTCTTGTCCCCGCGCGGCGCGATCAGCCGCCAGACCCACGCCAGGGCGGGCGGGACGACGTGCATCATCCCCATGATCCCGTAGGTCGGTGCGTCCCGGGTGCACAGCGGCATCCGGACGCCGAACGTGCGCACGTCGACCGGCTGCGGCTCCGCGACCACGTTCTTGATCGACGACCGCGGGATGACGACCCGGGGGTTCGGGCACCGCCGGCCCGTCGAGTCGAGGGTGTGCTCCCACGGCAGGGCCGTGGCGCCCGGGACGCCGTCGATCGACAGGAACACCAGCGGCTGGTCGGGCTCGATGACGGCCCGCTCCAGCGCGACGTCCTCGCCGTAGGCGGTCAGGTTGTCGACCCGGACGAACCAGCCCGCCTCCGCGTCGGACACGGTGAGCCGGCCGTCGCCCCGCTGCACGGACGGGTGGCAGAGCGTCATGTCGTCGGTGACGGGCGCGAGCGCCGAGGTCTCGCCGAGGGTGAGGTGGTACGGCTCGTCGCGCACCACGTTCGTGCCGACGAGGATCCGCCCGTCGTCCTCGCGCCGGATCTCCTGGCACATCTCGGACTTGCCGCCGCCCGAGGCGCCCTCGTGCATGATCACGGTCTCGTTCTCGTACGGCGTGGTCACGCGGACCGACGAGGCGTGCGCGGTCAGCCAGCCCTCGCGCTCCCCGATGTCGAGCAGCACCGAGAACACGCCCTTCTTGGCGCTCGGGCCGGGGTACAGGTTGTACGCCCACACCTCGTGCAGCCGCTCGGACCGGTCGTGCACGACGACCTGGCGCCCGCCGAACCGGGTGTGCCGGAACGGCGGGGCGACGTAGAGGATCGACCGCGGGTCGAACGGGCCGAGCTCCTCGAAGGTCACCCAGCCCTGCAGGTCGACCAGCGTGAGCGCGAAGAAGGCCGCGTTCGCCGGGCAGATCGCCAGCGACGGGTAGCCGACCGCCGGGCCGCCGGCCCGGAACGGCACCACGACGAGCTCCTGGGTCGCGAGCCACGCCAGCGTCTGCGCGCGGACCGGGTCGAAGTCCTCGCCGTAGACGTCCCTGTACCGGGGCTTGTCCGTCGGCAGACCGTCGGCGATCCGCATGCAGTCCGGGTCCCGGCGGCGCATGTAGTCCTCGGGGTAGTTCACCGCGAGCCCGTTCCGGCACCGCGCGACGTCGGCCTCGCGGTACGGCGCGCCGTCGACGTCGTACTCGACCGCGAAGGTCGGGCCGCCGTCCGGGCCGCCCACGGCCAGCTCGTACAGCTCCACCCGGGACCGCGGCACGATCACGCGCGGGCTGGCGTCGAGCACGGCGCGGACGTCCCGCGCCAGGTGCACGCTGGACAGGTCCAGGGTCGGATCCGCGGTCATGTGGGCTCCCTACGCGTCGAGGCCTCCGGGGCGCCACGAGGGCGCGCTTGACCCGGACATTACGAGCACCGGACGTCAGGGATACGGGACCTTGGCCCCCACCCAGGGCCGCCGCCCCGGCGCGTCAGGCCCAGCCGAGCTCGTGCAGCCGCTCGTCGTCGATGCCGAAGTGGTGCGCGACTTCGTGCACCACCGTGACCGCCACCTCCTCGGCCACCTCGTCGCGGTCCGCGCAGATCGCCAGGGTCGGCCGGCGGAAGATCGTGATCCGGTCCGGCAGCGAGCCCGCGGCCCAGAACTCCCCGCGTTCGGTCAGCGGCACGCCCTCGTACAGCCCGAGCAGGTCGGGGTCGTCGGCCGGCGCGTCGTCCTCCACCAGCACGACCACGTTGTCCATCCGGGCGGCGAGCTCGTCGGGGATGCGGTCCAGGCCGTCCCGGACGGCGTCCTCGAAGTCCTCGCGCGACATGTCGATCACGCGCCCATCCTCGCCGATTTGGTGGATCCGCCGACCTACCCGTAACGTATTCCTCGGTCTGAAGACGCCTCGACGTCAGGGGCGCAAGCCCCCATCGTCTAGCGGCCCAGGACCCCGCCCTTTCACGGCGGTAGCACGGGTTCGAATCCCGTTGGGGGTACGAGCTCCGTGCATGTGGAAGAATAGGTCTCACAACGAGGCCCCGTAGCGCAGTTGGTTAGCGCGCCGCCCTGTCACGGCGGAGGTCGCGGGTTCAAGTCCCGTCGGGGTCGCTCGATCACACCGGTCCTCTGGGCCGGTGTCGTCGTATCGAGGCTCTGTAGCTCAGTTGGTAGAGCGTTCGACTGAAAATCGAAAGGTCACCGGATCGACGCCGGTCGGAGCCACCGAGGAAGCCCCGCATCGCCCCTGGCGAGGCGGGGCTTCGTCGTCCTCCGGGCCGCGCGCTCAGCCCGCGGCCGGCTCCCGCCGCCGGCGCGGCAGCACCGCCGTGAACGTGGTCCCCGCCCCCTCGGCGCTCGTGACCTCCATCACGCCGCCGTGCGCCACCACCACGGACCGCGTGATCGCCAGCCCGAGCCCGACGCCCGGCACCGCGTTCCGGGTCGCCGTGGTCGTCCGGAAGAACCGGGAGAACAGCCGGTCCACCTCGTCGGCGGGGATCCCCAGCCCGGTGTCCGCGACCGCCAGCCGCACGTGGTCGACCGTGGCCGTCACCCGCGCCGTCACCGTGCCGCCGGCCGGGGTGAACTTCACCGCGTTCGACAGCAGGTTGTCGCACACCTGCGCCAGCCGGACGGCGTCGGCCCGCAGCGGCACCGGCTCCCCCGGCACGTCGACCGTCAGGGCCACCCCGGCCCGGTCCGCCGCCGGCCGCGCCGACTCCACCGCCGCGCGCGCCACCTCCGCCACGTCCACGTCCGCGAGCGCCAGCGGGAACCGCCCCGCGTCCACCCGGGCGGTGAACAGCAGGTCGTCCACCAGGCGCAGCAGGCGGGCCGCGTTCCGCTCGGCGACCTCGACGGAGCGCTGCTGGTCGGGCGTGAGCGGGTCGTCCCGGAGCAGGTCCAGGTGGCCCACGATCGCGCTCACCGGGGTGCGCAGCTCGTGCGAGATCATCCCGGTGAACTGGTCCTGCAGCCGGGCGGCCTCGTGCACGGCGGTCGCGTCGGTCGCGACGAACAGGTACCCCAGGAGCCGGCCGTCGCCGTCCAGCCGGGCCGTCGTGGACACCTGCACGGGCACGGGCGAGCCGTCCGGGCGCAGCCAGGTCCACTCCGAGGCCTCCGGGCGGCCGGGCGCCACCTCGGCGACCAGCGCCGCGAACGGTGTCGTCGCGCCGGTCCGGCGCCAGCGCTCCTGGAGCTCGGCGGGCGCGACCAGCTCGTCGGCCCGCAGGGCGCCCTGGGCCGCGGCCGCGGTCCGGCCCAGCAGCCGCTCCGCCCCCGGGTTCCACACGTCGACCACGCCGTCCGGGCCGGTGCCGACGACCGCCTGCTCGGTGACGGCGTCGAGCACGCTCCGCGTGAGCCGGTCCGCGTCCCGGAGCCGGGCGAGGTGCCGGCGGAGCCGGCGCGCCAGCTCGTTCACCGTCAGCGCCGCGAGCGCGTAGACCACCGGCGCGAACCCCGCGCGCCACCAGGCGAGGTCGTCCGGGTGCCCGTCCAGGCCGGGCAGCGCCGGGAGCAGCAGCGCGAGGCAGGACGCCCCGGCCGCCAGCACGACGGCCCACCGCCCGGGCTCGGCCGCGACCCAGATCACCGGCAGCACCAGCACCGCGCCGAGCAGCGACCCCGCCCCGCCGGTCCCGGCGCGCAGCAGCCCCACGGCGAGGATCGACAGCAGCGGCACCGCGACCGCCCAGCCGTCGCCGGCGGCCCACGCGTCGGCCGCGCGCCGGGTGGCGGCCGGCGGGCGCGCGGCGGCGACGAGGGCGAGCGCCGTCGCGGCCGCCAGGACGAGCGCGCCGGCGAGCACGGCGCCGGGGTCGGTGACCGCCGCGCCCGGCGCCGCGGCCCCGAGCGCCGCGCCCAGCAGGACGGCGAGCAGCGTGGGGGCGTGCTTCAGCAGCACGGTGCGGTCGCGGGCCCGCGACGTCACGCGGTGTCCCGGACGATCTCCAGCGGCTCGACGGCGCGTCCGGTGCCGAACCGCGACCAGTACCGCGCGGTCGCGCGCACGAAGTCCGGCTCCAGGTAGTCCCGGATGCCGGCCTGGGACGCGAAGCAGGCGAGCATCGCGAGCTTGGTCTCCAGGTGGTCGTCGATCGTGACGAACCGGTTGGGCCGGTAGTCGACCGTCGCCGACGGGCTCTGGAAGCACGCGACGGTGCCGGTCCCGCGGGTCGCGACCATCGTCGCGGCGTGCACGGCGCGGTGGTCCTGGTGCCGGTCGTTCTCGCTGTGCGTGTAGACGACCGACGGCCGCACCTCGTCGACCACCCGCTCGACGATCTCGAGGGTCGGGCCGGCGACCGGGATCAGGGTGTCCGGGAGGTCCTCGAGGAGCAGCCGGGCGCCGATCAGCCCGGCCGCGGCGCGCGACTCGCCCTGCCGGTCCGCGACGTCCCCGCCGCGCGCGCCCCGGGACAGTGTGAGCACCACGACCGGGTCCCCCGCCGCCCGGTGCGCCGCGAGGATGCCGCCCGCGCCGATCTCCACGTCGTCGGGGTGCGCGCCCACCGCCAGCACCACCGGCCGGGCGGCCCGCGCCGCGCGGCGGCGCTCGGCGAGCCGGCGCACCACCTCGACCAGCTGGCCGGCGGCGACCGGCTTGGTGAGGAACTCGTCGGCCCGCTGCCGCAGGGCGCCGACGGCGTACTCGACCGAGACGTGCGCCGTCATCACCACGACGCCGACGTCCGGCGCCCGCTCGCGCAGCAGGCCGGCGAGCTCGAGGCCGGACGTGCCGGGCATCTCGATGTCGGTGACCACGACGTCCGGGTCGAACCGCGCGAGCGTGCCCGCGATGTCCGAGGCGTCGTGCAGCACGACCACCTCGCACCCCGCGCGACGCTCCAGCACGGCCCCGGTGTACGCGGCGACGTCGGGGTCGTCGTCGAGCACGACGACCCGGAACGCAGAGCCGGTCAAGCAGTCCCCCAGGTGGTTCGGGTGCCGGGCGACCGCGGCGGCCCGCCCCGGCCATGCTCGCAGATCCCCCGGCGCGGCGGCGGCCGAGCCGCGAGGGCCGCGCGCATGATGCCGTCATCGGACGGGGAGGCGACGATGCCGCACCACTCGGACCTGCCGCGCCTGGCGGCGCTCGACGACGCGACGCTCGCGCGGGCGCGGACGGTGACCGTCCACTCGCCCGACGCGTCCGGCGAGGGGGACCTCGTGTGGACCCTGACGGTCCGGGACGACGCCGGCGAGCCGCTGGGCCGCGAGCGGCTCAGCGCGCCCGACTGGCCGACCCCGCTCGCCGAGATCATCGCGCCGCACCTGGACGTCGCGGGGCTGCGGGTGGTCGGCGGCTGGCGGACCGACCTGGGGGACGACGACCTGCCGCTGCACGAGGCCCGGGTGCGCCCCGCGGGGTGAGGGGTCGCAGGGGTCGCAGCACCTGGACGCGCGCGGCGGGGGCGGGCGCGGTTGCCTAGGGTGGGGTCCGCCGGCGCGCGCCGGCACGCGCGGCGGAAGGGGCGGACGTGGAGATCGCGGTGCAGCGGATCGGGGGGCCCGTGGTGGTCCTGCGGCCCCGGGGGCGGCTCACCGCCGGTGACGCCCCGGAGCTGCGCACGGTGATCGCCGACCTGGTCGAGCAGGGGCGCACCAAGCTCGTCGTCGACCTGGAGGAGACGACATTCCTGGACTCCTCCGGCCTGGGCGCGCTCATCGCCGGGCTGCGCGCGACGCGCACGGCGGGCGGCGACCTCACGATCGCGCGGCCGACGGGGCAGGTGCTCGACGTGCTCACGCTGACGACGATGATCCGGGTGCTGCCGCCGCACGAGACCGTCGCGGACGCGTTCGCCGCCCTGTCCTGACCCGGGCCGCCGGCGCGGCGGTCAGAGCGGGTCGAACTCCGTCACGCGGGTCCGCCAGTACTCCGCGCCGTCGCGGGTGCGGGTGACGAGGCCCGCCTCGACGAGCTCGCGGCGCAGGCCGACGGGGTCGCGGGCCAGCCCCGCCAGCCGGCCGGTCAGCGCGCGCTCGCCGACGGGCTCCTCGAGCGGGAGCACGCCCTGCGCCACCCAGCGGAGCACGAGGTCGCGGTCGGCGCGGCGCCGGGGCAGGTTCTCGAGCCGCCCGCGGACGAGGAACCGCGCGGGGTCGGCGGGCGTGTCGTCGGCCATGGCGGCAGCGTAGGCAGCGGCCCCGCCCGATTCCCACCCGATTCCCGCGCCTCCGGGAACCGCGGCGCGGGCCGGGCCGTTCGACCCACACACGACGAGAGGGGACGACCATGGGCTTCCTGGACCGGCTGCTGGGCCGCGAGCCCCGGCAGCAGCAGCCGTACCCGCAGCAGCCGTACGGGCAGCCGTACGGCGCACCCAAGGGCGCCGGGCAGCGGCCCGCCGACCCCGACCAGGCGGCGATCGAGCGCTACCGCTACCTGCTGCGCACCGCCCCGCCGGACGCGATCGAGCAGGCGCACGCCGAGGCGTTCGCGCAGCTGACGCCGGAGCAGCGCCGGCAGGTGCTCGACGGCCTCGGGGCCGAGGTGCCGCCCGGCGAGCGCGCCGCGGACGACGACCCCCGCTCCCTCGCCCGGATGGCCACCCGCGCGGAGCTGCGGCAGCCCGGCACCCTGGAGCGGTCGTTCGGCCGCACCGGCGGCGTCGGGGGCGGGTTCGGCGGCGGCGTGGGGATGGGCGGCGTGATCGCCGGCTCGCTGCTCGCCAGCGTGGCCGGCGCGTTCGTCGGCACGGCGATCGCCGACAGCCTGTTCGACCTGTCCGACTCCGGCGACGCCGCCGCTGACGCAGGGGCGGACGCCGGGGCGGACCCGGCCGCCGACGCCGGCGCGGACGGGTACGCGGACGGCGGCGACGTCTCCGCCGACGGCGGCGGCTGGGGCGGCGACGGCGGCGGCTGGGGCGACGCGGGCGGGTTCGGCGGCGACTTCGGCGGCGACTTCGGGGGCGGCGACTTCTGACGCCGGGGGGGGCGCGGCCCGCCCGGGACCCGCGACCGGCGGGCCCCGCCCCCTCACCCCGCGGGGATGAACTCACCCCGCGACCGGGCGCGACCTGCGCCCGGACGCCCTACCGTGGCGCACATGGCACCCGGCGGGGGTCGAACCGCCCGGCGCATGACCGTCACGAGGGCGGTCGCGCTGGTGCTGGCGTTCGTCCTCGTGGCCGTGCTCGGCGGCGTGCTGACGGCGGCCCTGCTGCTGCCGACCGTGGCGGTCGCGAACGGCACGACGGACCTCGCGGTCGAGGCGTTCCAGGACCTGCCGTCGGAGATCGAGCGGCAGCCGCTGTCCGAGCGGTCGACGGTCCTCGCGTCGGACGGCACGACCGTGCTGGCGACGTTCTGGGCCGAGAACCGGGTCGTCGTGCCGCTGACCGCGGTCGCCGGGCCGCTGCAGCAGGCCGTGATCGCGATCGAGGACAAGCGGTTCTACCAGCACGGCGGGATCGACCCGGAGGGGATGGTCCGCGCCCTGGTCCGGAACCTGCAGTCCTCGGGCCGCACCGAGGGCGCCTCCACCCTCACCCAGCAGTACGTGAAGAACGTCCTGATCGAGCAGGCCGTCCGCGCCGGCGACGCCGCCGGGGCCGAGGCCGCCCGGGAGGCCAGCGGGCCCGAGGGGTACGCGCGCAAGCTGCGGGAGGCGAAGCTCGCGATCGCGCTCGAGAAGGAGATGACCAAGGACCAGATCCTCGAGGCCTACCTCAACATCGCCCAGTTCGGTGTGAACACCTACGGCGTCGAGGCCGCGGCCCAGCGGTACTTCAGCAAGCCCGCCGCCCAGGTGTCGTACCTCGAGGCGGCGACCATCGCCGGCATCACCCAGAGCCCGACCGCGTACGACCCCGTGCGCAACCCGGAGACCGCGCAGCAGCGGCGCGACCTCGTGCTGCGGCTCATGCAGGAGCAGGGCTACCTGACCGCCGACGAGGTCGCGGCGGGACTCGCCACGCCCATCGCCGACACCCTGCGCGTCGACACCCGGCCGGTCGGCTGCATGGCGGCGGAGGTGACGGTCCCCGGCTCCGGCTACTTCTGCGACTACGTGACGAAGGTGATCCGGAACGACCCGGCGTTCGGCGCGACGGAGGCGGAGCGGATCGACCGGCTCTACCGCGGCGGGCTCACCATCACGACCACCCTCGACGCGCGCGAGCAGGGCCTCGCCGCCGCCGCGGTGCAGGGCGGGGTGCCCGCGGACGACCCGTCGGGCGTCGCGACCGCGCTCGTCACGGTCGAGCCCGGCACCGGGAAGATCACCTCGATGGCGCAGAACCGCCGGTACAACAACACCGCGGAGCACGGCGACCGCGAGACCGCGGTCAACTACAGCGCCGACTTCGCGTACGGCGGCGGCAGCGGCTTCCCGCCGGGCTCGACGTTCAAGCCGTTCACGCTCGCCGAGTGGCTGAAGGAGGGCCACAGCCTCTCGGAGCGGGTGAACGGCACCCGGTTCTCCTACCGGTTCAGCGAGTTCCGGACCTCCTGCACCCGCCTGGACCCCCGCACGGAGTACCGGTTCGCCAACGCCGAGGGCCCGCGGTCCGGCGGCGTGATGAGCGTGCTCGACGCCACCCGGAACTCGGTGAACTCCGGCTACATCGCGATGGCGTCCCAGATCGACATCTGCGGGGTGTTCGACACCGCGAGCGCCCTGGGCATCCATAAGGCCGGCGGGTCCTCCGGCGACGGCGCGTTCGACCCGCTGCCCGCAAACGTCCTGGGCTCCGACTCGGTGTCGCCGCTGTCGATGGCCGCCGCGTTCGCCGCGTTCGCCGCCGGCGGCACCTACTGCGTGCCGGTCGCGATCCTGTCCGTGACGGACACCGACGGGCAGGCGCTGCCCGTGCCGCCCGGCGGCTGCACCCCGGGCGCCCTGGAGCCGCGGGTCGCCAACGCCGTGACGTACGCGCTGCAGAACGTGTGGAGCGGCACGGCGTCGACCGACCCGCCGCCGTTCCCGTCGGCCGGCAAGACCGGGACCACGTCGCACAACGAGCACACCTGGTTCGTGGGGTACACGCCGCTGCGGGCGACCGCGGTGTGGGTCGGGTTCGCGGACCGGATGCTCCCCATGCAGCGCATCACGATCAACGGGCGGACCATCCGGAACGTGTTCGGGTCGTCGGTGGCGGTGCCGATCTGGAAGTCGTTCATGATCCCGGCGCTCGAGGGGCAGGCCGTCCCGGCGTTCGCGCCCCCGGGGCAGGACGAGGTGCTCGGCAAGCAGCTGCCGGTGCCGTCGGTCGTCGGGCGGGACGTCGGCGCGGCCCAGCGCGCGCTGGAGCGGGCCGGGTTCCGGGTCTCCGTCGGCGCGGCCGAGCCCGATGCGGCCGCCCCGGGGACCGTGCTGCGGCAGAGCCCGACGGGCACCGCGACGATCGGCTCGACGGTGACGATCGTGCCGTCGGCCGGGCCCGCCCCCGCGCCGCCGCCGGAGGCGCCCCCGGCGGCACCGCCCGCCGCTCCCCCGGCACCGCCCTGACCGTGGGCCCGCCCCCGGGCGGAGCGGCGGGTCCGTCTGCGGGATGACGGCCGGGCCGGCACGACCGTCCCGGGAGCCGACGCGGCCGCGCGGACCCCACCCGTAGCGTCGAGGGCATGGACGGCACCCCGCTCACCAGCACCCCGCCGCGCACCCCCGAGCGCCGGCTGCTCGGCGCGCTGTCGCTGGCCGCCGCGGCCGCGCTCACGCTGAGCGCCTGCGGCGGGGCGGTCGCCGACGTGCTCGGCCGGCAGCCCGACCCGCGCGCCGCCACGTTCGCCACGGGCGCGGACGGGAAGGCCGCCGAGACGCTGCCCGCGTGGGTGCCGGACGGCGCCACGGAGGTGCGGGTCAAGCAGCGGCCGGGCGGGGCCGAGCAGATCGTCACGATGCGCGCCGGGCTGACCGACCTCCCGGCCGACTGCGTGCCGGTGTCGGCGGAGCGGCCGCTCGCGCCGCACCCGGCGGAGGGGGACCCGACGGACTTCCGCTCCGTGTCGACGCTGCGCGCCGACTGGTGGCCGGCGGAGGTGGAGCAGGCCGCCACCGTCATGTGCGGGGCGTGGTGGGTCGGCGAGCGCGACGGCGTGCTCTACGCGTTCACGCCCGAGCGGCGGACCGTGCCGGTCAGCTGACCGGCGGCCGCCGCGGCGCGCCGGTCAGGCGGAGACGGCCAGGGGCGCCGGCTCCTCGGCCGTCGTGACCACGACCAGGTCGCCCGTCTCCTCGTCCACCACGGCCACCGCGCGGGCGCCGCAGGCGCACAGGAGCTCGACGCCGTCGCCGTCGTCGAACCAGATGCACACGTGCCGCTGACTCCTCATGGCCACGACGGTACGCACGACCACCGACACGGCCCCGCTCCGCGCCCCGCGTGTCGCGATCTGCCGCGGGATCACGCGGCAGATCGGCGTCCGCGCCTCAGGACGGGACCCGGCCGGCCGATGGGGAACGGTGCACCCCCGGGGGAGGAACCGCACCGCATGAGCCTCGACGGCATCGCGTCGATCAACCAGCGCATCGCCGCCATCCAGGCGACCATCGGGTCGCTGGCGCCGACGACCACGACCACCACCAGCAGCGGCGTCGCGTTCGCGCAGGCGCTCGCGCAGGCCGTCGACGGCGCGTCGACCGCCACGGGCGCCGGTGCGGCGGGCTCGACCGGGACGGCCGCGGCCACCGCCGGCGCCGCGACCAGCACCGCCCGGGGCGCGGACGGCGTGCCGCTGGCGCTCGCCGGCTACGGCAACGGGAAGATCCCCGCCGACGCGCTGCACGAGGTCGGGAGCACCGGGCACCGGCTGTGGGCCCCCGCGGCCGACGCGCTGGAGAGCCTGATCGCCGACGCCGCCCGCGACGGGGCGACGATCGGCATCACCGACTCGTACCGGTCCTACGAGGCGCAGGTCGACGTCGCCGCGCGCAAGGGCCTGTACTCGCAGGGCGGCCTCGCGGCGGTGCCGGGCACGAGCGACCACGGCTGGGGCATGGCCGTCGACCTGCGGCTGGACGACGCGGCGCAGTCGTGGATGCGCGCGAACGGCGGCCGGTACGGCTTCGTCGAGGACACCCCGCGCGAGCCCTGGCACTGGGCGTACGAGGGCTGATCCGGGCCTCTCTCGGGCACCCGGGCACCGGGGGTGGACACGAGTGGAGCGTTCTGCCCGACACGCGCCGGCGTGTCGGGCAGAACGCTCCACTCGAGCGAGGGCGTCCGGGGTCAGTCGAGGATCGCGCGGGTGACCGCGACCTGCTCGGTCAGCACCCCGCCGATCGTCTGCTGCGTCTCGTTGATCCGCTCCACCACGCCGCCGATCTGCGCCAGCGACGCGATGACCCCGTCGACCTGGTGCTGGATCGTCCGCACCTTGTCGCCGACCTGGGTGGTGGCCGCGGCAGTCTCGTTGGCGAGCTCCTTCACCTCGTGCGCGACGACGGCGAACCCGCGGCCCGCCTCCCCCGCGCGCGCGGCCTCGATCGTCGCGTTGAGCGCGAGCAGGTTCGTCTGCGCGGCGATGCCCTGGATGACCGTCACGACCTGGCCGATCTCGGCGCTCGACTGCCCGAGCCCCGCGACGTCGCGGTTCGCGTCCTGGGCGATCCGCTGCCCGTCGGTGGCGACGGTGGTGGCCGCCAGCACGTTGCGCTCCACCTCCTGGATCGACGTGACCAGCTCCTCGCCGGCGGTCCGCAGCCGGGCCGCGCCCGCGTGCCGCTCCAGCGCCTGCGCGACGAGGAACGCGGTGTTGCGCAGCGCGTCCGCCCGGCCCTGCGACAGCGCGAGCGTCGTGGTCGCGAAGAAGTCCATCGTCCCGACGACCCGCCTTGCCACGACGATCGGCAGGCAGACCCCCGACTTCACGCCGACCCGCTGCGCCGCGGGCGCCCGCACGCAGTCCGTGAGCTCGCCGAGGTCCGGCACGAACACCAAATCCCGCGCCCGCCACGCCCGGCCCGCCAGCCCGACGCCCTCGCGGAACGACGCGGCGCGGGTGACCTCGCGGAACTCCGCACCCGCGTCGCCCGACTCCTGCACGAACGTCAGCGCGCACTGCTGCTCGTCCACCCGCCAGTACGACCCGTAGGCCCAGCCGAAGCCCTCGCGGATGGCGGCGAGCGCGCGGTGCAGCGCCTCCTCGGCGGTGGGCGCGCCGGTGACCTCGTGGATCACCCGGTTGACCGCCTCGATGTCCTGCAGCGCCTCGGCCTGCCGCTCGGCGGTCGCGACGCGCTCGATGGCCTGGCTGACCAGGACCCCGATGCTGCGCAGCGTCGCGAGCCGCTGCGGGGACGGGGTGAGCGTCTCCGTGGTGAAGAAGTCCATCGTCCCGGTGACGACGCCGTTCTCCAGCAGCGGGAAGCAGATGCCGCACCGGACGCCCGCCCGCTGGGCCGCGGGGGCGCGCACGCAGTCGGTGAGCTCGCCCAGGTCGGCGACGAACACGAGGTCGCGGTGCCGCCACGCCCGCCCGGACAGGCCGACGCCCTCGGCGAACGACGCCTCGCGGGTCACGCGCCGGAACTCGTCGCCGGCGTCCCCGGACTCCTGGACGAAGTGCAGCGCGCGGTCGGCCTCCACCCGCCAGTAGGACCCGTACGCCCAGTCGAACCGCTCGCGGACGACGTCCAGCGCCGCGCGGACGGCCTCGTCGGAGGTCGAGGCGCCGGCCAGCGCGTGCACGACCGCGGTGACGGCGTCGATGTTCGCGCGGGACTCGGACAGCTCGGTGGTCGCGGTGGGCGACGGCGGGCGGGTGCGGGTGAACACGTGGCTCCTCGTGGGTCGGTCTCCCCTGGCGAGGAACCCATCGACCCCCGATCGGCCGGCGTGAGCGGATCGCGCGCCACGAACCGGGTGAATCGGGCAAACGCGGCCGTTCGGACTCAGGCGCCGGCTGTGCCGTCCGCGGGGCGGCCCGCCCGCCCGAGCGCCGGGTCGTCGGCCGGGCCCTCGGCCGGGTCGTCGGCCGGGTCGTCGGCGGGCACGATCACGCGCGCGCCGAGGTCCCAGGGCTGGAACACCCGCTCCCCGTCCATCCGGAACCGCAGCGTCCGCTCGGTGCGCACCCGCGGACCCGGCGCGGCGTCGCGGTCCGGCTCGACGACGGCGGCCACCACGGCCGGCGGGGCGGCGGGGACGGGCCGGGCGGTCGCCGCGGGGCGGGCGGTCGCCGCGGGGCGGGCGGTCGCCGGGGGCGAGGCGGCGGTCGCCGCGCCGGGCCCCGCGTCCGCGGGTCGGTCCGCGCCCTCGCCCAGCAGGACGTCGTCGAGCCGCCGGTAGCGGAACTCGGCCTCCCGGCGGTTGCGCTCGATCCACATCGTCATGAGGTCGAGCACCTCGGTCTCCAGGTGCGCCGGCCGGCGCTGCGCCTCCCGGCGCCGGCTGACCAGCCCCGCCTCCTCGAGCACCCGCAGGTGCTTGGACACCGCCTGCGGCGAGACGTCGTACGGCGCCGCGAGCGCCCCGACCGTGGCGTCGCCGGACGCGAGCCGGGCCACGAGGTCGCGGCGCAGCGGGTCGGCGAGCGCCGCGAACACCTGCGACAGCGGGTCGGCCACGGGGTCCTCCTGACGGGTGGGTGGGTGACGGCCGCCGTAGCGTGCCACGCCGGCGGCCCGGACCACAACCGTACGGTTGCGCAACGCGCCAGGCGCGGTGCCGCGCGGTTCATCCGGCCGTGGTCAGCACCTGCTCCGGACCGACCGTCGTGCCCGCCGCGTTGGTCGCGACGACCCGGTACCGGTAGGTCGTGCCCGGAGCCAGCCCGGTGAGCGCCGCCGTTCCCGCGCGCTCCCAGGTCGCGGCGGGGAACGCGACCTCCGCCGTGCGGGACGCCCAGTCGGTCCCCCACTCCACGCGCACCGTGGTGTCCAGCCCGTGCGGGTGCACGCGCAGCTGCGCCGTCGCGCCGGTCCGGGTGACCTCCGTCGCCGGGAGCGCGCGCACCGTCGGCGCGCCGGGGGTGTCGAACGTCCGGGTCAGGACCGTCGTGCCCGCCGCGGTCGTCGCCGTCGCCGTCCACCGGTACCGGGTACCGGGCACCAGGCCGGCGAGGTCGTGCGCCACCTCCTGCGCGGCGGTGGCGGCGGGGAGCGCCCGGTCGACCCGGCCGGTCTCGGCGGCGCCGTCCGGCCCCCACGACAGGCGGACCGTGCCCGCCAGCCCCGCGGTGCCCACCCACGCGCGCAGCCCGGCGGACGTCCCGGTCACGCCCCGCTCGGCGGCGGTGACGACGGGCGGCGCGGCGACCACGAGGGTGCGGGCGGCCGAGGCGGTGCGGCCCGCGGCGTCCGTGACGGTGAGCCGGGCCGTCACCGTGCCGGCGGCGTAGGTGTGCGCGACCGCGCCGGGCTGCCCGGTGCCGGTGCGCGTCGTGCCGTCGCCGAGGTCCAGTACCCAGCGGACCACGCCGGCGCCCGTCGCGGCCCCGCCGCCCGTGCTGCGCGCGAGGTCGAACGTGACGGCGAGCGGGGCCGGGCCGACCGGGGCGGACGGCCGCAGGTCTGCCGTCGGCGCGGCGTTCGCCGCGGGCCGGGCGACGGCCGCGGCGTACGCGGAGCGGGCGGGCTCCGACCCGGCCACGGCCCACGGGCAGGTGCCGGTGCCCTCGAACGACGACGCGACGTCCAGCCCGGGCCAGGCGCCGAGGTACGCGACCGCGTCGGTGAGCCAGGCGGCGCGGCGGCCCGGGTCCGCGGGGTCGGCGGCGGTGCCGAACTCGGCGAGGACGGCGGCCTTCCCGCGCGCCTCGGCCCACCGGCGGAACGGCCCGGCGACCTCCGCGAGCGACCGCCAGGCGGCCGGCTTGCCCGGGGCGCAGCCGAACCAGTTGTAGGCGTCCAGGCCCACCCGGTCGACGACGTCGTCCCCGGGGTAGAACGCGTCCGCGCCCGCCGTCGACGGCGCGGAGCCGAAGCTGCCGGGCGTCACGACCCAGGTCCAGCGCACGTCCCGCACGCCGGCCTCGCGGAACACCTGCACGTACCGCCGCCACGCCGCGCGGAACTCCGCCGGGGTGCCCCAGCCCTCCGCGATGTCGGCCTCGTGGTGCAGGGTCAGGTACACCGGCACCCCGAGCGCGGCGACGCCCGCGGCCTGCCGCCGGATGTCGGCGTCCACCCGGCCCGCCGCGATCGCGGACCACGGCACCACCGACCCGTCGAGCCGCTTCGGCCAGATCGACAGCAGCGGCGTGCGCCCCCGCGCGACCGAGTCGGCCACCGGGCCCGCGGGCTGGGCGTCGTCCCACCGGCTGTACCAGCGGTGCACGTCGAGCGGGCGGCCGAGGGCGTCCTCGAAGCCGGCGACCGCCGCGGCGGCGTCGGCGGCCTGCCCGCGGTCGACGTGCGCGCCGAGGCGGAAGCCGGTGGCGGTGGTGGCGGTGGTGGCGGTGGTGGTGGTCGTGGCGGTGGTGGCGGTGGCGGTGGTGGTGGTCGTGGCGGTGGTGGTCGTGGCGGCGACGGTGAGCGCGGGCGCGGCGGCCGCGGGCGGAGCGGCGGCGGCGGCCGGAGCGGCGGCGGCCGGGGCGGCGAGCGCGAGCGCGGCCGCCAGCGTGGCGGCGAGCGCGGCGCCCCTGCGGGCGCGGGTCGGTGCGGACATGCGGATCCCCCTGCGTGCGGGCGCGCGCGGGCGCCCGGTCGTGCGGTGCTGCGGTGACCGGCGGCGCCGGCGGCGGGCCGGTGGCGCGCGGGCGGCGTCGCCCGTGCGGGACTGCCGCGACGGGTCGCGGCGCGCGGTGGTGCGGGGTGGTGCGCGGTCGTGCCAGGCGGTGCGGTCGGCCCCCGGGGACCCGGGCGCCTGCTGCCGCGGTCTCGTCACGCGGCGTCGCCCGGTCCTCCGGGCGGGACGGCGGGCCGGGCCCGCACGTCCACCATCGACAACGCGCGCGGGCGACTGAGTGCTCCGCGCGTGCGTGTGCAGCCGCTCACACCGCACGGTCGCGGCCCAGGTGCGCTCGCTCGCTCCCGCACGCGAGGGGGTACGCCACGCGCCGAGGGGGTAGTCGCCGGGTACTCGCTCGGCGCGTCGGCCACCCCCTCGGCGCCGGGCCACCCCGCGCCCGCCCCCGCTCGCCGCGCCCGCCCGCCCTCGCCGCGCGCGCCCGCGCCGCCGCGCCGATACTCGGCCGGGTGACCACCGACACCGCCACCGAGAAGTCCCCCGGCCTCCGCCGGGCCGTGACCGGGCCCCTGCTGTTCCTGTTCATCCTGGGCGACGTGCTCGGCGCGGGCGTGTACGCGCTGGTCGGCGAGCTCGGCGCCGAGGCCGGCGGCGCCATCTGGCTGCCGCTGCTGGTCGCGCTGGGCATGGCCCTGCTCACGGCGGCGTCCTACGCGGAGCTGGTCACCAAGTACCCGAAGGCCGGCGGGTCGGCGGTGTTCGCGCAGCGCGCCTTCGGCAGCCCGCTGGTCTCGTTCCTGGTCGGCTTCTGCATGCTGGCGGCGGGCGTCACGTCGGCGGCCGGCCTGGCCCTGGCGTTCGGCGGCGACTACCTGTCGGTGTTCCTCGACGTCCCGCCGGTGCTCACCGCGGTCGTGTTCCTGGCGCTGGTGGCGGCGCTGAACATGCGCGGGATCAAGGAGTCGCTGCGCGCCAACGTCGTCATGACGGCGATCGAGCTGTCCGGCCTGGTGCTGGTCGTGATCCTCGGTGCGGTCGTCCTCGGCCGCGGCGACGGCGACCCCGCCCGCGTGCTGGAGCTGCCCGCCGAGACGTCCTGGGCCGCGGCGATCCTCGGCGGTGCGCTGATCGCGTTCTACTCGTTCGTCGGCTTCGAGACGTCCGCAAACCTGGCCGAGGAGGTCACCGACGTCCGCCGCGTCTACCCGCGCGCGCTGTTCGGCGCCCTGCTCGCCGCGGGCGTCGTCTACCTGCTGGTCGGGCTCGTCGCCCCGGCAGTCGTCGCGCCCGAGGACCTCGCCGCGTCGAGCGGCCCGCTGCTCGAGGTCGTCCGGGCCGCCGGCGGCGTCCCGCTGGAGATCTTCTCCGCCGTGGCGCTCGTCGCCGTCGCGAACGGCGCCCTGCTCACGATGATCATGGCCAGCCGGCTCACCTACGGGATGGCGCAGGAGGGCCTGCTGCCGCCGGTGCTCGGGCGCGTGCTGCCGGGCCGCCGCACCCCGTGGGTCGCGATCCTCGTGACCACCGCCGTCGCGATCGTGCTGGCCGCGACCGGCGAGCTGGTGGACCTGGCGTCGACCGTCGTCCTGCTCCTGCTGTTCGTGTTCCTCAGCACCAACGTCGCGGTGCTGGTGCTGCGCCGGGACCGCGTCGAGCACGACCACTTCCGCGCCTGGACCGCGCTGCCCGTCCTGGCGATCGTCACCTGCGTCGTGCTGCTCACCCAGCAGGAGGCGCGGCACTGGGCGCTGGCCGGGGTGCTGCTCGCCGTCGGCCTGGTGCTGCACCTGGTGACGCGCCGGGCCAGCCGCCGGGCCGTCGAGGGCGCGCCGGCCCGCTGAATCCCGCCCTGCCGCCGCGCCGCCGGGTCCGGGACGATGGTCCCGGCGGCGCGGAATAGATCCGCGCGCGGCCTCGTTGGGGCGCAAGTACATGCAAACGCATCGACTTGAGGAGCGCGAGATGCAGTTCGGAGTCTTCACGGTCAGCGACATCACGCCTGACCCCCACACGGGCCGCGCGCCCGACGACACCGAGCGCGTCCGGTCGATCCTGGCGATCGCCGAGCACGCGGAGGAGGTCGGCCTCGACGTCTTCGCGACCGGCGAGCACCACAACCCGCCGTTCGTCGCGTCGTCCCCGACCACGATGCTCGGCTACCTGGCCGGGCGGACGAAGAACATCGTGCTGTCGACCGCCACGACCCTCATCACGACGAACGACCCGGTCCGGCTGGCCGAGGAGTACGCGATGCTCCAGGTCATCTCCGACGGCCGGATGGACCTCATGATGGGCCGCGGCAACACCGGCCCGGTCTACCCGTGGTTCGGCCAGGACATCCGCCAGGGCATCCCGCTGGCGATCGAGAACTACGCCCTGCTGCGCCGCCTCTGGACCGAGGAGGTCGTCGACTGGGAGGGCAAGTTCCGCACCCCGCTGCAGGGCTTCACCTCGACCCCGCGGCCGCTGGACGGCGTCCCGCCGTTCGTGTGGCACGGCTCGATCCGCAGCCCCGAGATCGCGGAGCAGGCCGCCTACTACGGCGACGGCTTCTTCCACAACAACATCTTCTGGCCGATGAGCCACACCAAGCAGATGGTGCAGTTCTACCGGCAGCGGTTCGAGCACTACGGCCACGGCCGGGCGGACCAGGCGATCGTCGGCCTCGGCGGCCAGGTGTTCATGCGGAAGAACTCGCAGGACGCCGTGACCGAGTTCCGGCCGTACTTCGACAACGCCCCGGTCTACGGCCACGGCCCGTCGCTGGAGGACTTCGCCGCGCAGACGCCGCTGACCGTCGGCTCTCCGCAGCAGGTCATCGACCGGTACGCCGCGATGCGGCACGACGTCGGCCATTACCAGCGCCAGCTGTTCCTCATCGACCACGCGGGCCTGCCGCTCAAGACGGTGTTCGAGCAGCTCGACATCCTGGGCGGCGAGGTCGTCCCGGTGCTCCGCAAGGAGATGGAGTCCGACCGCCCCGCCGACGTCCCGTCCGGCCCGCCGACGCACGCCGAGCGCGTGGCGAAGGCCCGCGCCGCCGGCCAGGTGCACGAGCAGACCGTCGCCGCCGCGGACCACTGGACCGGGCGGACGGCCGAGGACGACGCCGCGGCCGCCGACGCGGTCACCGCCCGCCAGGGCGCCGCGTTCGGCCTCTGAGCCGGGAACACCCCCGCCGGGTGGACGGTTCTGACCGACACGCCGTGGGCGCGTCCGGCACGACCGCCCACCCGGCACCCCGCACGACCCGCAGCACCCCGCGCACCACCCCCGCAGGACCCCGAAGGAGCACGCCATGACCCAGCGCTCGATCGTCGCGCTGTCGGCCGGCCTCGGCCAGCCGTCCTCGACCCGTCTACTCGCCGACCGCCTCGCCGAGGCGACCGCGACCGAGCTCGCCGACCGCGGGCAGCGCCCGGAGGTCCGCGTCGTGGAGCTGCGCGACCACGCGCACGACATCGTGAACGCGATGCTGACCGGCGTGCCCAGCCCGGCGCTGGCCGAGGTGATCGAGGCGGTGACCGGCGCGGACGCGCTGATCGCGGTGACCCCGCTGTTCACCACGACCTACTCGGGCCTGTTCAAGTCGTTCGTCGACATCCTGGACAAGGACTCGCTGGTCGGGCTGCCCGTGCTGCTCGGGGCGACCGGCGGCACCGCCCGGCACTCGCTCGCGCTCGAGTACTCGATCCGCCCGCTGTTCACCTACCTGCGGGCCGACGTCGCGACGACCTCCGTGTTCGCCGCGACCGACGACTGGGCCGCGGGCGCCACCGCCGACGAGCCGAGCCCGCTGCCCGCGCGCATCCGCCGCGCCGGCGCCGAGCTCGCCACCACGGTCGCCGCCCGCGGGCCGCGCGGCCCGCAGGACCCGTTCGCGACCGCCCCGTCCTTCGCCGACCTGCTCGGCGGCTGACCGCGGGCCGGCCGCGCGGCTGGCCGGCCCGCGGTCGGCGTCCCGCGCGTCAGTCGCGGGCCAGCAGCACCACGGTCGCGTCGTCGTCCGACGCCGGGTCCCGCAGCCGCGCCACCAGCGCGTCCAGGTCCCCCGGCGCCGGTCGCCCGACCGCCTCGACCGTCCGGGCGAGCGCGTCGCGCAGCGACTCCCGCCGCCGCTCGATCACCCCGTCGGTGAACAGCAGCAGCGCGTCGCCGGGCCCGAGCGTCGTCCGGCCCGCGGCGGGCTCCCCCGTCAGCAGCCCGATGAGCGGCGAGCCGAGCACCGGCTCCCACGCCGCCGTGCCGTCCGCGCGCACGACGAGCGGCGGCAGGTGGCCGGCACCCGCGTAGTCCACCTCGCCCGTCGCCGGGTCGAGCAGTGCGACGGCCATGGTCGCCATCTGCCCCGGCAGGGTCCACCGCGCGAGCGCCGCGACCCGGGACAGCACGACCCCGGGCGGGGCGGCGTCCAGCAGGTAGGCGCGGGTGGCGTTGCGGAGCTGGCCCATCGCCGCGGCGGTCGCCAGGCCGTGGCCCGTGACGTCGCCGATCGTGAGCGCGAGCCGCCCGTCCGCCAGCCGCAGCACGTCGTACCAGTCGCCGCCGACCTGGCCGGTGCCGGCGGGCTCGTACCGCGCGTCCACCGACCAGCCCGGCACGAGCGGCAGCGACGTGGGCAGCAGCGTCCGCTGGATGGCGCGCGCGGCGTTCACCTCGGCCCGGCCCCGGCGGAACAGCGCCTCGACCAGGTAGGTCCGCAGGTCGGCCGCGTTCTGCACGTGCTGGTCGTCCCACGGCAGCGCGCGGCCGCGGACCTGCTCGCGCCACAGGTCGAACGACTGCCGCGGGCCCAGCCGCACGCCGTCGCCCTCCGGCACGGCGATCACCTTGTGGTGCGGGTCCCCGCCCCAGTCGACGGTGCGCACCACCTCGCCGCGCAGCCAGACGACGGTCCCGCCGTCGGGCAGGGCCAGCGCGACGGCCCCGGCGATCCCGGGCACGCCGGGCGCGCCGGTCTCCTCCGGCAGGCGGTCGGTCGCGAGCAGCTCGTCCACCGACGACGCCCACGCCGCGAGCGCCCGGCACGACCCGAGGTCCGGGACCTCGCCCCGGGTGAGCACGTCGGTGCCGACGCTCACCACCACGCCGTCGGCCGGCACGAGCGTCAGCAGGTCGTCGGTGCGGGTCAGGGCCTGGGCCAGCCGCACCTCCTCGTCGCGGCTCGCCGCCACGAGGCGGGCCAGGACGCCGGACGCGCGGCGGCTCTCCGCGAGCGCGTCCTCCTCGACCTGGGCGACCAGGCGGGCGGACAGCGCGACGCCCAGGAACTCGGCCGCCGCGCGCACGCCGTACGACGGTGCGTGCGGCCCGGAGTAGTGGTGGCACGCCACCATGCCCCAGAGCTTCCCGTCGCGGAGCAGCGAGATGGACATCGAGGCGCGGACGCCCATGTTCCGCAGGTACTCGCAGTGCACCGGCGACACGGAGCGGAGCGTCGCGTAGGTGAGGTCCAGCGGCCGGCCGGAGAGCGGGTCGACGGTGGGTACGACCGGCACCGGCGTGTACGCGACGTCGGAGATGAGCCGGATCCAGCTCTTCTCGTACATCGCGCGCGCCTGCGCCGGGATGTCCGAGGCCGGGTAGTGCAGCCCGAGGAACGGCTCCAGGTCCCGGCGCTTCGCCTCGGCGACGACCTCGCCGTTGTACTCGGCGTCGAACCGGTAGATCATCACGCGGTCGAAGCCGGTCAGCCGGCGCACGTGCCGGGCCGCGATGTCGTAGAGCTCGGTGAGCTCGCCGGCGCGGTTCAGGTCGGCGATCGCGTCGCGGACGCTCTCGTAGGTGGTGCCGTAGGTCAGCGGCCGCGGGCCGTCGGCGGGCTCGAGCTCGACCACGAACACCGGGCCCGGGTCGGCGAGCGTCGCGGGCGGCGGGCGGTGCACGACGACGTCGAGCTGGACCGTGCCGTCGGCCGTCGCGATCTCGACCAGGCCCGGGTTCCGGGTGCGGTGGTCCGGCACGGCGGCGAGCTGCTCGAGCACCACGCGGGCCGCCGGGACGCCGAGCACGTCGCCGAGCGGCGCGCCGAGCACCGCGTCGACCGGCCGGCCGAGGACCGTCGCGACGTTCTCCGAGGCCTGCAGGACGACGCCGCCGTCGTCCTGGACGACGAGGAGGACCCCGCGCGGCTGCACCGAGCCCGGGATGTGGATGGGCTCGCGCGCGCAGTTGTCGAGGTCGATCGGCTCACCGGGCGCCACGAAGGTCTCGCTCAAACGCGGTGTCCTTCCGGTCGGAGGACCCGACCGGGTGGGCCGAGCGGTCCACGCGCGGCGACGCGGTCCCCAGCGACCCTCGCAAACCGGGACGACCCGTGGCAAGTGGGTCAGGTGGCCCACAGGGCGGTGAGACCCAGGCCGGCGGCCGCGGCCGCCACCGCGAGCACCGTCGTCCCGAGCAGGTTCGCCAGCGCCCGGCCGCGCTCGCCGGCCTGCGCGAGCCGGACGGTCTCGACCGCGGCGGCGGAGAACGTGGTGAACCCGCCGCAGAACCCGGTCGCGACCAGCAGCTGCCAGGTCGCCGGGAGGCCCAGGTACAGGTGCGCGCCGGCGACCAGCCCGATGAGCAGCGAGCCGGTGACGTTGATCGCGATCGTGGCGACGGGCAGCACCGTGCGCCCGCGCGCCCGGATGGTGCCGTCCACCCAGAACCGGGTGGCGGCGCCGAGGCCGCCCAGGACCGCGACCAGCAGCGCGTCGGTCACCGGGCACCCCCGGGTCCGGGTGCGCCGCCGGGGGCGCCGCCGCGCGCGCCCCGCCCGCCGCGGCCGCCCGCCGCCGACACCAGCGCCACGCCGCCCGCCGCGCACAGCACGCCCGCGACCAGCGACACCCCGGCGTAGCCGAGCGCGGTCCCGGCCTCCCCCGCCGCGAGCAGCCGCTCGGTCTCCAGGGCCAGCGAGCTGAACGTCGTGTACCCGCCGAGCACGCCCGTGCCGAGCGCGAGCCGGACCCGCTGGACGCCCGGGGTCTCCGGGCCGCGCCGGCCGAGGACCTCGAGCAGCACGCCCAGCAGGAACGCGCCGGTGAGGTTGGCGGTCAGCGTGCCGAGCGGCCAGCCGTGCTGCGGCGGCAGCGCCTGCGCGAGCCCGTACCGGCCGAGCGAGCCCACCGCGCCGCCCGCCGCGACCAGCAGGGCGAGCCCCGCGCGGTGGTGCGCCGGGCGCGGGGCGGGCAGGGGGGCGCGGGGCGTGCTCGTGGGGGCCTCCGGGGCGGCGGGTGCGGGGTGCGGGCCGCCGCTCATCCTGCCGCACGCGGCGGGCCGCCCGTGCGGTACGCCAGCGCCGCCAGCACCCGGGGGCTCACGTCCGGTCCGGCGGCGCCCAGCGCCCGGTAGACCACCGCCAGGTGGTTCTCCACCGACCGCGGCGACAGCCCGAGCGCGCGGGCCACCGCCCGGTTGGACAGGCCCTGCGCCACGAGCGCGAGCACCGCGGTCTGCGCCCGGGTCAGCCCGGCGACCCCCGGCGCGCGGGCCGGCGCCTCCCCGGGGCCGAGCACGGCCTGGCCGTCGGCCGCCGCGACCACCGCGCGGGCCAGCGCGCCCGGGTCGGGGCAGGCCCGCCGGGAGACGTGGCTCCACGGCCGCGGCACCCGGTCCCGCAGCGCGAGCACCACGTCGGACGCGTCCCGCCCCGACAGCAGCAGCACCGCCAGGTCGGGGTCGCGCTCCTGGAGCCGCAGGCCGAGCTCGACCCCGGTCCCGTCGTCGAGCGCGTCCTCCACCACGAGCACGTCGACCGTGCGCGGCTCCACGCGGTCCAGCGCCTCCCGCCGGCCCGCCAGCCGGTGCACCACCGACACCCGGGGGTCGGTCTCCAGGCCCTGCGCCAGGGCGGCGCGCGGCAGCGCCTCGTCCACGACGAGGGCCACCCGCACGACGCGCCCGACCACGGGGGCACCGTACGCCCGGCGGCGCGCCGCGGTGGGCGCCGGGCGCGATCCGCCGCGGTGACTAGGGTGGAGGGACCGGGCGAACCAGGGAGCACCGCCGGCCGCCGCGACGACGCGGGCACGGCCGGGGTCGTGACGAGGAGGGCACCGTGACCGACGCCGAGGAGCCGCGACGGGGCCTGTTCGGCCGGCTGGCGGAGCCGCTGGCCGAACGCACCCGCGAGCGCATCGAGCAGGTCGAGGACCGGGTGCGGCGGTCCGTGCAGGCGGAGATCGACGCGGTCACCCGCTCGGTCCGGGCCCGCGCGGTCGAGGTCCGGCCGAGCGCGATCGGGTTCGCCGCCGCCCTGCTGCTCACCGTGTTCGGGCTGGCGCTGCTGGTGACGGCGGCGGTCGTCGGGCTCGCGCACGTCGTCGAGCTCTGGCTGGCCGCCCTCGTCGTCGGCGTCGTGCTGATCGGCGCCGCCGCGGGCGTCGCGGCGTGGGCCCGCAGCCGGCTCCCGGAGCGGGTGCGCGCGACGCCGCCGCCGGCGGGCCCGGCGCGCGAACCCGACCTCGTCCACCCCTGGGCCGACTGACCCGCACGACACCGCGCGAGGCACGCCCGGCCCGTCCCACCTGCGCAGACCACGCGGACGGGCCAGACTGGGGCGGAACGCCTCCCGTCCACGAAGGAGCACCGGATGACGACGACATCGGGCAGCGGGTCCGGCCCGGACCAGCAGTCGATCGGCCAGCTCATCAGCCGGCTCAGCGAGCAGGCCGCCCGGCTGGTGCGCGCGGAGATCGACCTGGCCAAGGCCGAGCTCGCGCAGAAGGCCAAGGCCGCGGGGATCGGGATCGGCCTGCTCGCCGGCGCCGCGTTCTTCGGGTTCTTCACGTTCGCGGTGCTGATCACCACGATCATCCTCGCGATCAGCGAGGGCCTGGCGCCCTGGCTCGCCGCGCTGATCGTCCTGGTCGCCCTCGCGATCATCACCGGCGTGCTCGCGCTGGTCGGCGTGAAGAGCCTGCAGAAGGGCACCCCGCCGACGCCGGAGAAGGCCGTCGCGGGGCTCAAGCAGGACGCCGAGACCGTGCAGAAGTCCGTCAAGGAGGGCCTGAGCCGATGAGCGACTCCCCCACGCCCAAGCCCACCATCACCGCGCTCGAGGCGGAGGTCGCGCTGACCCGCGCGGAGCTGGCCGGCACCGCCGACGCCCTCGCCGAGCGGCTCAGCCCGAAGCGGCAGGTCGCGGACGCCCGGGCCGCGGCGGAGAAGCTCTGGCGCGACGCGGTGGGCACGGACCCGGCCGCCGACCCGGCCAACAAGAACCGCGCGCGCGGGATCCTCGCCGGCGCCGTGGGCGCGCTGGCGCTCGTGGCGGTGCTCGCGGTCCGGCGCTGACCCCTCCGTGGCGCGGGCCGCGCGGCCCGCGCCACGGACGGACGCCCCGTGGGGTGCGGGGGGCGTCCCCCGGGACGAGGCGCGCCCGCCTGGCGTCGCGGCGTCCGCGGGGCGCGGGGCGCGGGACCGACTCGTCAGCCGCGCGCCTCGTGCGCGAGGAGCACCCGCTTCGTGTCCAGCCCGTAGTAGTAGCCGCCGAGCGTCCCTCCGCTGCGCAGCACGCGGTGGCAGGGCACGAACGGCACGACCAGGTTGCGCGCGCACGCCGACCCGGCCGCCCGCACGGCGGTGGGGCTCCCGGCCGCCGCGGCGAGCTCGGCGTAGGTGGCGGTGGACCCGGGAGCGATCGCGCGCATGGCGGCCCACGCCCGCTGCTGGAACGGCCCGCCCGGCTGTGCGACCGGCACGGCGTCCATCGCCCCCACCTCGCCGTCGAGGTAGCGGGCGGCGGCGTCCGCGACGAGCGCCGGCCCGGCGCCGCGGTCGGCGAGCGCCGCGGGCTCCAGCACCTCGTGGCCGCGCGCGGCCAGGGCGAGCGGCAGCCGCGCGGCCATCGCGTCCAGCGGGCCGAAGCCCGCGGCGCGCACGACGCCGTCCTCGGTGAGCAGCACCGCGAGCCCGCCCGCGGGGGACGGCAGCACGGCGGCGAGCAGCGGCGCGGCGAGGTCCAGCGGCACGGAGGGATCCAGCGCCGCGGGGGCGTCCGTGCCGGCGAGGGTCGTGGTGGTCTCGGTCATGGCACCATCCTGCGCCCCCGGGGCGGGCCCGGCTGGCGGTCGTCGGACACGGCGACGCGGGCACGCGCCACGGCGAGGGCGGGAGCGGCGGGCGGCCGGCACGCCGAACCGTTACGCGTCCGTCGAACTGCGAGGTGCGGCCGACCCGGCAGGCGCGTGCCGAACCGCGGCCGCGCACCGGACCCCCAGCGATCGTCAGACCGCGCGGGCAGCCCTCAGCCCGGGGGCACCGCCGCCGCGGGGGCGGCGGTGCACGACGTCCGGCTCAGACGTCGTCGCCGCGCTGCCCCGGGACGCCGCCGAGCAGCTCCCGGACCTCGGTCTCGCGGTACCGGCGGTGGCCGCCGAGCGTGCGGATCGACGACAGCTTGCCGGACTTCGCCCAGCGGGTGACCGTCTTGGGGTCGACCCGGAACAGGGTCGCGACCTCCGACGGCGTCAGCAGGATCTCGTTCTCGGTGTGGGGGGCAGTCACGTCAGACCTCCGGGGTGCCCTCGTGGCGACGACCGGTCGGGTGACCCGTCGTCATGGCAGACAGGAACATGGCCATCGGTACCGCTGCCCGGACGGAGCCGGGCTGGCTCGGCATCGGTGACGTCATCGCGCTCGACCCCCCTTGCGCCCCCACCGTGACCACGGTGTCACGTGCGAACTCTGGACAACTGGTACCAACGTCCCATTCCGGGACAAGCGGTAACTATGAGGACACTCTAGGTCGAAGCCGACATGACTGCGCGCCGGCTCGGTCCTCCGATCGGGCGGTCCCGGAGCGCGTCCGTGTCACACGTCCGGGTGACCGCCGGTGTCAACGCCACGGCTCGCGCCGCTCCGACCGGGTCGTTCGTCCCAGTCGGGGCCGCGTCGGGCCGCGTCGCCGTGGTCACCGCTCGACTCATCGTCCCGACGCGTGGACGTGTTCGCCAGTGGCGAATATCACACTCCGGACGCCGGCGCGGCCCCGGACCTCCGTCCCACGCAGCGCCCCCGCACGGTCCGGGCCGTCGGAGCACGTCGCACCCGCCGGGCGCGGGCCGCCGCGCCCGCTCCTCCGGGCACCACGACGCGCCCGGGCCACCCGCCGCCTCCGGGGCGAGTGGTCGGAATGCCGCGGGACCATGTACCGTTGCGACACGAACAGACTATTCAGCATCCCGGGGCCGCACGTGTGAGCACGGAGCCGCCCCGCTTCCACGTTAGAGGGGGTCGATGCCATGGGGCGCGGCCGTCAGAAGGCTAAGCAGACGAAGGTGGCGCGGGAGCTGAAGTACTTCAGCCCTGACACCAACTACCGGGCGCTGGAGCAGGAGCTCACCGGCCACCGGAACGACCTCGTCACCGACAGCCGACAGGACTCCGACGACGAGGGTGACGACTACCCCCCTCGCTGGGCGGACGAGCGCTGAATACCCGGGTCGGCAGCCACCTCGCGTGGCACCGGCCCCGCCGCTGACACGCAGCGGCCGCCAGCACGAGCAGCCGGGCCCCCGCGGCGCACCGTCCCCGACGGTCGCCCGGCGGGCCCGGCTCGTGTGCTGCCCACGGTGAGCACGACCGCGCGGGGACGACCTCACCCGCGCACCGACGCCGCCGCGCCCTCCCGAGCCGACGCGTCGGCGCGCCCCGATCCCCGCACGCCCGGGGCGCCCGCGCGCCCCGGTCCCCGCGCGCCCCGGTACGGGCCACGCCGCCCGCCGGCGCGCGTCCCGGCCCCGGTCGTGCGCCGACGCCCGAGGCCTCAGGCCGTGCGGTACGCGCCGCTGAGCCGCACCGCGCCGCCCTGCACGCCCTTCGTCCCGGCGACCAGGTCCGGACCGCCCTCGGCGTCCGCCGCGGCCAGGTCCCGCACCTCGCCGAGCCGCCATGCCGTCAGGCCGAGCTCCGCCGCGTGCCGCTCGACGGCGTCCGCGCCGGCCGGGTCGACGATCGCGACCATGCCGACGCCCAGGTTGAGCGTGCGCTCCAGGTCCGTCCACGGCACGGCACCGGCGGCCTGCACCAGCGAGAACACCGGAGGCAGCGTCCAGGAACCGCGCGGCACGTCCGCGACCAGGCCGGCGGGCAGCACCCGCGCGACGTTCGCGGCGAGCCCGCCGCCGGTCACGTGGCTGAACGCGTGCACCGCGCCACCGGCGCGCTCGACCAGCGCGAGGCAGTCGGACGCGTACACCCGGGTCGGCTCCAGCAGCTCCTCGCCGAGCGTGCGGCCGAGCTCCGGCACGTGCCGGTCCAGCGACCAGCCGGCGTGCGCGACGACCCGGCGGACCAGCGAGTAGCCGTTCGAGTGCAGGCCGCTCGACCCGAGCGCCACCAGCACGTCGCCCGACCGCACCCGCTCGGGGCCGAGCAGCGCGTCGGCCTCGACCACGCCGGTCGCGGCGCCGGCGACGTCGTACTCGTCGGGGCCGAGCAGGCCCGGGTGCTCCGCGGTCTCGCCGCCGACCAGCGCGGTGCCGGCGACCGAGCAGGCCGCC
>NZ_DASQCJ010000117.1:0-20792 GCF_035634735.1 Cellulomonas sp.
CCGGCTCGTGCTGCTCCGCCCACCGCTGCCAGTCCACCGAGTGGTCCGGGAACGGCAGGTAGCGCAGGAGCGCCGAGCCGTCGGCGTAGACCCGCACGCCCCGCACTGTAGCGGGGCGCGCGGGTCGTCAGCTCACGCCGCCGAGCTGCGGAGCCGCTCCATGGCGAGCTGCACCAGCTGGATGAGCGTCTGCTTGGTCGCCGTGCGCGACCGGGCGTCGGTGTAGAGCACCGGCACGTGCGCCGGGATGGCGAGCGCCTCGCGCACGTCCTCCAGGCGGTGCTTCGCCACGCCGTCGAAGCAGTTCACGCCCACGACGAACGGGATGCCGCGCGACTCGAAGTAGTCGACGGCCGGGAAGCACTGGTCCAGGCGGTCGGTGTCGACCAGCACGACGGCGCCGATCGCGCCGCGCACCAGGTCGTCCCACATGAACAGGAACCGGTCCTGGCCCGGGGTGCCGAACAGGTACAGCCACAGCGAGCCCGGCAGCGCGATGCGGCCGAAGTCCATCGCGACCGTGGTCGACGTCTTGCGCTCGGACTGGCCGCCCGCGTCGTCGATGCCGACCGAGTGCTCGGTCATCGCGGCCTCGGTGTTCAGCGGCTCGATGTCGGAGATCGACCCGATGAAGGTCGTCTTGCCGACGGCGAAGCCGCCCGCGACGACGATCTTCACGACGGTGGGCGCGGCACCCATCTCACCGGCGTCGCCGGACGGGCGGGCGGTGGGCACGGCAGCGGCCTGGCCGGTGGCCACGGCGTCAGAGGGCGGAAATGCCATTGAGAACACTCTCCAGGACGCTCAGGGACAGGGCGGGCGACTGACCGGTGGTGGTCTCGACCGGCGTGGACGAGTGGACGCGGATGTAGCCCGCGTCGGCCAGGTCGGACACGACGACGCGCGTGACGCCCAGAGGGAGGTGCAGCAGCGCGGACAGCTCGGCGATGGAGATGTAGCCGTGCGACGCGTGCTGCAGGATCGCCCGCTTCTCGGGCGTGAGGCCCTGGCCCGAGACGCCGGCCGGCAGCATCTCCACCAGCGCCTCGAGGGGGTAGTCGGACCGCTCGGACCGCACCCGGCCGCCGGTGAGGGCGTACGGGCGGACGGTCCTGGTCTCGAACTCGCTCTCGCTCATCGGCTACCTCACACGGTGGGAGCGCGGGTGGCGCCGTCGACGGGGAGGCTGCCGCGCATCTCGGTGATGAGCTGCGGGGTCAGCGTGGCCTCGGTCCGCGAGACGAGCATCGCCATCTCGTAGCCGATGAGACCGACGTCGCAGGTCGCGTCGGCGACGACCGCGAGGACGGAGCCGTTCGACACGCTCATCAGGAAGAGGAACAGGTTGTCCATCTCCACGATGGCCTGGCGGACGTCCCCGGCGCGGAGCTGGCGCGCCGCCCCCCGGGTCAGGCTCGACATGCCGGCGACGATCGCCGCGAGCTGGTCGCCGCTGGTGCGGTCGAGCTGCTCGGACATCGCCATGAGCAGGCCGTCGGCCGACACCACCAGCGTGTGCCGGGTGCCGGGCACGGTCCGGACGAAGTTGTCCAGGAGCCAGCCGAAGTTGGCTGCCTCGGTGCTGAGGGTGGTCACACATCCTCCTGACGTGATGCAGACGCGGGAGCGGCTGCGGGGACGGGTGTCACCATGACGGCGACGGCGGGACGGGCTGGGAGTCGGACTCGGTGCGGGGCTGCTCCGGCTGGGCGCCGGCCTCACCCGCGTCGGCGTCCGCGAGGGCACGACGCCCCCGACGGCTGCCGGACTGGAAGCTCGACAGGCGGTCGCGCAGGCCGTCGGCGTCGCGCGCCGGCGCCGCACCCGACTCGGGCTGCGAGATCTCGGGGGCCGCCGGGATGGCCGTGGGCACCCGGCGGGTGAGCGAGCCGCCGGCCGGCACGTCGACCTGGGGCCGGTACGCGGACAGCTGGCTCAGCTCGCTCAACGCCTGCTCCTGGATGTCGGCCCGCAGGGCGAGCATCTGGGCCGCCTCCGCGTCGAGCGCGCCGGGGCGACGGGCCTGGTCGGCCGCGGGCGCCGCGGCGGCGGGCTGCGCCGACCAGGACGGCGCGGGCGCGGGCTGCGGGACGGACGCGCCGTCGGGCGACCAGGAGGACGCCCAGGCGCTCATGTCGCGGTGCGGGCGGCGCTCGGCCGGCGCGGACGCCGGCTCGGGGGCCGGCGGCGGGACGTCGCCGCGGGTGCGGGTCGGCAGCGCGGCCGGGGTGGCGGGCGCCTGCGGGGCCCATGCGGGCTCGGCGGCCTGGGCCGGCAGCTCCGGGGACCACGCCGGCTCGGCGGGCGCCGACCACGCGGGGGCGGCGGACCAGGCGGCGGGCTGCGGGGCGGCCTCGGCCGCGGGCTGGACCGGCGCGGCGGGCGCGGCCTGCTCGGGCGCGGACCACCCGGCGCCGGTGCCCGGGTACGCACCGGGGACCGGCTCGCCGGCGGCGGGCGTGCTGACCCAGCCGCCCGGCTCGGCGGCCGGGGTGGCGGACCACTGCGCGGGCGCGGCGCCGGCCCGGCCGGGCGCGGGCTGCTGCGGCTCCGCGTCCCAGCCCGCGACCGGCTGCCACGACTGGGCGACCGACGCGCGGGTCGGCAGGGCGGCCTGGGCCGGCGCGGTGGGCTGCGGCGCGGGGGCCGGGGCGGGCGCCTGGGCGGCCGCGGGCTGCGCCACCGGGGGCTGCGCGGCACCGGGCTGCGGGGCGCCCGCGCCGGCCGGGGCCGACGTGGCGGGCCACGCGGGCGCGGCGGGCGCCGGGGCCTGCGGCGCCGTGGCGGCGGCCTCGGCCGGGGCCTCGGACGAGCGGCGGCCGAACGAGAACAGCGACCGGCGCTTGCGCGGGCGGCGCTCCTCCTCGGCGGCGGAGCCGTCGCCCTGCACCAGCGTGGCGAAGTCGGGCAGCGGGGCGGGGGCCGGCGCCTGCGCCTGCGCCGCGGGGGCCGCCGGCGGGATCGCGGCCGGGGCCGGGTCGGCGGGGGCCGGGAACGCGGGCGTGCGGTACGTCGGCGCCTGCTGCGACGGCTCGGACTGCGGCGGCGCGGCGGGCACGGGGGCGGCGGGCACCGGGGCGCCCAGCACGGTCGTCTCGTCCGCGCGGCCGACGGGCGCGACCGGCTGGTCGGCGACCGGCGCCGGGGCCCCGGACCACAGGACCGGCGAGCCGGGCGCCGTCGGGACGGCCGTCTCCGCCGCGGCGTCGGGCGCCGCGTGCTCGGCCTGCGCGGGCGTCGCCCAGGACGGCTGCTCGGGCGTCGCCGGGGCGGACCACGAGGCCCACGCGTGCGACTCGTCGAGCGGCTCGTCGGGGGCGAGGCCCGGCACGACCAGCGCGCGCTCGGCGGGCGCGTCGTCGGCCGGCTCGTCCGCGACGAGGCCCGGGACCTCGGCGGCGACCGGCTCGCCGGCCGGCTCGTCCGCGACCTGCTCGTCGTCGGCCTGCTCCGCGGCCGGCGGCTGGGTGGCGACCGGGCCCGGCACGATCGGCAGGCCGGCCGTCAGCGGGGCGGACAGCGCGTCCAGCCGGGCGTGGTCGGCCGCCGACATCTCGGGCTCGTGGTCGACCAGCTCGTCGACGATCGACCGCACCTCGGCCGGCGAGGTGATCACGCCACGGCGGGTCGGCAGGGCCGGCGGCTGCTCGGCGTCGGGGCCGGCGGCCGGGGCCTCGGCCGGGCTCTCGACCTCGGCGTCCTCGGCGGCGCCGGGCGCCTCCGGGGCGTCGCCGGCGTCCGGCGCGTCCTCGGCCGGCTGGGTCGCCAGGACGTCGCGGCCACGGAAGCCGGAGAACAGGCCGGCGCGCGGGCCGGCGGGCGCCGCGGCCGGGGCCTCGGGCTCCTCGACGGGCGCGGCGGGGGTGCGGGACGGCAGGCCGCCGCGCGTCGGCAGCCCGCCGCGGGAGGGCAGCGCGGCCGGGGCGTCCGGGGCCGGGGCCACGAGCGGGGTCCACCCGCCGGCCTCGGCGGCGATCTCGGGGGCCAGCGTGGCCTCGGCCGGCGCGGGCAGGACGACGTCCTGCTCGGTGGGCACGTCGGAGCGGGCGGCGGGGGCGGGGACGGCCGGGGCGCCCGGGGCCGCCGGGGTCGCGTCGCCGGCGGTGCGGCGGCGGGGCAGGCCGGTCGTCGTGGCGCCGTCGGTGAGCGCCGCCAGGTCGACGGGGACGGCGACGGGGGCCTCGACCGTCGGCAGCGAGCCGGTGGCGGGGCCGGAGCCGCGCAGGGCGCCGCCGGGGCCGGCGAGGGCCGGGTCGTTCGCGGTGAACAGCGCGACGGGGAACCGGACGACGGCGGCCGTGCCGGAGAGCTCGCCCTTGGCGCGCTTCAGGACGACCTCGGCACCGAGCCGCTGGGACAGGCGCGCCACCACGAACAGGCCGAGGCGCTGGGCGCCGAGGGCCTCGGTGGGCGACGTCGAGGCGATGGTCGCGTTGGCGGCGGCGATCTCGTCGGCCGACATGCCGAGGCCCTGGTCGACGATGCGGACGACCACGTGGTCGCCCTCGACGCCGGTCTGCACGACGACGGGGGTGCCGGGCTCGGAGAACAGGGTGGCGTTCTCGAGCAGCTCCGCGAGCAGGTGCGCGGCGCCGAGCGCGTTGAAGCCGTGCATCAGCGGGTCGGCGTCGAGCTCGAGCTGGACGCGGTCGTACTGCTCGATCTCCGACGACGCGGTGCGGACCACGTCGGACAGCGGCATGGCCTCGCGCAGGCGGCGGCCGGAGTCGATGCCCGCGAGCACGAGCAGCGACTCCGCGTTGCGGCGCATACGCGTCGCGAGGTGGTCCAGGCGGAACAGGTTGGCGAGGACCGCCGGGTCCTCCTCGGAGCGCTCGAGCGTGTCGATGAAGGACAGCTGGCGGCCGAGCAGCACCTGGTCGCGGCGGGCGACGTTGACGAACATCTCGGCGATCGAGCCGCGGAGCGCGGCCTGCTCGCGGGCGACCTGGATCGTCGTCGAGTTGACGTCGTTGAACGCCTGGGCCAGCCGGCCCACCTCGTCCTGGGACTCGACCGGGATGTTCGCCAGGGTCAGGTCCGGGGTCTCGCCCGGGACGGCCACCTGCTCGACGAGGCGGGGCAGCGTCTCGCGGACCGTGCCGGCGGCCGCGGTGAGGCGGCGCATCGGGACGACGATCCCGCGGGAGACGACGAGCGCGATGAGGATGGACAGCACCGCGGACGCGGCGGCGATGCCACCGGTGAGGAGCGCCCGCTCCTGCGCCTGGGAGGCGACCACGTCGGCGCGGTCCGAGGCGGAGCCGAGCAGCTCGGTGCCGACGGGCCGCAGGGACGCGAGCTCCGCGTTGACCAGGCTGTTCCAGCGGGTCGGGTCCAGGGCGGAGACGGTGAGCTCGTTGCCGGACACCATCGACAGCTGCATGGCCGTGAGGTCGGCGTCGCGGGAGCTCAGCTGGATGCCGGGCAGCCGCAGGCTGTTGGTCCGCTCGCGGGCGTCGGCGCGCGCCTGGTCGGCCACGGCGAACAGGGCCGCGAGCTCCCGCACCTCGGACGAGTCCGCGCCGTTCGAGTCGAGCACGCTGGTCGCGAGCGGCTGCGCGCGGAGCACCTGCTCGATCGTGTCGGCGATGGCGCCGTAGGCCGACATGCGGCTCGCCAGGGACCGCTCCGACAGGGTCTCGGCCACCACGACGGGCACGTCGTTGTCGGCGGACACGATGTCGGTGTAGTTGCTGTCGACCAGCGTGCCGGGGATGGAGTCGGCGTCGACGCGGTCGCGGATCTCCACCAGCCGGGTGTGCTGGTCGCTCGCCTTCTGCACGGAGTCGGCGACGCGGGCGTCCAGGGTCGACAGGTCGATGTCGCGCAGCGCGGTGCCGAGGGCGGCGACCGCGTCGTCCGTCGCGGACCGGGCCGCGCTGAGGCTGCCGCCGAGGGCCGCGTCGGTGGCCTGCTGCACCGAGAGCGTGCGCTCCTGCTGCAGGGCCTCGGCGGCGCGGGCGTACAGCGGCATGGTCGTGACGACGTCACGGACGGTGGCGGCGGTGCGGGCCTCGCCGACCGACTGGGTCGTGATGTAGGCCGCGGTCAGCAGCAGGACGAGCACGGGCAGCGCGAGGACCGCCAGCACCTTGGTGCGGATGCCGAGCCTGCGCAGCATGTCGACCTGCCTCCCGATCCTCGCGTCCTACCTGGCCGCGCGGGCACGACCAGATCAAGGCACCCGTGGAGGGGCCCTGTCCGAACCTCATCGGCGCCACCGGGCCCCCACATGAGCGCATCGGGAGGATTCATCCACCCGTGTCCTGCGCCGATCCGGTGCGTAGGCTCGCACGATGCACGTGGTGGAGGTCAAGAGCCCCGGCGGACCGGACCAGCTGCGGGTGGCCGCGCGGCCCGACCCGGTGCCCGGTCCGGGCGAGGTCCTGGTGCGCGTCGCGGCCGCCGGGGTGAACCGCGCGGACCTGCTGCAGCGGGAGGGCCGGTACCCGCCGCCGCCCGGCGCGCCGGACTGGCCGGGGCTCGAGGTGTCGGGTGTCGTCGCAGGCCACGGCCCCGGCGTCGACGCCGCGGCGTGGCCGCTCGGCGCCCGGGTGGCGGCCCTCCTGCCCGGCGGCGGCTACGCCACGGCCGTGACCGTGCCGGCCGGCCTGCTGCTGCCGGTGCCCGACGACCTGGACCTGGTCGACGCCGCCGGGCTGCCCGAGGCGCTGCTCACCTCGTGGACGAACGTCGTCGACGCGGGACGGCTCGCGGCCGGCGAGGTCCTGCTGGTGCAGGGCGGGTCCGGCGGCGTCGGGTCGGTGGCGGTCCAGCTGGGCGCGGCGCTCGGCGCGCACGTCGTGGCGACCGCGGGCGGGGCCGACCGGGCCGAGCGCTGCCGGGAGCTCGGCGCGCGCACGGTGGTCGACCACCGGACCGCGGACGTCGCGGACGCCGTGCGCGCCGCGACCGGCGGGCACGGCGCGGACGTCGTGCTCGACGTCCTCGGCGCGGGCGGGCTCGCGACCAACCTCGCGGCGCTGGCCACCGGCGGCCGGCTCGTCGTGATCGGCACCCAGCGCGGCGCCCGGGGCGAGCTCGACCTCGGCCTGCTGATGGCCCGCCGGGCCAGCGTCATCGGCACCACCCTCCGCGCGCGCCCCCTCGTGGAGAAGGAGCGCATCGTCGCGGACGTGCGGGCGCACGCGTGGCCGCTGCTGGCCGACGGCCGGCTCCGGCCGGTGGTGCACGCCCGTCTGCCGCTGAACCGGGCCGCCGACGCGCACCGGCTCCTGGACTCCGGCGAGGTGTTCGGCAAGGTGCTGCTGGTCCCGTGACGACGGCGCGCCGACCGGGTGCCCCGCAGGGGTGCCGTCCGCGCCCGCGCGCGAGAGGATGGCGCGCATGAGCGACTCCAGCACCGGCCCGCAGCGCCCCCGCGTCGTCGTGCTCGGCGGCGGCTCCGGCGATCCCGGCGCCCCGGACGGGGCCCGCGAGCCCGGGACCGGGGCCGAGGAGCAGACGGACGCGGCCGAGGAGGCCACCGCCTCCGTCGGCCAGCCCGCGAAGGTCATGCGGATCGGCACGATGATCAAGCAGCTGCTCGACGAGGTGCGCAGCGCCCCGCTCGACGAGGCGGCCCGCGCCCGGCTGGCCGAGGTGCACGAGCGCTCCCTGCGCGAGCTCGAGGACGGCCTCTCCCCCGAGCTGATCGACGAGCTGCACCGGATCACGCTGCCGTTCGCCGACGAGCAGACGCCCAGCGACGCGGAGCTGCGGATCGCGCAGGCCCAGCTGGTCGGCTGGCTCGAGGGCCTGTTCCACGGCATCCAGACCGCGCTCGTGGCGCAGCAGATGGCGGCGCAGGCGCAGCTCACGCAGATGCGCCGCGCGCTGCCGGGCGGGCACGGCCCGGCCGGCCCCGTGGGCCCGGGCGGCGTCCCGGGCGCCCCGACGGCCGACCAGGGGCCCGGGCAGTACCTCTAGGCCGCGGCCTCCGCGGCATCGGCCGGCTCCCCCGGCGCGCGGCGGGTCGCCGTCAGCACGATCGCCAGCGACACGCACAGCAGCCCCACGACCTCCCAGCCGTGCGGCCACTGCCGCAGCGCGACCGCGCCCACCACGGCCGCGGTCGCCGGCAGCATCGCGAGCAGCACGGCGAACGTCGCCGCGGTGACGCGCCGCAGCACCACCTGCTCGATCGCGTACGGCACGACCGAGGACAGCACCGCGATCCCGACGACCGCGAGGGCGAGGCCCGCGTCGGTCAGCACCGGGGCGGCGGGGCCGGCGAGGAACGGCGCACCGACCAGCGCGCCCGCCGTCATGCCGACCGCGAGCGACGTGATCCCGTCGGGCGCCGGGCGCGCGTCGCCGGTGCCGGGCGCACCCGGCTCCCCCGCCCCGTCCGGCCGGTGCGCCCCGTGCGCCACCCGGCGCCCGAGCAGGATGTAGCCCGCCCAGCAGGCCGCCGCGACCCCGATGGCCACCAGCCCGCGCACCGAGTCCTCGCCGCCGGTGCTCAGCTCCACGCCGGCGAGCAGCACGACGCCGAGGGCGGCGACGACGATGCCGAGCCGCTCGCGCCAGGTCCGCCCGGTGACGGCCGCGACGGCGACGGGCCCGAGGAACTCCATCGCGACGGCCGTGCCCAGCGGCAGCACGTCGATGGCCACGTAGAAGGACACGTTCATCGCGGCGAGCACGACGCCGAACGCCGCGGCGGCGCCGAGGTCCGCGCGGGTCCACCGTGCGCGCCACGGCCGGCGCCAGGCCAGCAGCACCAGCGCGGCGACGGCGATCCGCAGCCAGGCGACCGTCGGGGACGGGATCACGGCGAACAGCGCGACCGCCAGCGCCGCGCCGCCGTACTGCGCGAGGCCGGAGCACGCGAACAGCACGGGCGCCGGCACCCGGCCCAGCACGCCGCCGTGCCCCGGCTCCGCCACGCCCACCCCGTCCCGCCGCAGTCCGACCCCGTCGGGCTCGCACTCTACGGCGGCGAGGGACCCCGAGGCCTCCGGCAGTGGACGGTCGTGACCGACACGCGCCGGGCGTGTCGGTCACAACCATCCACTGTCAGGTGGTGGTCGGGCGCCCCGGTCAGCCCTTGACGGAGCCCGCCAGGAGGCCGCGCACGAAGTACCGCTGCAGCGAGATGAACACGATCAGCGGCACCACCATCGAGATGAACGCCCCGGCGGTCAGCACGTGCCAGTCGCCGCCGCGGCTGCCCGCCATCTCGGCGACCGCCACGGTCAGCGGCCGGGAGTTCGGCGACGCGAACGTCAGGCCGACCAGCAGGTCGTTCCACACCCAGAGGAACTGGAAGATGCCGAACGCCGCGATGGCGGGGACCAGCAGCGGCAGCAGCACCCGGAAGAAGATCTTCACGTGCCCCGCGCCGTCGACGCGGGCCGCCTCCACGAGGGACGACGGGATGTCCTTCATGAAGTTGTGCAGCAGGAAGATCGCCAGCGGCAGACCGAAGATCGAGTGCGACAGCCACACCGTCCAGAACGACCCGGCGACGCCCGCGCTCACGTAGTCCCGCAGCAGCGGCACCAGGGCCACCTGCAGCGGCACGATCTGCAGCGCGAACACCGCGACGAACAGGATGTTGCGGCCCTTGAAGTCGATCCACGCGAACGCGTACGCCGCCAGCAGGGCGATGGTGATCGGGATGATCACCGCGGGGATCGTGATGACGAACGAGTTGACGAAGTACGTCGCCAGGTTCGCCCCGGAGCCGAACAGCGCCTGGTCGTAGTTGTCGAGCGTGAACTCGGCCTCGCCGTTGAACAGGCCGCCGAACACGGTCCACCAGCCGGAGCGCCGGATGTCGAGCTCGGGCCGGAACGACGTGACGAGCAGGCCGACGGACGGGATCGTCCACAGGATCGCGATGAGGATCGCCGCGAACGACGCCCACGGCGACGACAGCCGGCCCTTGGTGGCGATCGCCCGCCGCTCGAGGCGGCTGAGGCGGCGCTGGCGTCCCGGCTCGCCGCCGGCGTCGGCGGTCTCCTCGAACGCCTCCGCGAACGGCCCGGTCGGGGGGAGCGGGGTGGTGGTCATCGGATCTCCTCCGACTTGCGCAGCTGCCGCACGTTGTAGACGACGATCGGCACGACCAGGATGAACAGGATCACCGCGAGCGCGGCGGACAGCCCCTGGTTGTTCTGCCGGAACGCCTGCGTGTAGAACTCGTTCGCGATGACCTGCGTGTTGAACTGCCCGCCGGTCATGGTGCGGACGATGTCGAACACCTTGAGCGTGCCGATGGCGATCGTGGTGAGGACGACCACCAGCGCCGGCCGGATGGACGGCACGGTGATGTAGCGGAACATCCGCATCCCGCCGAGCCCGTCCAGGCGCGCGGCCTCGACGATGTCGTCCGGGATGGCCTTGATCGCCGCCGACAGCACGGTCATGGCGAAACCGGTCTGGATCCACACCATCACCACGATGAGGAACACGGTGTTCCACGGGGAGTTGATGAGGAACTGCTGCGGCTCCAGGCCGACCCAGACCAGCACCTGGTTGAGCAGGCCGGTCTGCTTGACGCCGGGCTGGTCCGGCTTGAACTCGTAGACGAACTTCCAGATGATCGACGCGCCGACCATGGAGATCGCCATCGGGATGAACACGAGCGCCTTGGCGAGCTTCTCGAACCGAGTGCGGTCCACCAGCACGGCGTAGACCAGGCCGATCAGCGTCGACGCGATCGGCACCAGGATCACCCAGATCGCGGTGTTGGTCAGCACGCTCTGGAACTGCCCGCCCGTGAGCACCCGCGTGTAGTTGTCGACCCCGATGAACTCGTTCCCGCGCTTGTCGAAGAACGAGTTCCACAGGGTGAGCAGCGCGGGGCGCACGAGGCCCCACGCCAGCAGCAGCAGGGCGGGCCCCGCGAACGCCGCGGCCACGACCCACCGGGGGACCCGGCTGGGCCGGTCCACCAGGAACAGGATCGCGCCCATGACGACCACGAACAGCGCGACCGCCAGGAACATCAGGGCGAACTTCTCGCCCACCGAGCTCGCGCTCGTCAACCAGTCCATGTACGCCTCCGAACCGGACGGGCCCGCCCGGCGGGACGGGGGTGGTGCCCCCGCGCCCCGCCGGGCGGGCCGTCAGCCGATCAGTCGATCGATGCCCGACCCCGTCAGGAGCCGGCGGGCCAGGAGTCCTCGACCGACTTCGCGGCGTCCTCCGTGGAGGTGCCGGTCAGCCAGTTGACGATCGCGGTCCAGAAGGTGCCGGCACCGACCTCACCGGGCATCAGGTCGGACGCGTCGAACCGGATCACGGAGTTCGGGTCGGCGAGGATCTCGGCCGACAGCTGGTCGAACTCGGTGGCCAGGTTGTCCGGGTCCAGGCCGTTGTTGGCGCTGACCCAGCCGCCCATCGGGGTGGTCTTGGCCTTGGTGTTGGCCCAGTCCGCGCTCGACAGGTAGGTCTGGAAGGCCTGCACCTCGGGACGGTCGTCGAACGCCGCCACGAACTCGCCGCCGCCCAGGACCGGCTTGATGTCGGTCTGGTTGGTGGGCAGGTAGAACGCGTAGACGTCGCCGTCCGGCGCGACCTCGGTGCCCTCGGGCCACTGCGTCTGGTAAAAGTTCGCCGCGCGGTGCAGCCAGCAGGTGCCGTCGAGGATCGGGAAGCCCGCGTCCGTCCACGGCGTGGTGGCGATCGAGTCGACGCCGCCCAGGCCCGCGTTCACGTACTGGTCGTTCTTGAGGATGTCCCCGACCGTGTCCCACGCCTCGATGATCTGCGGGTCGTTGAACGGGATCTCGTGGGTGTACCACTGGTCGTAGACGTCGGGGCCGGCGGTGCGCAGCACCACGTCCTCGATCCAGTCGGTGCCCGGCCAGCCGGTCGCGTCGCCGGACTCCACGCCGGCGCACCACGGCATGCCGCCGTCGTCGACGATCTGGTCGGACAGCGCGATCAGGTCGTCCCAGGTCTCCGGGACCTCGTAGCCCGCGTCCTCGAACATCGAGGGCGAGTACCAGACGTACGACTTCACGTTGGAGCCGAGCGGGGCGGCGTAGAACGTGCCGTCGACGGTGCCGTACTCCTTCCACGACTCGCTGAAGAACTCGTCGACGTTCGCGACCGTGGCGTCGGGCGCCGGGACGATCGCGTCCGGGAAGTCGGTGACGATCGTGTTCAGCAGGCCGGGCTGCGGCAGGTACGCGATGTCGGGCGCGTTGCCGGCCTGGATGCGGACGAGCAGCTGGGCCTCGAACTCGCGCGAGCCCTCGTACTCGACCGTGACGCCGGTGCACTCCTCGAACGGGTCGTAGGAGTCCTCCTGGGTCTGCTGCTCGGGCTCGACGATCGACGTGTAGACCGAGACGGTGGTGCCGTCCAGGTCGCCGAAGTCGTCGAACACGGAGCAGTCGATCTCGTTCGCGGCGTCGGTGTCGCCGCCGCCGCCGGTGCCCCCGTCACCGGAGTCGCCGGAGTCGCCCGAACACGCCGTGAGCGCGAGCGCCAGCCCGAGCCCGCCGGCCACCGCGGCGCTCGCGCCGCGACGACGGATCCTCTTCATGCCCTGCCTCCACCTCGTCGTGGTTGCTCGGCCGAGGCGGGTGCGCCTCGGTGCGTGGGCTACATGCAAGCGTTTACATGGCTGGCGCACAACCACCTGAGGGGTTCCGACTTGTCACGATTTGGTCACGTGGCCTCGCGGTGGACCCGCGGTCGACCAGCGACGTCGGGAACACGACCTCCTCCGGGACCGGCGCGCCGGTGATCATCTCGAGCAGCATGGAGGCCGCGGTGACCCCCTGCTCCTGCGCGTTCTGCGCCATCGTGGTGAGCCCGAGGTGCTCCCCCATGTCGTGCCCGTCGACGCCGACCACCGACACGTCCTCGGGCACCCGCAGCCCCCGGTCCCGCAGGGCGAGCAGCGCGCCCATCGCCATCTCGTCCGACGCCGCGAACACCGCGGTCACATCGGGCCGCCGGTCGAGCAGCCCGTGCATCGACGCGCGGCCGCCCCGGACGTCGAAGTGCCCGTGCACCTCCAGCCCGGCGGACGGGAGCCCGCGGGCGGCGAGCTCGGCGCGCCAGCCCTCCGCGCGGCGCACGGCCGGCGACCACGGCAGGGTGTCGTCCGGCTCCCCGGACAGGTGCGCGATCACGGTGTGGCCGAGGTCGGCCAGGTGCGCCACGGCCCGGCGGGCGGTCCGCTCGTCGTCCAGCCCGACGGTGACGTGCCCCGGCGCGCCCGCGCCGACGAACACCAGGGGGTACCCGAGCTGGTCGAGGGCGGCCACCTCCTCGGCCTCCAGCGGCAGCCCGACGACCAGCACGCCGTCGACGCGCCGGCGCAGCACGTCCGGGTCGAGGCGGTGCCGGCGGACCTCCCGGGACACCTCGAACGTGTAGAGCAGCGCGTCGAAGTCCTCGACCCGCAGCGCGCGCTCGGCGCCCTCGATGACGTTCGCGAAGAACCAGTGCGCCACCCACGGCGTGATCAGCCCGATCGTGCGGGTGCGCCCGGAGGCGAGCGACGCGGCGGACGGCGACGGCACGTAGCCGAGCTCGTCGGCGGCGCGGCGGACCCGCTCCCGCGTGGCGGCGGTGACGTTCGGGAGGCCGCGCAGGGCGCGCGACACGGTCGCGGTGGACACCCCGGCAGCCCGGGCCACGTCGACGATGCCGTGCGCCATGGCGGGGATTGTGCTCCGCGGCGACGGGGCCGGTCCACCCTGTCGGGCGACCGGTTGCCGTGGGAGCGCTACCGCTTTCCCTGCCCCGTCAGGCGGGCGCGTGGCCGACGCTGCGCAGCACCGCGACCGCCCCGTCGTCCTCGATCGTCCCCGTGACCTCGTCGGCCGCCAGCCGCACGAACTCCGGCGCGTGCCCCATCGCCACGCCGCGCGCGGCCCAGCGGAGCATCTCGACGTCGTTGCCGCCGTCGCCGACCGCGACCGTCGCGAACGGCTCGACGCCCAGGTCGCGGCGCAGCTCCTCCAGAGCGCTCGCCTTGGACACGCCGCCCGGGGTCAGGTCGAGCCAGGCGCTCCAGCCGACCGCGTAGGACACCTGGTGCAGGCCCACGCGCTCGACGAGCTCGCGGAACTCCTCCGGCGTGCTGCCCGGGTCGCGCACCACGACGCGGGTGGCCGGCTGCGCGACGAGCTCGTCGAACGGCAGCACCCGCTGGTCACCGGTGAGCTCGTGGTCCGGGAACGGCCGGGAGACCCGGAACCCGCGGCCCAGGTCCTCGACCGCGAACAGCGCGTCCGGCAGCTCGGCCTGGAGCACGCGCAGCGCGGGCTCCGGGTCGAAGGTCGTCGTGCTGGTGACCTCGTAGCCCTCGGGCGCGCCCGGGTCGAGGCGCGCCGTCACGGCGCCGTTCGAGCAGACGATCCAGCCGGTCGTGAGGCCGAGGTCGGTGGCCACCGGGACGGCGCTGCGCACGCCGCGGCCGGTCGCGAGGACGACGTGCGCGCCCGCGTCGCGGACCGCGGCCACGGCCTCGCGCACCGCGGGCGACAGCGCCCCGTCGTAGGACAGCAGCGTGCCGTCGACGTCGAGGGCGACGAGCGTGCCGGCCGCCGTGCGCGGGTGCGTCATCGGGATCCGCCTCCCACGGGCTCCAGGACCTCGAGGCCGCCGAGGTACGGGCGCAGGCCCTCCGGGACCCGGACCGAGCCGTCGGCCTGCTGGTGGTTCTCCAGGATCGCGACGATCCACCGCGTGGTCGCGAGCGTGCCGTTGAGGGTCGCGACCGGCCGGACCTCGCCGTCGGCGGTGCGCTCGCGCACCCCGAGCCGGCGGGCCTGGAACGTCGTGCAGTTGGACGTCGAGGTGAGCTCGAGGAACCGCTCCTGGCTGGGCAGCCACGCCTCGCAGTCGAACTTGCGGGCCGCGCTCGACCCGAGGTCGCCGGCCGCGGTGTCGATGACCCGGTAGGGCAGCTCGACGAGGCGGAGCATCTCCTCCTCCCAGCCCAGGATCCGGCGGTGCTCGTCCGCGGCGTCCTCGACGGTCGTGTAGGAGAACGCCTCGACCTTGTGGAACTGGTGCACCCGGATGATGCCGCGGGTGTCCTTGCCGTACGACCCGGCCTCGCGGCGGTAGCAGGCCGACCAGCCGGCGTACCGCAGCGGGCCGCCCGACAGGTCGAGGATCTCGCCCGAGTGGTAGCCCGCGAGCGCGACCTCGGAGGTGCCGACCAGGTACAGGTCGTCGGCCTCGAGGCGGTAGATCTCGTCGGCGTGCGCGCCGAGGAACCCGGTGCCGGCCATGACCTCGGGCTTGACCAGGGTCGGCGTGATGACCGGCGTGAAGCCCGACTTCAGCGCGAGGTCGACGGCGGCGTTCAGCAGCGCCAGCTCGAGGCGGGCACCGATGCCGGTCAGGTAGTAGAACCGGGCACCGGACACCTTCGCGCCGCGCTCGGTGTCGATCGCCCGCAGGCCCTCGCCCAGCTCCAGGTGGTCCCGGACGGCGAACTCCGCGCCGTACTCGGCACCGAAGTCGCGCGGCGTGCCCTCGTGCCGCAGGACCACGTAGTCGTCCTCGCCGCCGGCGGGCACGTCCTCCTCGACGACGTTGCCGATCCGGCGCGCCAGCTCGGTCGCGAGCTCGTCCGCCGCGTCGGCGTCGGCCTGCAGCGCCTTGACCTGCTCCGCGAGCTGCTTCGCGTGCGCGAGCAGGGACTGCTTCTCCTCGCCCTGCGCGGACGCGACCTTCTTGCCGAGCGCCTTCTGCTCCGCGCGGAGGCTCTCGAAGTCGGTGAGCGCGGCGCGGCGCCGGGCGTCCGCGTCGAGCACCTGGTCCACCAGGGCGGGGTCGTCGCCGCGGGCCACCTGGCTCGCGCGCACGACGTCCGGGTCCTGGCGCAGCAGCTTGAGATCGATCACGCTCCCGAGCCTACCGACCGCCGCCGCGGGGCCGCGCCCGGGGACCGGTCCGCGAACCGGAGGCGGCCGCCCGCCCGCGGCGCGTAGATTCTGCGCATGACCTGGGAGGGATGGCTGGCCGTCGTCGCCGCCGCGCTGTCCGTCGCCGCCCTCGTGGTCGCCGGCGCGACGTGGCGGGCGACCGCCCCGAGCCGGCGCGCCGACCGGGCCGGGCAGATCCTCGGGACCGCGGCGGGCCACCACCCCTCCGTCGCCACCCCGGCGCAGCCCGAGCCGCACCGGCCGCTGGTCGCGTTCGTCGCGAACCCGTCGAAGCCGGGCGTGCCGGACCTGCGGGCGACCGTGCGGCGCGCGTGCGCCGAGCAGTACCTGCCCGAGCCGCTGTGGCTCGAGACCACCCTGGAGGACCCGGGCAACGGGCAGACGAAGGACGCGGTCGCGCGCGGCGCGGACATCGTGGTGGCGCTGGGCGGCGACGGCACCGTGCGCGCCGTGGCCGAGGCGCTGGTCGGCACCGGCATCCCGATGGGCCTGGTCCCGGTCGGCACCGGGAACCTGCTCGCGCGCAACCTGGACATCCCGATCGGCGACCCGCTGGCCGCGCTGCAGATCGCGCTGGACGGCACGGACCGCACGATCGACGTCGGCTGGCTGAAGGTCCTCAAGTACGAGTCCGGCGTCGACGACGACGTCGCGGAGGCGGCCGACGACCTGCCCGCGGACACCGACGTGCCGCGGGACCACATCTTCCTGGTGATCGCCGGGGTCGGCTTCGACGCCGCGATGGTCGCCGACGCGGACGACGACCTCAAGGCCCGGGTCGGCTGGGTCGCCTACTTCGTCGCGGGCATCAAGCACCTGCACGGCCGCCGGCTGCGGACCACCGTGCGGCTGGACGACGCGCCGGGCGAGCCCGCGCGGGTGCGCAGCCTGCTCATCGGCAACTGCGGCCGGCTGCCCGGCGGCATCACGCTGCTGCCGGACGCGGTGCTGGACGACGGCTGGCTGGACGTCGCGGCGATCGACACCCGCGGCGGCGTCGCCGGCTGGGCGCAGCTGTTCGGCGAGGTCGTGCTCCAGGGCGTCGGTGTCCGCAGCCAGCTGCCCGCGAAGATCGGCCGGATCGACCACGCCCGCGCCCGCGAGGTGCACGTGGCGGTGTCCGGCGGGGAGTACGTGCAGGTGGACGGCGACGTGATCGGCCAGGTCACCGAGCTCTCGGCCCGGGTCGATCCCGGCGCCCTGGTGGTCCGCGTCGCGAAGGCCTGAGCCCCCGCCGAGGTCGGCAGTCCGCGTCCGAGTTCGGTACCTGCGACTGCCGAACTCGGACCCGCAGTGCCGAACTCGCGCCCGGAGGCGTCAGACCGACGCGCCCCCGCGGACCGCGCGCAGCCAGTCGCGGGCCGCGCGGAAGTCCGCGTCCGCCGTGCCGAGGTGCACGTCCGCGGCCTGCCGGTCCGCCCGGGGGTAGGAGCCCAGGTACCGCACGTGCGGGCACACCCGGTGCAGGCCCATGAACGCCTCGCCCATGCGCTCCTCGGAGATGTGCCCCTCGGCGTCCATCGAGAACGAGTACCGGCCCAGCGAGTCGCCGATCGGCCGGGACTCGATCCGGGACAGGTTCACCCCGCGGGCCGCGAACTGCTCGAGCATGGTGAGCAGGGCGCCGGCCTCGTTGCTCGGGAGGTGCACGACCAGCGTGGTCTTGTCCGCGCCGGTCGGCGCCGGGACCTCCCCCGGCCGGCCGACGACCACGAACCGGGTGACCGCGTGCGGGTTGTCGGCGACGCCCTCGGCGAGCACCTGGCCCTCCAGCCCGTAGTGCGCGGGCGCGGCGGGCGGCACGAGCGCGGCGTCGAAGCCCAGCGCGTCGGCGTCCGCCGCGGCGCCGGCCTCCGCCAGCAGCGCCGCCGGCGCGGTGTTCGAGGACGCTGCGACGTGCAGCACCCCGGGCAGCCGGTCGCCGAGCCAGCGCCGGCACTGCACCCACGCGTGCGGGTGGGCCGCCACCCGGCGCACGTCCGCGAGCGCCACGCCCGGGCGCCCGACCAGCGAGAACCCCACCGGCACCAGCACCTCGCGCTGCAGCACGAGCGGGTCGCCCACCGCGAGCGCGTCGAGCGTCGCCGTGACGCCCCCCTCGATCATGCTCTCGATCGCGACCACGGCGTGGTCGGCCGCGCCGGTGCGGACCGCCTCGATCGCGCTCACCACGTCGGTCTGCGGGAGGTACTCGGCGTCCGCGGGGCTGACGACCTGCCGCAGCGCCACCTCGGTGAACGTGCCCGCGGGGCCGAGGTAGGCGTAGCGCGGACGCGGCATCGTGGACCTCCTGGGGACGGCCGCCGCGCGGGCGCGCGGGCGGGTGTGGCCGGGGCGTGCGCGCGCTGTGCGGCGCGCGTGGACGTGCCGCACGGAGTCGCCCGCCACGACGCGTCCGACAGTAGTGCGCCCGTACCCTGGGCCGGTGCCCCTGTCCACGCCTCAGCCGCGCGCGCTCGCGCGCCCTGCGCCCGCCCGCACCGCCACGGCCCGGGTGGTCGCCGCGACGCTGGCGGCGCTGCTCGCGGTGGCGGTCGGCTGGGTCGCGGGCGCGCCCCGGGCCGCCGCGGCCGACGACGCGGAGGCGGCCGACCGCGCCCCCGTCGTGCTGGTCGGCGTCACCGGCCTGCGCTGGGACGACCTGGGCTCGCTCACCACCCCCGCGCTCTGGGAGCTGTCCCGCACGGCGTCGCTGGGCACCACGGTGGTGCGCAGCGCGATCTCGTTCACCTGCCCGTCGATGGGCTGGCTCGCCGTGTCGGCGGGCGGCCGCGCGACCGACCTCGCCGTCGCGGACGGCACCTGCCGCACGCTGCGGGACCCGCTGGCGAACGGCGCCGTCCCGGGCTGGGCGGACTACCAGGAGGCGATGCGGGCCTCGTCGTACGACTCCCGGCTCGGGCTGCTCGGCGACACCGTCGCGGGCGCGGGCGTGCCCGCCACCGGCATCGGCCCGGGCGCCGCCGTCGCGCTCGCCGACGCGGACGGCACGCCCGTCGGCACCCACGTGCGCGCCCCGGCCGACGCCGCGGGGCTGGAGGACGCCGTCGCGACCGCGCTCGAGGGGTCGGGGCTGGTCGTCGTCGACGCCGGCTCCGTGCGCGACCCGGGCTACCAGACCCGCGGCCGGTCCGACGCCGACTCCGACGTGCCGACCGACGCCCAGGACGAGCCGCCGCTGTCCGGCACGGACGTGGTGATCGAGCCGACCCGCGCCGAGCAGGTGCAGGAGATCGACGCCCGGATCGGGGCGGTCCTGGACGCGGTGGCGGACGCCGACGACGACGCGACGGTGCTGCTGTTCTCGGTCGCGGACTCCTCGCGGCGGGCGAACCTGCAGGTGGCCGCGGCGATGGGCCCGACGGCCGACGGCGGGCGGTACGACGGCGGCCTGATCGGCTCCTCGTCCACCCGGCAGGACGGCTTCCTGCAGACGACGGACATCGCGCCGACCGTGCTGGAGGCGCTGGGGATCCGCGACCAGGCGCCGACCGGCGCGCTCGTGGGCTCCCTCGTCCGGCACAGCCCGGACGACGCGACCGCGGGCGCCCGGGTGGCGTACCTGATCGACCAGAACCGGCACGCGCAGGCGGCCGCGCCGCTGGTCGGCGGGTTCTACGTGCTGTGGGTCGGGCTGAACCTCGCCCTGTACCTGCTGGTGGTTGTCGGGTTGAACAACCGGGTCCGCCTGTGGTGGTCCCGCCTGCTGTCCCGGCTGCGCCGCCGGCCGCCGGGCGCCGGGCACCCGCGCCGCGTGCTGCACGGCCTGCGCGTGGGCGCCGTCGCGGTCGCCGCGGTGCCGGTCTCGACCTTCCTGGCGAACCTGCTGCCCTGGTGGCGGTCGAGCACCCCGTCGTGGGCGCTGGCCGGCGCGGTGGCGCTGTTCGTGGCGGCGATCGTCGCGGTCACGCTGGTCCCGCCGTGGTGGCGCGGCCGGCTGCTCGGCCCGATGGGCGCGGTCGGCGGGCTCACCGCGCTCGTGCTCGCGGTCGACGTGGCCACGGGCGCGCGGCTCGCCCTGGACTCGATGATGGGGCCGGGCTCGCTGGTGGCCGGCCGGTTCTACGGCTTCGGCAACCCGGCGTTCGCGCTGTTCGCCACGGCGATGATCCTGACCGCGGTGGCGTTCGCCGACCCGCTGCTCCGCGCCGGGCGCCGGGGGCAGGCGGTGGCGGTGGTCGCCGCCGTCGGCGTCGTCGCCGTCGTGATCGACGGCGCCCCGTCGATCGGCGCGGACTTCGGCGGCCCGCCCGCGCTGGTGCCCGGCTTCGCGATCCTCGCGCTGCTCACGGCCGGGGTGCGGCTCACCTGGCGCCGGGTGCTCGCCGTCCTCGCGGCGGGCGCCGTGACCGTCGTCGGCATCGCGCTGGCGGACTGGCTGCGGCCGCCGGACCAGCGCACCCACCTCGGCGCGTTCATCGAGACCGTGCTGGACGGCGGCCTGTGGACCGTGCTGGTGCGCAAGGGCGAGACGAACCTGCGGATCCTGTTCGGCAGCGAGCAGACCCTGCTGGCGATCGGCGGGCTGCTGCTGGTGGTCCTGCTGGTCGGGCGGCCGGCCCGGTCCGCGGTCAGCGCCCCCGACGGCGGCCCGTACGCCTGGTTGTCCGCGGGCGCGCCGCTGCGGCAGATCGGCACCGACGCGCCCATGCTGATGAAGGGCCTGGTCGCGCTCGCCACCACGCTCGGCCTCGGCTTCGCGCTCAACGACTCCGGGGTCGTCGTGCCGGCCACCGGGATCGGGCTCGCGGTCCCGCTGCTCGCGGCGGCGTGCGCGACCTGGATGCTGCTGCAGCAGCCGGCGGCTCAGCGGGGGCCGGGCAGCCTGGCGCCGACCATCCCCGGCAGCACCGGCCCCGGGACGGACACCGGCCGGACCGCGTCGGCGAACGCGCAGGGCCTGCCGAACAGGTA
>NZ_DASQCJ010000118.1:0-34494 GCF_035634735.1 Cellulomonas sp.
CGCTCTACCTGCCGATCTTCAATGTCTTCAACTTGATCGAGTGATCGCCGGCGGGCGTCCGAACGGGTGAACAAGAAGTCACCCGTTCTCGCGACTCAAGTCGGGGCGGGTCCCGGACGATGCAATGGGTGCACGACTTCCTCGGCCCTGACGGGCCGGCGGATCTGGACATTTCACATCGAACTCGGGAGCACAGCGTGATCGCTCGTTACCGCAAGGCCATGGAGAACAAGGAGCAGGGCTTCACGCTCGTCGAGCTCCTCGTGGTCATTATCATCATCGGCATCCTCGCCGCCATCGCGGTGCCGGTGTACCTGAACCAGCAGGCGAAGGCCAAGGACTCGGCCGCGAAGTCGGACCTGGGCAACGCGAAGATCGCCGTCGCGTCGGCGCTCGTCGACGCCCCGAACGCCACCACGATCACGTTCGGCACGGATGACACGGTCTCGTCCGACGGCAAGTCCGCCACGACCAAGTTCGCCTGGTCCGAGGGCGTGGACGGTGCCGACTCGGTCACGATCGCCAACGGCAAGTTCACGATCGAGGCCACCTCGGCCACGGAGAAGGTCTTCATCGTCGACGAGACCGGCGGCATCAAGGAGAAGACCACCACGACCACTCCGTGACCTTCGGGCCACACCGCACCACCCGACGGGGCGGGGCACGCGAGCACGCGGCCCCGCCCCATCGGCGCGACACCACCCGGCAGCGGCCGGGCGGGCCGGACCCCAGCACCCGCGAGGAGGGCAGCACGTGGCGCAGCAGCACAGCGAGGCCGGCGGCGAGCGCCGGCGCGACGCCGACGCGGGCGTCGGCATCATCGAGATCCTCGTCGCGATGGCGATCTTCGGGATCGTGATGGCGGCCGCGCTGCCCCTGCTGTTCGCCTCCACCGTGCAGGCCGCCCGGGCGGCCCAGCTGGCGACCGCGAGCCAGATCGCGAACCAGCAGCTCGAGCGCGCCCGGTCCGCCGCCACCTCCTGCACGCAGCTGAAGGCGCACCTCGCCAGCTCGGCGGCGACCGCGGAGGGCGCCGTGCACGACTCGCGCGGCATCGACTTCGAGGTGACCGAGACGGCCGCGTCCTCGATCACCTGCCCGGACGTGGACGGCCTCGTCCCGTACACCGTGACGGTCCGGGCGAACACGAACGCGAGCGCGCGCCCGGTGACCGCGACGGTCACCTCCCGGATCTGGGTCGGGAAGGACTGAGCGCCGTGCACCGACTCCGCCGCGCCGTCGACCCCCGCGCCCTCCGCGCCGCGCGCGCCACGCCGGACGCGGGCATGTCCCTCGCCGAGCTGCTGGCGTACATGGTCCTGTCCGGGATCGTGCTCGCGATCGTGGGCACGCTGATCGTCCGGACCCTCGTCACGCAGCGCGACGTGCGCGCGCAGGCGACCGCCTCGAGCGCGTCGCAGGTCGTGCTGACCGACATGCAGGGCGCGCTGCGGAACGCGGTCACGGTGCGCACGCCGTCCGGCTTCGGCGGCCGCCTGCTGCTGGTGAAGACCCGCGTCGGCGACGACGACGCGGACCCCGCCTCGTTCGTGTGCCGCGGCTGGTACGTGGACACCGCCTCGGGCGAGCTGCGCACGACGCGGGGTGCGCCGGGCGCCGGCGCCCCGACGACGGGTCTCACCGCGTCCTCCGACCTCAGCGCGTGGGCGGTGGCCCTCGACGGCGTGCACGCCTCGACCAGCGGGGGAGCGGCCCTGCCCGTGTTCACGGCGGAGGGCACGACCGGCGCGCACATCCGGTTCGAGGTCACCGACGGCCAGGACGGGTCGAGCCTCACCATCACGTCGGCCGCCATCCCGCGGCCGCAGGGCACGAGCACAGGCGGGACCACATGCTTCTGATCCGACGTCTCCGTTCCGCCCCCCGCGACGGGGGCAGCGCCCTGGTGACCGTGATCGCCATCGCGGCGGTCGTCGCCATCGTCAGCGTGACCATGGTGGCGACGGTGTCGTTCGCGACCGGCACCAGCGCACGGGCCCGCGCGCAGGTGCAGGCGCAGGCGTCGGCCGAGGACGCCGTCGACCGGACGCTGTCGCAGATGTCGCTCTACACCAAGGGCGCGGAGACGACGTTCCCGTGCTCGCTGCCGTACAGCGAGGTCACGCCGGCGGGCTCGTCGACCACCGAGGTCACGCTGCGGTACCGGACCGAGGGCGGCACGGCGTTCAACTGCCCGATCCCCACCTCGATGCCGGTGGTGGAGGCGGAGGTCACCGCGACCTCGGACGTGTCCATCAACACCGCCGACGGCGAGCGCACGGCCACCCGGACCGTCAAGCAGCGCCTGGCGGTCACCGACGTCCCCTCGGGCGGCTCGCTGTTCGGCTACGGCATCTTCTCCGGCTCGTCGTTCACCGCGACGAACACGTTCAACATCCAGGGCGGCGGCCTGCACGCCAACGGCGACTACGGCTGCAACAGCTCCGGCGCGATCATCGGACCGGTGAGCGCGACCGGCAACGTGTCGATCACGAACGGCTGCATCGCGAACAGCGTCGCCGCCGGCGGGACGTACAGCTGCACGTCGTCCGGGGCTGTCACCGGCGACGTCACGGCGGCGGGCTCGGGCACGTCCAGCCTCACGAACGGGTGCACGATCGGCGGCACGTTCCGCACCAAGGGCCCGATCTCGCTCACCACGGCCACCCCGCGGGTGGGCGGCAACATGATCTCCGCGGCCGGCGGCATCTCGGCGAGCAACACCGGGCCGATCGTCACGGGCTACGGGCGGGCCGGGGGCGCGATCACGGGCGCGGCCACGATGAGCACGGTCTTCCAGGGCGGCTACACGGCCAACAGCCCGAGCGCCGCACCGGACGCCCCGCCCGCCGAGGTCATGCCCGCGATCACGTGGGAGGACGTGCAGAAGGCCGGGTGGCCGGTCAAGAACGTCAGCACCTGGATCAACGAGAGCGCGGCGGCGAACAACGCGCCGTCCTGGGCCTCGGGCCGCACCGCCGGCACCTGCTCCGCGGACGCCGCGAACTACGGGATCAACGGCCCGATGACGTCCCCCACCGTGCCGACGGTCATCGACGCGCGGACCTGCGACGTGAACTTCCAGAACATCGTGCTGAACCTCAAGGACGACCTGACGATCGTCGTGAAGAGCTTCTCCGTGAACAACTCGTTCCGCGTCTCCTCGACGAAGAACGGCGCGAAGCTCCGGATCATCGTCCCGGTCCCCGCGGGCGCCACGACCTGCTCGAGCACGCTGCCCTCGTCCGCCAAGGGCACGCTCGACCTCAAGAACACGGTCACGTTCGACGCCAACGTCGACGTGCTCCTGTACACCAACGGCAAGACGAGCTTCACGAACACCGTCAACCTGCACGGGTCGGTGTACACCTGCCAGCTCCAGGCGTCGGTGGCGACCACCATCGTGCACTCGGACATGACGCCGCCCGGCATGGAGGGCCCGTCCAGCGCGCTCTACGCGTTCGAGCAGACCGCGCGGTACAACCTCGACCCGGGGGACTCGTGACCGCGGGGCGGGTGCGGCCGTGATCCTGCTCGCCGCGCCGGCCGGCCTGCTCGGCCTGGTCCTGGGGTCGTTCCTCAACGTGGTCGTCTGGCGCGTGCCCCGGGGCGAGTCCGTCGTGCACCCGCCCAGCGCGTGCCCGCGGTGCGGCCACGCCGTGCGGGCCCGGGACAACGTGCCGGTGCTGTCCTGGCTGCTGCTCCGGGCGCGGTGCCGGGACTGCGGCGAGCCGATCTCCGCGCGGTACCCGGCGGTCGAGGCGGTGACCGCGGTGGCCTTCGTGGGCGTGCTCGTCTGGCAGGGCCTCGGCTGGTCGCTGCCGGCGTTCTGGTACCTGGCGGCCGTGAGCATCGCGCTCGCGCTCATCGACCTCGACGTGCGCCGGCTGCCGGACGCGATCGTGCTGCCGTCGTACCCGGTCGCGCTCGCGCTGCTCGCGCTCGCGTCGTGGGGCCCGGGGTCGGACGCCGGGGGCGCGGCGTTCCTCCGCGCGGTGCTGGGGTGCCTCGCCGTCGGCGGGGCGTACCTGGTGATCTTCCTGATCCACCCGGCCGGCATGGGCCTCGGCGACGTCAAGCTCGCCGGCGTGCTGGGCCTGTACCTGGGGTGGGTCGGCTGGTCCGCGGTCCTGGTCGGCTGGTTCGCCGGCTTCCTGCTCGGCGGCGTGTTCGCGGTCGTGCTGCTGGCGCGCCGGCGGGCGGGGCGCAAGACCGCCATCCCGTTCGGCCCGTTCCTCATCGCGGGCGCGTGGGTCGGGCTCGTCGCCGGCCCGGCGGTCGGGCAGTGGTACCTCGGCCTCCTGGGCCTGTGAACGGGGCGTGCGGGTGACCTCGCGCGCCAGTCAGGTGGGACGTCTCAAGACCGCGCAGGTCGCGGCCGATGAGTCCCACGAGTCATCCCCCCGTCGGAAGGACCTGAGGTGGGTTCTGCACGCGTGATCGGCCTGGACATCGGCAGTACTGCCGTCCGCGCCGCCGAGCTCGAGTTCGGGAGCGGAGGGCCCGGCGGGAAGAACCCGCCGACGCTCCTGCGCTACGGCCAGGTCGCCCTGCCGGTCGGCACGGTGCGCGACGGCGAGGTGACGGACCAGACGGTCGTGGCCGACGCGCTCAAGCGGCTCTGGCACCAGTCCAAGTTCAGCAGCAAGGACGTCGTCATCGGCGTCGGCAACCAGCGGGTCGTCGTGCGCGAGATGGAGCTGCCCTGGATGCCGCTCCCGCAGCTGCGGGCGTCGCTGCCGTACCAGGTGCAGGAGATCCTGCCGGTCTCGGTCGACGACACCCTGCTGGACTTCCTGCCGACGGACGAGGTCGAGGGCCCGCAGGGCCGGATGGTCCGCGGGCAGCTCATCGCCGCGCCGCGGGACACCGTGACCGCCAACCTGCTCGCGGTGGAGGCGGCCGGCCTGCGGCCGACCATGGTGGACCTCAACGGGTTCGCCCTCGTCCGCGCGCTGGCGCGCGGCGATCTCGCCGGGCGGATCGCGGCCTACGTCGAGATCGGCGCGCGGATCACCACGGTCGTGGTCGCGCAGGGCACGACGCCGCGTCTGGTGCGCGTGCTGCCGATGGGCGGCCAGAACATCACGGACGCCGTCGCCTCGGCGATGGGCGCCGCCCAGCCCGAGGCCGAGCAGACCAAGCGGGCGACCGGCCTGGGCTACCCCGGTGCCGACCCCGCGGTGCAGGGCGCGGTCGGCGACGTCACGCGCGCGCTGGTCGAGGCCATCCGCAACACGTTCGTCTACTACGCGGGGACGCACCCGGGCCAGGGCATCGAGGTCGTCGTCCTCTCGGGCGGCGGCGCGCACCTGGACGGGCTGGGGCAGTACCTGTCGAGCGCGAGCCGGCTGCCCGCGGTCCTCGGCGACGCGCTGTCGGGCGTCCGCGTCGGCAAGTCGGTCGCAGCGGGCTCGCTCGACGGCATGGGATCGCTGGTCGCGCTGTCGACCGGCCTGGCCTACGGGGTGGCGGCATGACGGCGGTGGCGGAGCGGCAGCAGCAGCGCGGCGGCAAGCAGGCCGCCGAGGCCACCCTGATCGGCCGGGGCCTGCCCCAGGTCAACCTGCTGCCGGACAGCGTGCGCGCGGTCCAGCGCCTGCGCGAGGTGCGGGGCTGGTTCGGCCTGGCGGTGCTCGGGGCGTTCGTGCTGGTGGCGGCCGCCTGGTTCGTCGGGACGCTGGTCGTGGGCAACGCGCAGGACGACCTGACGGCCGAGCAGGCGCGCACGGACTCGCTCCTCACGGAGAAGAAGACGTACGCCGAGGTCACCCCGGTGCTGGACGACATCACGCGCATGGGCAAGGCGACGGTGCTCGCCTCGTCGGGCGAGATCCTCTGGGCCGACTACCTCGGTGCGGTCTCGGCGGTGCTGCCGCCCGACATGTCGATCCAGACGCTGGTCACCGCCGCGGACCCCGCCACCACCGGCGTGCCCGACCCGCTCGTGACGCCCGGCGTCGTGCAGCTCACCTTCACCGGCACGTCGGCCACGCCCGTCGACATCGCGGCCCTGCTCGACGCGTTCGACGGCGTCCGCGGCTTCGACGACCCGCGCGTGTCCGTGATCAAGCGGAACGACGCCTCGGCCTACGACGTCACCGGCACCGTGCAGGTGACCATGTCCGCGTTCTCGCTCCGACTCATGGGGGAGCTGCCCTGATGAACTCCTTCAAGAACTGGGTGATCGGCACCTCGCTGCTGTGCGCGGTGGTGCTCGGGCTCGGTGCCTTCCTGCTGGTGAAGCCCCAGCTCGACCAGGCGGGCGAGCTCGACGCGCAGACCGCCGCGCTCGTGACGTCGAACGACGACCTGGCCGACCAGGTCGCGGACCTCAAGGAGCAGTTCTCGCACATCGACGAGTACCGCGCCGCGCTGGCGAGCGCGCAGACGCGCGTGCCGCAGCGCGCCGACATCAGCGCGATGCTCCGGGAGATCGACTCGATCGCGACCGCCTCGGGCGTCACGCTCGTGTCCTCCTCCCCGGGCGCGGCCCAGGAGTGGATCGCGCCGGAGCCGGAGACGGCGACCGACGACGCGGCTGCCGACGGGTCGACGGACGGCGACGCCGCGGCGTCCGACGAGGCGTCCGCCGAGGAGCAGGCCGCCGCGGACGAGGTGGCCGCGGCCGCGGAGGCCAGCGGCGACCCGCTCGCGGACGCGCTCGCGATCGCGTTCGCCCAGGACGTCATGGACCTCGACGGCTTCTACGCGCTGCCGATCTCGGTCGACGTGGTGGGCCCGTACGAGAACGTGCGGACGTTCATCGACACCCTCCAGCGCGGTACCCAGCGCTACTTCTTCGCGGGCGACCTCACGCTCACCCGCCTGGAGCCGGCGGACGCCGTCGACGGGCGTCCGGCCGTCGCCGAGGGCGACGTCGAGGTCGCGGTCGCGGTCTCGGCCTTCGTGCTCACCTCGGCGAGCGGCGCCGACGCGGCCGTGCCCGAGGACCCGAGCGTTCCGCTCCCGTCCGGGGACCGGAACCCGTTCACGGGCACCGTCCCCTCCAGCTGACCGCACCACCCCGCACCACCGCCGCGCCCCGGCCCACGACGTGGACCGGGGCGCGGCCGTGCCCGCCCGACGTGGGAAGATCCCGTCCATGCTCCGTTGGTTGACGTCCGGTGAGTCGCACGGCCCCGCCCTGGTGGGCGTCCTCGAGGGCCTGCCCGCGGGTGTGCAGGTCGAGTCGGCCCACATCCGCGACGCCCTGGCGCGGCGCCGGCTCGGCTACGGCCGCGGCGCGCGCATGAAGTTCGAGCAGGACGAGGTGCGCATCCTCGGCGGCGTGCGGCTGGGCGAGTCCCAGGGCGGCCCGGTCGCGATCGAGATCGGCAACACCGAGTGGCCCAAGTGGGTGGACGTGATGTCGTCCGACCCGGTCGACGACCCGGAGAAGCTGAACCGCGCGCGCAACGCCCCGCTGACCCGGCCGCGCCCCGGCCACGCGGACCTGGTCGGCATGCGGAAGTACGCGTTCGACGACGCCCGCCCGGTGCTGGAGCGCGCGTCGGCGCGGGAGACCGCGGCGCGGGTCGCGCTCGGCACGGTCGCGGCGCGGTTCCTCGAGCAGGCCGCCGGCATCCGGCTGGTGTCGCACGTCGTGGGCATCGGCCCGGTCGCCACGCCCGACGACGCGGCGCTGCCGACGCCGGACGACGTGGCGGCGCTGGACGCCGACCCGGTGCGCTGCTTCGACGCGCCGACCTCGGCGGCGATGGTCGCGGAGATCGACGAGTGCCACAAGGACGGCGACACCCTCGGCGGCGTCGTCGAGGTGCTGGTCTACGGCCTGCCGTCCGGGCTCGGCTCGTACGTGCACGCGGACCGGCGGCTGGACGCGCGGCTCGCGGGCGCGCTCATGGGCATCCAGGCGATCAAGGGCGTCGAGGTCGGCGACGGCTTCCGCACCGCGACCCGCCGCGGCTCGCAGGTGCACGACGAGATGGAGCGGGACGCCGACGGCGTGATCCGCCGGCGCAGCAACCGCGCGGGCGGGCTCGAGGGCGGCATGACGAACGGCGAGGTCCTGCGCGTGCGCGCGGCGATGAAGCCGATCTCGACGGTGCCGCGCGCGCTCGACACGGTCGACACGTCCAGCGCCGAGCCGGCGAAGGCGCAGCACCAGCGCTCCGACGTGTGCGCGGTGCCGCCGGCGGCGGTCGTGGCCGAGGCGATGGTGGCGCTCGTCGTCGCCGACGCGCTGCTGGAGAAGACGGGCGGCGACTCGGTGGGCGAGGTGCGCCGGAACCTCGACGCGTACGTCACGTCCGTCCCCGACCTGCTGCGATGAGCGCCCGCCCGCGGGTCGTCCTCGTCGGCCCGCCCGGGTCGGGCAAGTCGACGGTCGCGCACGCGCTGGCCGGCCGCTGGCAGCTCGCGGAGCGGGACACCGACGCGGACGTCGAGGCCGTGGCCGGCAAGCCGGTGACGGACATCTTCGTGGAGGACGGCGAGCCGCGGTTCCGCGAGCTCGAGCACGAGGCGGTCAGGGTCGCGCTCGCCGAGCACGACGGCGTCCTCGCGCTCGGCGGCGGGGCGGTGCTGCACCCGGCGACCCAGGAGGCGCTGGCCGCCTACCGCGCCGGCGGCGGGGTGGTCGTGTTCCTCGACGTCAGCCTGCGGCACGCGGCGCCGCGCGTCGGGTTCAACCAGTCGCGCCCGCTGCTGCTCGGGAACCCCCGGGCCCGGTGGCAGGCGCTGATGACGGAGCGGCGGCCGGTGTACGAGGCGGTGGCCACGGTGGTCGTCTCGACGGACGGCATCACGCCGGCCGTGGTGGCGGAGCGGATCGAGGCGGCGCTGGCCGACCTGCGGGCGGGGGAGCCCGCGGCCGGCGGCGGTGCGACGGGCGAGGACGGGAGCGGGGCATGAGCACGCGCACGGTGCAGGTCACGGGCGACCAGCCGTACGAGGTCGTCATCGGCCACAACCTGCTGGGCGAGCTGCCCCGGCTGCTGGGCGACGGCGTCCGCAAGGTGCTGGTCATCCACCCCACGGCGCTGGCGGCGACCGCGGACGCGGTGCGCGAGGACCTGACGGCGCAGGGCTACGAGGCGCTGCTGGCCGAGGTGCCGGACGCCGAGCCCGCCAAGTCGGCGCAGGTGGCGTCGTTCTGCTGGCAGGTGCTCGGGCAGGCGGACTTCACGCGGAGCGACGCGATCATCGGCCTGGGCGGCGGCGCGACCACCGACCTGGCCGGGTTCGTGGCCTCCACGTGGCTGCGCGGGGTCCGCGTGGTCCACGTGCCGACCACGCTGCTCGCGATGGTCGACGCGGCGGTCGGCGGCAAGACGGGCATCAACACGGTCGAGGGCAAGAACCTCGTGGGCACGTTCTACCCGCCGGCCGGGGTGCTCTGCGACCTGGCGGCGCTGGCGAGCATGCCGAGGCACGACTACGTCGCGGGGCTGGGCGAGGTCGTGAAGTGCGGGTTCATCGCGGACCCGCGGATCCTCGAGCTGGTCGAGGCGCACGGGCCGGAGATCACCGACCCGGAGCGCGCCGCGTCGTCCGAGGTGCTGGCGGAGCTGGTGGAGCGGTCGGTCGCCGTGAAGGCGCGCGTCGTGGGGGAGGACCTCAAGGAGGCCGGCCTGCGCGAGATCCTCAACTACGGCCACACGCTCGGCCACGCCGTCGAGCACGTCGAGCGGTACTCCTGGCGGCACGGCGCCGCGGTGTCGGTCGGCATGGTGTACGCCGCCGAGCTCGCGCGGCTCGCGGGCCGGCTGGACGAGGCGGTCGTCGCCCGGCACCGGTCGATCCTCACGGGGCTCGGCCTGCCGACGGCGTACCGCGGGGACCGGTGGGACCAGCTGCACGCGGCGATGCGCCGGGACAAGAAGACCCGCGGCGACCTGCTGCGGTTCGTGGTGCTCGACGACGTGGCGCGGCCGTCCCGGCTCGAGGGGCCCGACCCGTCGCTGCTGGTGGCGGCGTACGCGGAGATCTCCGAGGGCGTCGCCCCGGTCCGGGGGATCGCGCTGGGGTGAGGCCTGCGCCTTGTGGCGGCCTCCCACAAACTTCAGGGTTTGTCAGGCGCTGCCACAAACATCAGCTCTTGTAGGTCGGGTCGACAACGCCCTAGCCTGATGTCATGTGGGTGATGACGGTCGACCAGGAGGCCAGCCGCAGGCGCGGTGACCAGGTCGAGGCCCTGCTCGACTCGCTCCGTGCGGACGGGCCGCTCGCGGGCGCGCCCGGGCGGCCCAGCGGGCTCGAGCGACCCTTCGAGCGCACGGCCGGGGACGAGGTGCAGGCGGTCTTCGCCGATGCCGGGCTCGCGGTCGACGTCGCCCTCCACGTCCTCGACCTCGGGGGCTGGACGGTCGGGATCGGCGCGGGGGCGGTCGACCGCCCGCTGCCGGCGCACGCCCGGGCCGGGTCGGGGTCGGCGTTCATCCTGGCGCGGGGTGCGGTCGAGGCCGCCAAGGCGCGACGCCCGCGCACGCTGCCGCCGCTCGCGGTCCGGGGCGAGCACCCCGACGTCGCGCGCGAGGCGGAGGCGGTGCTCGTCCTGCTGGGGAGCATCGCCGCGCGCCGGACTCCCGAGGGGCGCGCCGTCGTCGACCTGGTCCGACGGGCCGCCGAGCCGCTGCGCCAGCAGGACCTCGCGGACGCGCTCGGCATCACCCAGCAGGCCGTGAGCATGCGGCTGCGGACGGCGCTCTGGGCCGAGGAGTCCGCGGCCCGGCCCGCCGCGGCGCGCCTGCTCCGGCTCGCCGGGACCGGCGGCGACGATGGGTCCGCCGACGTCGACCGGGAGGGGCGCGCGTGACCACGCTGTGGGGGACCGTGCTGGTGGTGGCCGCCCTGGCGGTCAGCGTCGGGCTCGGCTGGGTCGCCGCGGCCGGCGTGCTGCGAGTGGCCGACCGGGGCGGGCGGCGCCCGCGCGGCGGACCCGCGCCCGCGGCGCCGGCGACGCCCGGCGAGCCCGCCAACGACCGCCCCCGCGACTACCGCAAGGGCCGGGTCAACCCCGGCGCGGACGGGGACGCGAACGCCCGCGCCCTGGGCGACGGCCCGGACAGCGACCGCGCCCGCGCCAAGCTCCGGGGCGGCACGTGGATCGGCGTGCTGGAGCGGCTCGCGATCACCGGGACGCTGCTGGCGGGCGAGCCGGGCGGCGTCGCGGTCGTCGTCGCGGTCAAGGGCCTGGGCCGGTACCCGGAGCTGCGCGCCGGCGACGACCCGGCGGTGTCGGAGCGGTTCGTGATCGGCACGCTGGCCTCGCTCGTGTGGGCGGCGGGGGTCGGCGTGCTCGGGCGCTGGCTGCTGACCCGGTGACCCGCCGCGTCTGGTGAGGCGCCGCGCGCGGTGAGGCGTCGCGCGCCGCCAGGCGCCGCGCCGTGTGCCGCGCCCGAGTCAGCGCGCCCGTGCGCCCGCGTTCACCCGATCCAGCGGTCCAGTCACGGGCCGTGCCTCCCGATGGGGACGCATGCGCGGTGACCACGAGGGGCCCGGGGAGGACCGCGACGTCGCCGCGCGGGACCACCTCGCCGTCGGGCTGTTCGTCATGGCGGTCGTGACGGGCCTGGGCGGCATCTGGCCCGCCGACCCGTTCTCGCCCGCGGCGTGGTGGCTCGTGGTGTCGGCGGTCGACGTGGTGCTGTGCGGGCTGCTGCTCGCGCTGCCGGTGCACCAGCGCAGCACGCAGGCCGTGGTGATCGCGGGCATCGTGGTCTCGGCGGTGCTCGTCACCACCTGCCACACCGCGCAGGGCGTCGTGGTGTTCGCCCTCGGGTTCGTCGTGGCGGGGCAGTTCGCGGCGTACGCGCTGGAGCGGCGGCGCGCGGCGGTGGTCGCCGGGGTGGTGGTCGCCGCGATCGCCCTGTCGGCGACGTTCGCGCCCGCGTCGGTGCACCCGGTCATCGTCGTGGCGGCGAGCACGATGGCGCTGCTGTCCTGCTGGCTGATGGCGCAGCAGTCCGAGCGGCTGCGGCGGCAGGCCCGCACCGACCACCTGACCGGGGTGCTGAACCGCGGCGCGTTCTACGAGCGGCTGGCGGGCGTGGTCCCGCGCGCCCTGCGCACCGGGGCGGCGCTGAGCGTCGTGGCGTTCGACGTCGACGACTTCAAGGTCGTGAACGCCCGGCACGGCCACCTCGGCGCGGACGACCTCCTGGCCGCGCTCACCGCGGCGTGGCGCGCCGCCCTGCCCCCGCGGGCGTTCCTCGGCCGGGTCGGCGGCGACGAGTTCCTCGCCGTGCTGCCCGGCGCGGACGAGGCCGACGCCCGCCGCTGGGCGGCGACGGCGGCGGACGGGAGCGCGCTGTCGTCCAGCGCGGGGGTGGCGGTGCTGCGCCCGGAGGACACGGTGCGCAGCCTGCTCGACCGCGCCGACGCCGACCTGTTCGCCGCGAAGGACGCGCGCCGGACGCTCGCCGGCAACGTCTGACCCGCGGCGCGACGGTGCCCGGCGGTCGCCGGGGGCCCCGCGCGCTAGGATGGTCGGCGGCCCAGCCCCGCCCGCGACCCCGCGGGACCGCGTGGCGGCCCCGGCAGACGCACCCAGGACAGGAAGCAGCGACACGTGGCGACGACGAACGACCTGAAGAACGGCACCGTGCTGAGGATCGACGGCCAGCTCTGGACGGTCATCGAGTTCCAGCACGTGAAGCCCGGCAAGGGCGGCGCGTTCGTCCGCACCAAGCTCAAGAACGTCCTGTCCGGCAAGGTCGTGGACCGCACGTTCAACGCGGGCACCAAGGTCGAGACGGCCAACGTCGACAAGCGCGACATGCAGTACCTGTATAAGGACGGCGAGGACTTCGTGTTCATGGACACGGACACCTACGACCAGATCACCGTCGCGGCCGCGACGGTCGGCGACGCCGCCAACTTCATGCTCGAGAGCACCAACGCGATGGTCGCGACGAACGACGGCGTGCCGCTGTACGTCGAGCTCCCGCCGTCGGTGACGCTCATGGTGACGTACACCGAGCCGGGCCTGCAGGGCGACCGCTCCTCGGCCGGCACCAAGCCGGCGACGCTGGAGACCGGCTACCAGATCCAGGTCCCGCTGTTCCTGGAGTCGGACACCAAGGTCAAGGTCGACACCCGCGACGGCAGCTACCTGGGCCGCGTGAACGACTGAGGTGGGAGCTCGCACCAAGGCCCGCAAGCGGGCCCTCGACGTCCTCTTCGAGGCGGAGCAGCGCCGGCTCGACCCGCTGACCGTGCTCGCGGACCGCATCGCGCAGCCCGGCACCGAGGCGGCCCTGCCGCAGTACTCGGTGGAGCTGGTGGAGGGCGTGCAGGCGCAGCGCGCCCGGATCGACGAGGTCATCGCGACGCACTCGCACGGCTGGACGATCGAGCGGATGCCCGCGGTCGACCGCGAGCTGCTGCGGATCGGCACGTGGGAGATCCTGTTCAACGACGACGTGCCCGACGCGGTCGCCGTGGACGAGGCCGTCGAGCTGGCCCGCAGCCTGTCGACCGACGAGTCCCCGGGCTTCGTCAACGGCCTGCTGGGCCGCCTGGTCGACCTGAAGCCGACCCTGCTGGCCTGACGCCGCACGCACGACGGCCCCCGCCGCCCCTTTCTCGGGCGACGGGGGCCGCGCTGCGTCCCGGGGCAGGAAGCGCCGAGATGGCAACTCTCGGCTGTGCGCGGGCCGCCCGACACAGCCGAGAGTTGCCATCTCGGCGGACGTGACGCGGCGGCGAGCTGACGAGGGGCCGTCCTGACGGGCGACCGTGGCGCGGGTCACGCCGCCCGCGCGTGGACGCGGCGGGCCGCACCCGCGCCCGCTGTGTAGGGTGCCGGGGAACGAGCATTCCTTTAACACCGTCCCGTGAGGCGGGGAAGGAGCGGCCCGGATGACCTCCGGTACCCCCGTGCCCGACGACATCGCTGCGGCCACCGCAGCCACGGTCGTGCTGGGCGAGCAGGACGTGGCCCGCGCGCTGACGCGCATCGCCCACGAGATCCTCGAGCGCAACAAGGGGGGCGACGACCTCGTCGTCCTCGGCATCCCGACCCGCGGCGTCCCGCTGGCCCACCGCCTCGCGGCGCGGCTCGCGGCCGTGGAGCCCGGCCTGGTGGCCGAGGCGCTGGTCGGCAGCCTGGACGTCACGATGTACCGCGACGACCTGGCGCAGCACCCCACCCGCAGCATCGGAGCCACGACGGTCCCGGGCGGCGGCATCGACGGCAAGGTCGTCGTGCTGGTGGACGACGTGCTGTACTCCGGCCGCACGATCCGCGCGGCGCTGGACGCCCTGAACGACCTGGGCCGCCCGCGCGCGGTGCAGCTGGCCGCCCTGGTGGACCGCGGGCACCGCGAGCTGCCGATCCGGGCGGACTTCGTCGGCAAGAACCTCCCGACGTCGACGGCGGAGCGGGTGCGCGTGCTGCTCGCCGAGACCGACGGTCGCACCGAGGTCGTCATCGAGAGCGGCGCGGACGGGGGCCCCCGATGAGGCACCTCCTGTCCACGGCCGACCTCGACCGCGCCGCCGCGATCCGCGTCCTCGACACGGCCGCCCAGATGGCCGCGACCCAGGGCCGGCAGATCAAGAAGCTGCCGACGCTGCGCGGCCGCACCGTGGTCAACCTGTTCTTCGAGGACAGCACCCGGACGCGCATCTCGTTCGAGACGGCCGCCAAGCGGCTGAGCGCGGACGTCATCAACTTCTCGGCCAAGGGGTCGAGCGTGTCCAAGGGCGAGTCGCTCAAGGACACCGCGCTGACCCTGCAGGCGATGGGCGCGGACGCGATCGTCATCCGGCACCAGGCGTCCGGCGCGCCGCACACGCTCGCGCACGCCGGCTGGACCGAGGCCGCGGTGGTCAACGCCGGCGACGGGATGCACCAGCACCCGACGCAGGCGCTGCTCGACGCGTTCACGATCCGCCGGCACCTCACCGGCGGACCGGGCAACCCCGACGGCGTCGGCAACGACCTCGCCGGGCTGCACGTCGCGGTCGTCGGGGACGTGCTGCACAGCCGGGTCGCGCGGTCGAACGTCGACCTGCTGCACACCCTCGGCGCGAAGGTCACGCTCGTCGCCCCGCCCACCCTGCTGCCCGTCGGCGTGGGCCCCTGGCCGGCCGCGGTGTCCTACCGGCTGGACGACGTCCTCGCCCAGGGCCCCGACGCGGTGATGATGCTGCGCGTGCAGCGCGAGCGGATGTCGACGGCGGGCGGCGGGTTCTTCCCGAGCCCGCTGGAGTACACGCGGCTGTACGGCCTGGACGCGCGCCGCCTGGCGACGCTGCCGGACCACAGCATCGTGCTGCACCCCGGCCCGATGAACCGCGGGCTGGAGATCTCCGCGGACGCGGCGGACTCGCCGCGGGCCGTGATCGTCGAGCAGGTCGCGAACGGCGTGGCCGTGCGCATGGCGGTGCTCTACCTCCTCCTGTCGGGCGACGGCGACACAGGCGCCGCCCCCGCCACGGGAGCCGTCCCCGCCGTGACCAGCACCCCCGCGCCCGCCACGACCACCGCCGGAGCCACCGCATGACCGCGCAGTACCTGCTCAAGGACGTCCGCCCCCTCGGCGGCGAGCCCACCGACGTCCTCGTCGCCGGCGGCCTGGTCGCCGCGATCGGCCCGGAGGCCGGCGACGCGGCCGAGAACGCGCCCGACGACCTCGAGGTCATCGACGCGACCGGCATGGTGCTGCTGCCCGGCCTGGTCGACCTGCACACCCACCTGCGCGAGCCCGGCCGCGAGGACGCCGAGACGATCGCGTCCGGCACCCGCGCCGCGGCGGCCGGTGGGTTCACCGCGGTGCACGCGATGGCCAACACCACGCCGACGCAGGACACGGCCGGCGTCGTCGAGCAGGTCTGGCGCCTCGGCGCCCAGGCCGGCTGGACCGACGTGCACCCGGTCGGCGCGGTCAGCGTGGGGCTGGCGGGGGAGCACCTCGCCGAGCTCGGCGCGATGGCCGACTCCGCCGCCCGCGTCCGGGTGTTCAGCGACGACGGGAAGTGCGTGCACGACCCGGTGCTGATGCGCCGCGCGCTGGAGTACGTGAAGGCGTTCGACGGCGTGGTCGCCCAGCACGCGCAGGAGCCCCGGCTCACCGAGGGTGCCCAGATGCACGAGGGCGTCGTGTCCGCCGAGATCGGCCTGGCCGGCTGGCCCGCCGTCGCGGAGGAGGCGATCATCGCCCGCGACGTGCTGCTCGCCGAGCACGTCGGGTCGCGGCTGCACGTGTGCCACCTCTCGACGGCCGGCTCGGTGGAGATCGTCCGCTGGGCGAAGTCGCGCGGCATCGACGTCACCGCCGAGGTCACCCCGCACCACCTGGTCCTCACGGACGAGGAGGCCCGCGGCTACGACCCGGTGTTCAAGGTGAACCCGCCGCTGCGCACGCAGGCCGACGTCGACGCGGTCCGCGAGGGCCTGGCGGACGGCACGATCGACATCGTCGCCACCGACCACGCCCCGCACACCCGCGAGGACAAGGACTGCGAGTGGGCGGCGGCCGCGTTCGGCATGACCGGCCTGGAGACCGCGCTGTCGGTCGTGCAGCAGACCATGGTCGACACCGGCCGGATGACCTGGGCCGACGTGGCGCGGGTGCTGTCGACGAACCCCGCGCGGATCGGCCGGGTCGAGGGCCACGGCCGCCCGATCGCGGTGGGCGAGCCGGCCAACCTCGTGCTGGTCGACCCGGAGCAGCGCCGGGTGGTCGAGCCCGAGCGCCAGGCCACCGCCTCGGCGAACTCGCCGCTGCGCGGCCGGGAGCTGCCGGGCCGGGTGGTCGCGACGTTCCTGCGCGGCCGCGCCACGGTGCTCGACGGCGTGCCGCAGGACGACCCCGCCGACCCGCGGTTCGCCGCCGGGCGGGTGACGCCCTGATGCCGCCCTGGCTGTCCGTGACGATCCTGGTCGTGCTCGGCGCCGCCCTGCTGCTCGGCATGGCGAAGGGCTGGCGCCGGCTGCGGCGCGGCCCGGACGCCGTCCCCGCGCCGCCGGCCGTGCCCGCCGACGACGCCCTCGGCGCAGCCCGGACCGAGCCGCTCGACGCCACCTACGTCTCGACCACCCGCGCCGGCGACTGGCTCGACCGCGTCGGCTCGCACGGCCTCGGCGTCCGCTCGGCCGCCACGGTCGCCGTGCACGAGGCCGGCGTGGTGGTGCGACGACGAGGGGCGCCGGACGTGTTCGTCCCGCGCGCGGCGCTGCGCGCGGTGGGCACCTCCGGCGGCATGGCCGGCAAGGTCGTCGGCGGCGAGGGACTGGTCGTGCTGACCTGGGTCCCGAGCCCGGACGACGACCCCCGCGGCCTCGACACCGGCCTGCGCCTGCGGCACCGCCAGGAGGCGGACGCGCTGCTCGCGGCCACCCAGACACTCATCGGATCGACACCCGCCGCGAGCGGGTCGGAGGAGAGCTCATGACGGACGCACTGCTGGTCCTGGAGGACGGGCGGACGTTCGCCGGCGAGGCCTACGGGGCCACCGGCACCACCTGGGGCGAGATCGTCTTCAACACCGGCATGACCGGGTACCAGGAGACGCTGACCGACCCCAGCTACCACCGCCAGATCGTCGTGATGACCGCGCCGCACATCGGCAACACCGGCGTCAACGACGAGGACCCCGAGTCGGGCCGGATCTGGGTGTCCGGCTACGTGGTCCGGGACCCCGCGCGTCGCGCGTCGAACTGGCGCAGCGACCGCAGCCTGGACGAGGAGCTGGCCGCCCAGGGCGTCGTCGGCATCTCCGGGATCGACACCCGCGCCCTGACCCGGCACCTGCGCGAGCGCGGCGTGATGCGCGCGGCGATCGTGTCCGGCGACGCGCTGCTCGACGCCGCCGGCCGGCGCCGCGCGGCCGAGGACCTGGTCGCCGAGGTGCAGGACCGCCCGCAGATGGCCGGCGCCGACCTGGCCGGCGAGGTGTCCACCGACGCCGCGTACGTCGTCAAGGCGCTCGGCCCCGACGGCGCGGAGCTCGCGGAGCCCGTCGCCCGCGTCGCCGCCGTCGACCTCGGCATCAAGTCGATGACCCCGAACCGGATGGCCGAGCGCGGCATCGAGGTGCACGTGCTGCCGGCGCAGTCGTCCATCGACGACGTGCTCGCCACCGCCCCGGACGGCGTGTTCTTCTCCAACGGCCCCGGTGACCCGTCCGCGGCGACCCACGAGGTCGAGCTGCTCCGCGAGGTGCTGGACCGGAAGATCCCGTTCTTCGGCATCTGCTACGGCAACCAGCTGCTCGGCCGCGCGCTCGGCTACGGCACCTACAAGCTCGGCTACGGGCACCGCGGCGTGAACCAGCCGGTGCTCGACCGCGCCACGGGCCGCGTCGAGATCACCGCGCACAACCACGGCTTCGCGGTCGACGCCCCGCTCGACGAGGTGTCCGTCGCCCCGCACGACGGCGGGCGGTACGGCCGCGTGACCGTCTCGCACGTCGACCTCAACGACGACGTCGTCGAGGGCCTGGCCGCCCTCGACCTGCCGGCCTTCTCGGTGCAGTACCACCCCGAGGCCGCCGCCGGCCCGCACGACGCCGCCTACCTGTTCGACCGGTTCCTGGACCTGATGCGCGACGCGGACCCGGGGTTCGCCACAGGCACTGCCGCGGGCCAGGCCACCGACGTCACCGACTCCCCGAAGGGCGCCTGATGCCTCGCCGCACCGATATCCACTCCGTCCTCGTCATCGGCTCCGGCCCGATCGTCATCGGCCAGGCCGCGGAGTTCGACTACTCCGGCACCCAGGCGTGCCGCGTGCTGAAGGAGGAGGGCCTGCGCGTCGTCCTCGTCAACTCCAACCCGGCGACGATCATGACCGACCCGGAGTTCGCCGACGCCACCTACGTCGAGCCGATCACCACCGAGGTGCTGACCTCGATCATCGCCAAGGAGCGCCCGGACGCGATCCTGCCGACGCTGGGCGGCCAGACCGCGCTCAACGCGGCGATCGCGCTGGACGAGGCGGGCGTGCTCGAGGAGTACGGCGTCGAGCTGATCGGCGCCAACATCCCCGCCATCCAGAAGGGCGAGGACCGCGAGCAGTTCAAGCAGGTCGTCGAGGTCTGCGGCGGCGAGTCCGCCCGGTCCGCGATCGTGCACACGATCGACGACGCCCTGGGCGCCGTCGAGGACCTGGGCTACCCGGTCGTCGTCCGGCCGTCGTTCACCATGGGCGGCCTGGGCTCCGGCATCGCCTACGACGAGGCGGACCTGCGCCGGATCGTCGGCCAGGGCCTGCACTACTCGCCGACCACCGAGGTGCTCCTGGAGGAGTCGATCCTCGGCTGGAAGGAGTACGAGCTCGAGCTCATGCGCGACAAGGCGGACAACGTCGTGGTCGTCTGCTCGATCGAGAACGTCGACCCGGTCGGCGTGCACACCGGCGACTCGGTCACCGTGGCCCCGGCGCTCACGCTGACCGACCGCGAGTACCAGCGGCTGCGGGACATCGGCATCGCCGTGATCCGCGAGGTCGGCGTCGACACCGGCGGCTGCAACATCCAGTTCGCGGTCAACCCGGACACCGGCCGGATCATCGTCATCGAGATGAACCCGCGCGTGTCGCGGTCCTCGGCGCTGGCGTCGAAGGCCACCGGCTTCCCGATCGCGAAGATCGCGGCGCGTCTGGCCGTCGGCTACACCCTGGACGAGATCCCGAACGACATCACCGGCTCCACCCCGGCGTCCTTCGAGCCCACGCTCGACTACGTCGTGGTGAAGGTGCCGCGGTTCGCGTTCGAGAAGTTCCCGGCCGCCGACCCGACGCTGACCACCACGATGAAGTCCGTCGGCGAGGCCATGGCGCTCGGCCGGAACTTCACCGAGGCGCTCGGCAAGGCGATGCGGTCGATCGACCGGAAGGGCACGACGTTCCACTGGGACGGCGAGGCGCCGACCGGCGAGGCGCTGGACGCGCTGGTCGCGACCATCTCCCGGCCGACCGAGCACCGCCTGGTCGACGTGCAGCAGGTGCTCCGCGCCGGCGTCTCCGTCGACGAGGTGTACGCCCGGACCGGCATCGACCCGTGGTTCCTCGACCAGCTGCAGCTGATCAACGAGGTCGCCACCGAGACGGCCGCCGCCCCCGAGCTGACCGCCGCCGTGCTGCGGAAGGCCAAGCGGCACGGGCTGTCCGACGTCCAGATCGCGTCGCTGCGCGGCGTGAGCGAGGACGTGGCGCGCGAGGTGCGGCAGGCGCTCGGCGTCCGCCCGGTCTACAAGACCGTCGACACCTGCGCCGCCGAGTTCGCGGCCCGCACGCCGTACCACTACTCGTCCTACGACGAGGAGACCGAGGTCGCCCGGCGCGAGCGCCCCGCGGTGCTCATCCTCGGCTCCGGCCCGAACCGCATCGGCCAGGGCATCGAGTTCGACTACTCCTGCGTGCACGCCACGCTGGCGCTCAAGGGCGAGTACGAGACCGTCATGGTCAACTGCAACCCCGAGACCGTGTCGACCGACTACGACACGGCGGACCGGCTGTACTTCGAGCCGCTGACCTTCGAGGACGTCCTCGAGGTCTACGAGGCCGAGAAGGCCGCCGGCCCGGTCGCCGGGATCATCGTGCAGCTCGGCGGCCAGACGCCGCTGTCGCTCGCGCAGCGCCTGGAGGACGCCGGCCTGCCGATCCTCGGCACCCCGCCGGCCGCGATCGACGCCGCCGAGGACCGCGGCGCGTTCGGCGCCGTGCTCGCCGCCGCGGGCCTGCCCGCGCCGGCGTTCGGCACCGCCACCACGCTGCCGGTCGCGCGGGAGACCGCCGCCCGGATCGGCTACCCCGTGCTGGTGCGCCCGTCGTACGTGCTCGGCGGCCGCGGCATGGAGATCGTCTACTCGGACGAGCAGCTCACCGAGTACGTCGAGCGCGCGCTGGCCGCGGCCACCGCACGCGGCGGCGCGCTGCCCCCGCTGCTGATCGACCGGTTCCTGGACGACGCCATCGAGATCGACGTCGACGCCCTGTACGACGGCACCGAGCTGTTCCTCGGCGGCGTCATGGAGCACATCGAGGAGGCGGGCATCCACTCGGGCGACTCGGCGTGCGTGCTGCCGCCGGTGTCGCTGTCGGAGTCGGAGCTGCAGCGGATCAAGGTGTCGACCGAGGCCATCGCGGCCGGCGTCGGCGTGCGCGGCCTGCTCAACATCCAGTTCGCGCTGGTGTCCGACGTGCTCTACGTCCTCGAGGCGAACCCGCGCGCGTCCCGCACGGTGCCGTTCGTGTCCAAGGCGACGGGCGTCCCGCTGGCCAAGGCGGCGGCGCTGGTGATGACCGGGAAGTCGATCGCCGACCTGCGTGCCTCGGGCGTGCTGCCGGCCGACGACGCCGGCGTGATCGACCTGGACGCGCCGATCGCGGTCAAGGAGGCCGTGCTGCCGTTCAAGCGGTTCCGCACCGGCGACGGCACCGTGGTCGACACCGTGCTCGGCCCGGAGATGCGGTCGACCGGCGAGGTCATGGGCTTCGACACCGACTTCCCGACGGCGTTCGCCAAGTCGCAGTCCGCGGCGTTCGGCGGCCTGCCCACGTCCGGCCGGGCGTTCATCTCGGTCGCCGACCGGGACAAGCGGTCGATCGTGTTCCCGGTCAAGCGGCTCCAGGAGCTCGGCTTCGAGATCCTGGCCACCGACGGGACCGCGGCGGTGCTGAAGCGGAACGGCATCGCCTCGACCGTCGTGCGGAAGTTCTCGTCCGGCCGCGGGCCGGCGGGGGAGCCGACGATCGTCGACCTCATCTCGGCCGGCGAGGTCGACATCGTGGTCAACACGCCCTCCGGGCAGGGCGCGCGCGCCGACGGCTACGAGATCCGCGCGGCCACGACCGCGGCGGACAAGGCGATCGTCACGACCGTGCAGCAGCTCGGCGCCGCGGTGCAGGGCATCGAGGCGGCGCTGGCCGGGCCGTTCGGCGTGGCGAGCCTGCAGGAGCACGACGCGGCGACGGCCGGGCGCCGGGCCGCGGTGGCCGCGGGCGCGTCCGTCGCGGGTGGTGCCGGGGTCGTCGCGTGAGGCCGTTCGGCGCCCGCCTCGCGGCGGCGATGGCCGAGCACGGCCCGCTCTGCGTCGGCATCGACCCCCACGCGTCCCTGCTGGACGCGTGGGGGCTGCCGGACAGCGCCGAGGGCGTGCGCCGGTTCGCGCTGACCGTCATGGAGGCCGTGGGCGGCCGGGTCGCCGCCGCGAAGCCGCAGGCCGCGTTCTTCGAGCGGCACGGCTCCGCGGGCGTCGCGGCGCTCGAGGAGGTCGTCGCGGCGGGCCGGGACACCGGGACGCTGGTCGTGGTCGACGCCAAGCGCGGCGACATCGGATCGACCATGGGCGCCTACGCGGACGCCTTCCTGCGGGACGGCTCGCCGCTGGCCGGCGACGCGCTGACCGTGTCGCCGTACCTGGGCTTCGGCTCGCTGCGGCCGGCCGTCGACCTGGCGCTGGCCACCGGGCGCGGGCTGTTCGTCCTCGCCCTCACCTCGAACCCCGAGGGCCCGGCCGTGCAGCACGCCAGGGACGCCGACGGCGTGGCCGTGGCGGACCGGGTGGCGCGGTCGGCCGGGGCCGCGAACGCCGCGGAGCTGGCGCCGGGCGGCGCGGCCGCGGGGGAGGCCCTGGGGTCGATCGGCCTGGTCGTGGGCGCCACCATCGGCGACGCGGCGGCTCGGCTCGGCGTGGACCTCGCGGCCGTGCGCGGTCCGCTGCTGGCGCCGGGCGTCGGCGCCCAGGGCGCGGGGCCGGCGGAGCTGGCGGCCGTGTTCGGCGAGGCCCGGTCGGCCGTGCTGGCGTCGTCCTCGCGCGGCGTGCTGGCCGCAGGGCCGGGCGTGGGCGCGCTGCGTGACGCCGCCCGCGCGGCGGCCGACGCGGCGGGCGCCGCGCTGCGCTGAGGGCCGCGGACGCCGCGGGGTCGGCGCCGGGACCGGCGGGTCGGCGAGGTCGTCACAACCGGGTGAGGTCGGCGGAAACGAGTGCCGACCTCACGCCGTTGTGACGACCTCACGGCCGCGCGTCGACGTCCCGGGCCCGTTGCCCCGAGCGACGGGCCCGGGACGTCTTTCGACGCGACACGCTGCCGGGACGTGCCGGTTCGCCCGCGGCGTGCCATCCTCGGGAGATGGGCCCTAGGGCCCGGGGCGACGTCGCACCGGGCACCCCGGGGACCACGCATGTTCCATGTCCCTGCCTCCAGACAGTGATGAGAAGGTGACTCACGTGGCACTTCCGACTCTCACCCCCGAGCAGCGCGCAGCGGCGCTCGAGAAGGCCGCCGCCGCGCGCCAGGCCCGCGCGGAGGTCAAGAACCGGCTGAAGTACTCGCAGGGCACGCTGTCCGAGGTGATCGCCCAGGGCCAGAAGGACGAGACCATCGGCAAGCTCAAGGTGCTCGCCCTGCTCGAGTCCCTCCCGGGAGTGGGTAAGGTCAAGGCACGCCAGATCATCTCCGAGATCGGGATCTCGGAGACGCGCCGCGTGCGTGGCCTCGGCCCGCACCAGGTGAAGGCGCTGGTCGACCGGTTCGGGTGACCGGTCGGCCCCACCGACCCCGGCCCGAGGGCCGCACAACTCCAGGAGCACCAGACCGTATGACGACGCCGCGCGCCCGGCTGACCGTCCTCGCCGGACCGACCGCCGTCGGCAAGGGCACCGTGTCCGCCGACCTCCGGGCGCGGTACCCGCAGGTCTGGCTCTCCGTGTCGGCCACGACCCGGCCCCCGCGGCCGGGCGAGGTCGACGGCCTGCACTACCACTTCGTGTCGCCCGAGGAGTTCGACCGCATGGTCGCCGGGGGCGAGCTGCTCGAGTGGGCGGTGGTGCACGGCCGGAACCGCTACGGCACCCCCCGGCGGCCCGTCGAGGAGCGGCTGGCCGCCGGGGAGCCCGCGCTGCTGGAGATCGACCTGCAGGGCGCGCGCCAGGTCCGGACGACGATGCCCGAGGCCCAGTTCGTGTTCCTCGCCCCGCCGTCGATGGAGGAGCTGGTCCGCCGGCTCGTCGGCCGCGGCACGGAGGACGCGGAGGAGCGCGCGCGGCGGCTCGCGACCGCCGAGGTCGAGATGGCGGCCGAGCCCGAGTTCGACCACGTGGTGGTCAACGACGACGTCCGGCGCGCCACGGACGAGCTGGTCGCGCTGATGGGTCTGCCCGCGGCTGTAGACTGACCGGCAGTCCCCACCCCCTTCGACTACGGGAGCCACCGTGTCCGGAACCGTCGCCGAGCCCATCGGCATCACCGACCCGCCGATCGACCGCCTGCTCGAGCGCGCCGACTCCAAGTACGCGCTGGTCATCTACTCGGCCAAGCGCGCGCGCCAGATCAACGCGTACTACTCGCAGCTCAACGAGGGCCTGCTCGAGTACGTCGGCCCGCTGGTGGAGACCCGCCCGCAGGAGAAGCCGCTGTCCATCGCGATGCGCGAGATCGACGCGGGCCTGCTGACGGTCGCCCCGAACGAGGCCTGAGCCTCCCGCGCTGACGTGCGCATCGTCCTCGGCGTCGCCGGCGGCATCGCCGCGTACAAGGCCGCCCACGTCCTCCGGTCGTTCACCGAGGCGGGCCACGACGTCCGCGTCGTGCCCACCCGGGCGGCCCTGGAGTTCGTCGGGCGCGCCACGTGGGAGGCCCTGTCCGGGCACCCGGTGACGTCCGAGGTGTTCGAGGAGGTGCCCGAGGTCGCCCACGTGCGGCTCGGGCGCCAGGCCGACCTTGTCGTCGTCGCGCCCGCCACCGCGGACCTGCTGGCCCGCGCGGCCTCGGGGCGCGCCGACGACCTGCTCGCGGCCACGCTGCTGACCGCGACCTGCCCGGTGCTGATGGCCCCGGCCATGCACACCGAGATGTGGCAGCACCCGGCGACGCGGGCGAACGTCGCGACGCTGCGCGAGCGCGGCGTGCACGTGCTCGACCCGGACTCCGGCCGGCTGACCGGCGCCGACAGCGGCCCCGGCCGGCTGCCCGAGCCGGAGACCATCGCGGCGGCAGCGCTCGCGCTGGTCGACCCGGAGGGCAAGCCCCGGCCGCAGGACCTCGTCGGGCGCACCGTCGTGGTGTCGGCCGGCGGCACCCGCGAGCCGCTCGACCCGGTCCGGTTCCTCGGGAACCGGTCGTCCGGCAAGCAGGGCGTGGCCCTGGCCCGGACCGCGCAGGCGCGCGGCGCCCGGGTGACGCTGGTGGCCGCGAACCTCGGCGTGCGGCCGCCGGCCGGCGTGCGGGTCGTCGAGGTCGAGACCACCGCCGAGCTGCAGGACGCCGTGCGCGCCGCCGCCGCGGACGCGGACGTGGTCGTGATGGCCGCCGCCGTCGCGGACTTCCGGCCCGCCACCGGCTCCGCGCACAAGATCAAGAAGCAGGCCGACGGCTCCGTGCCGTCGCTGGAGCTCGTGCAGAACCCGGACGTGCTCGCCGGCCTGGTCGCCGACCCGCCGCGCGCGGACGGGCGCCGCCAGGTGGTCGTCGGGTTCGCCGCCGAGACGGGCGACGACACCGGCGGCGTGCTCGACCACGGCCGAGCCAAGGCGCGGCGCAAGGGCGCCGACCTGCTCGCGGTGAACGCGGTCGGGGGCGGCCTCGGGTTCGGCGCGGAGCACAACGCGGTCACCGTCCTGGACCGCGACGGCGAGGTCGTCGCGACCGCCGAGGGCAGCAAGGACGCCGTGGCCGACGGGCTCTGGGACACCGTCGTCCGCGTGCTGCCCGCGTGACTCCGGTTGTCCCCGCGCCCCGCTAGCCTGTGCGCATGACCATCGCCGACATGCGCCTCTTCACGTCCGAGTCCGTCACGGAGGGGCACCCGGACAAGGTCTGCGACCAGATCTCCGACGCGATCCTCGACGCGATCCTCGAGCAGGACCCCACCGCCCGCGTGGCGGTCGAGACGATGGTGACCACCGGCCTCGTGCACGTCGCGGGCGAGGTCACCACCACCGCGTACGTCGAGATCCCGCAGATCATCCGGCAGGTCGTCCGGGGCATCGGCTACACGTCCTCCGACATCGGCTTCGACGGCGACTCGTGCGGCGTGTCCGTGTCGATCGGCCAGCAGTCGCCCGACATCGCCCAGGGCGTCGACAAGGCGTGGGAGTCCCGCCAGGACGCCTCCGACCACGACCCGCTGGACCTGCAGGGCGCCGGCGACCAGGGCCTCATGTTCGGCTACGCCTCGGACGACACCGAGAGCCTGCTGCCGCTGCCGATCTGGCTGTCGCACCGGCTCGCCGAGCGGCTCGCGCTCGTCCGCCGCGAGGGCGTGGTGCCCAACCTGCGCCCCGACGGCAAGACCCAGGTGACCGTGGCCTACGACGGCGACCGCGCCGTGAAGCTCGACACCGTCGTGCTGTCCACCCAGCACGGCCCGGGCGTGCACCTGGAGTCCGAGCTCGCGCCGGCCATCGCCGAGCACGTCGTGGCGCCGGTGCTCGCGGACGCCGGCCTGGACCTCGACGTCAGCGACTACCGGCTGCTGGTGAACCCGACCGGCCAGTTCGTGGTCGGCGGCCCGCAGGGCGACGCCGGCCTCACCGGCCGCAAGATCATCGTCGACACCTACGGCGGCATGGCCCGGCACGGCGGCGGCGCGTTCTCCGGCAAGGACCCGTCGAAGGTCGACCGCTCGGCCGCGTACGCGATGCGCTGGGTCGCCAAGAACGTCGTCGCCGCGGGGCTGGCCCGCCGGTGCGAGGTCCAGGTCGCCTACGCCATCGGCAAGGCGCACCCCGTCGGCCTGTACGTCGAGACCTTCGGGACCGAGACCGTGCCGGTCGACCGCCTGACCGCCGCGATCCGCGAGGTGTTCGACCTGCGCCCCGCCGCGATCATCCGGGACCTCGACCTGCTGCGGCCGATCTACCGGAAGACCGCCGCGTACGGCCACTTCGGCCGCGACCTGCCCGAGTTCACCTGGGAGCGCACCGACCGCGTGGACGCCCTGCGCTCCGCCCTGTCCTGAGCCGCCGCGTGCCGGACGGTCCCGCGGCGGGCGGCCCCGTGCCCGAGCAGCCCACGCTGCTGGGGCTCGACGCGGTCGGCGCCGCGGCGTCGTCCGGCGGGCGCGGGTCCGCCCGCGCGCGGCCGCGGCGGCGTGCCCGGGCGCGGGACGTCGACGTCGAGCCGGCCGCCGAGCTGCCGGTCGCCCGGGTGGCCGTCGAGCTCGCGCCCGCGCACCTCGACCGGCCGTTCGAGTACCTCGTGCCGGCCACGCTCGCCGACGCCGCGGTGCCCGGGACCCGGGTGAAGGTCCGGTTCGGGCCGCAGGACGTCGACGGCTACGTGCTCGACCGGGCCGCCGAGCCGGAGCACGACGGCGCCCTCGTGCCGCTGCGACGCGTGGTGTCGCCCGAGGCCGTGCTGACCCCGGAGGTCGCCCGGCTGGCCCGGGCCGTGGCGGACCGCTACGCCGGGACGCTCGCCGACGTGCTGCGGCTGGCCGTGCCGCCGCGGCACGCGCGGACCGAGGGGGAGGTGCCGCCGGCCCGGGGCGCGGGGGGCGAGGGCGCGCCCGACGCGCCCGCGGACCCGGGTGCGCCCGGCGTGGCCGCGGGTGGTGCTGCTCCTGCCGACCCCGCCGTGCCCGCGGGTGGCGCCGCCCCTGCCGACCCCGCCGCGCCCGCTGTGCCCGCCGGTGGCGCTGCTCCTGCCGACCGTGCCGTGCCCGCTGGTGGCGCCGTGCCCGCGGGTGCCACCGTGCCCACCGCCGGCGCCCCGTCCGCCGCGCCCGCGTGGGCGCCCTACCGCGGCGGCCCCGCCTTCCTGGCGCACCTCGCCGCCGGCGGCTCGCCCCGCGCCGCGTGGTCCGCGCTGCCCGGCCCGGCGGGGGAGCGCTGGCCGGACGGCGTGGCCGAGGCCGCCCGCGCCACGCTGGCGAGCGGCCGCGGCGCGCTGGTCGTCGTGCCGGACGCCCGCGACGTCGACCGGGTGTGCGCCGCGCTGGTCGCCGCCGGCGTGCCCGCCTGGACCCCCGACGGCACCGACGCGAGCCACGTGCGGCTGATGGCCGACGACGGGCCGGCGCTCCGGTACCGCGCGTTCCTGGCCGTGCTGCGCGGGCACGCCCGCGTGGTCGTCGGCACCCGCGCCGCGGCGTTCGCGCCCGTCCGGGACCTGGGACTCGCGGTGTGCTGGGACGACGGCGACGACCTGCACGCCGAGCCCCGCGCGCCGTACCCGCACGTCCGCGAGGTGCTCGGCCTGCGCGCGGAGCTGGCGGGCTGCGGCCTGCTGCTCGCGGCGCACGCCCGGTCCACCGAGGTGCAGGCGCTCGTGGAGTCCGGCTGGGTCCGGGCCGTCGCCGCCGACCGGGACGTCGTGCGCGCCCGCACCCCGCGCGTCCGCGCGCTCACCAGCGTCGAGCTGGCGCGGGAGGGCGCCGCCGCGGCCGCGCGGCTGCCCGGCGAGGCGTGGCGGACCATCCGGGACCGGCTCGCCGACGGGCCGGTGCTCGTCCAGGTGCCGCGGGCCGGCTACCTGCCGGCGGTCGCCTGCGCCCGGTGCCGGGAGATCGCGCGGTGCACCCACTGCCACGGCCCGCTCGCGCTGACGTCGGGCGACGGCACCGCCCAGTGCCGGTGGTGCGGGCGGCTGGCGATCCAGTGGCGGTGCGAGGCGTGCGGGAACGGCACGTTCCGCTCCGTGGCCGTCGGGTCCGACCGGACCGCCGAGGAGCTCGGCCGCGCGTTCCCCGGGGTGACCGTGCGGCACTCCGGCGCGCGCTCCGGCGTGCTCGCCGAGGTGCCGGACCGCCCGGCGCTCGTCGTGTCGACCATCGGGGCCGAGCCGGTCGCGCCGGGCGGCTACGCGGCGGCCGTGCTGCTGGACGCGGCCGTCACCACCGGGTCGACGTCGCTGCGCGCGACGGAGGACGCGGTGCGCCGCTGGCTCGCCGCCGCCGCGCTCGTCCGGTCGTCCCGGGACGGCGGCGTCGTGCTGCTCGTCGGTGACGGCGCGGAGCGACCCACCCAGGCGCTCGTGCGCTGGGACCCCGTCGGCCTCGCGGAGCGCGAGCTCGCCGAGCGCGCCGAGGTGCGGCTGCCGCCGGTCGTGCGGGTCGCCGAGCTGATCGGCACCCGGGAGGTGGTCGCCGCCGTGCTCGCGCGCGTCGAGCTGCCGGAGGGGTCCGACGTGCTCGGTCCCGTCCCGCAGCCCGAGCCCCTGGCGCCCGGCTCCGCCGCCGTGCAGGAGTCGCTCGACCCGCCCGTGCGCACCCTCGTCCGGGTGCCCGTCGCGCACGGCCGGGCCCTGGCGCGGTCGCTGGCCGCGTCCCTCGCCGTCCGCAGCGCCCGCCGGGAGGGCGGGTCCGTGCGCGTGCGGCTCGACCCGGAGGAGATGCTGTGACCGAGCCCGTCGACGCCGTCGTGTTCGACCTGGGGAACGTCCTCGTGCGCTGGGAGGCCGAGCGGGCCTTCGACGGCGTGCTGACCGACGACGAGGTCGAGCGGTTCCTCACCGACGTCGACTTCCCGGCGCTCAATCTCCGGCAGGACGCCGGCCGGTCCTGGCGGGAGGCCCGCGACGAGGTCGCCCGGACCCACCCCGAGCACGCCGCGACCGTCGACCTGTACGTCGAGCGGTTCGCGCAGGCCCTGCCGGGGCCCGTGCCGGGCAGCGCCGAGGTGGTCGACGACCTGCGGGCCGCCGGCGTCCGGGTGCTCGGGCTGACCAACTGGTCCGCCGAGACCTACCACCACGGCGAGACCGCCGCGCCGGTGATCGGCCGCCTGGAGGCCGTCGTGGTGTCGGGCCGCGAGGGCGTGGTGAAGCCGGACCCGCGGATCTTCGCGGTGCTCGCCGAGCGGCACGGCCTGGACCCCGCGCGGACCGTGTTCGTCGACGACAGCCCGGCGAACGTCGCCGGGGCCGCGGAGCTGGGGTACCAGGCCGTGCTGTTCACGGGCGCCGCGGCGCTCCGGGCGGACCTGGTCGCGCGGGGCGCGCTGCCGGGCTGACGCGGGGCGGCGGGCCGCTCGGCCGGGCTGACGCGGGGCGGCGGCGCCTCGCCCGGACCCATCGGCGCCCCGCTCGACCGGCGCCCCGCCCGCCCCGGCCCGGCGCTCTGCTTGGATCGGGGCCATGGCCAGCCGCTACGTGAGCGACAACGTCCGCGCCAACGTCAGCTTCGCCGTCGCCCTCGCGGTCGCCGTCGGGGTCCTGGCGATCCGGGGCGACCGCCTCGGGCTCGGTCCCGGGGCGGCGGCGATCACCTTCTACCTCGTCATGTGGCCCGTGTTCACCGGGGTGTACCTCGTGTGGACGCACGCCACCTACGCGCGGCGCGGCCCGCGCGGCCTGGTGGCCAGCGCGTGGCGGGAGCGGGACCTCGGGCGGCGCTGGTGGAACCGGCTGCTCGGCTACGGCGGTGCCGCGAGCTGGACGATGGCCGCCGCCGTCGTCGCGGTCGCCGTGACGATCCTCATCGCGCAGGACCCCGGCTACCGCCAGGACTGGACGTACATCGGGCTCGGCCTGGTCAACGTCGCGTGCTCCTGGGCGCAGATGGTCTACGCCTTCACCCTGCAGTACCTCCGGCTCGACCAGGGGCGGCGCGACGACGGCGAGCGGCACCTCACGATCGACGTCGAGGGCGACGCGCAGTTCGGCGACTACCTCACGCTCGCGGTGCTGCTGTCCGCCATGGCGGCGACCGTCTCGGGGCACATGCGGTCGCGGGCCGCGTGGACGCTGGCGCGCACCCACGTGCTGCTGGCGTTCGCGTTCAACTCGGTGGTGGTCGCCATGATGGTGTCCCTGCTGTTCGGCGGGCTCGGGTCCTGACCGGCCCGGCACTAGGATCGGTGCCCATGCGCCTGCTCTTCGCCGGGACGCCCGCGGTGGCGCTGCCCGCCCTGGACGCCCTGCTCGACTCCCGCCACGAGGTCGTCGCCGTCCTCACCCGCCCCGACGCCCGCGCCGGCCGAGGCCGGACGCTCACCCCGAGCCCGGTGAAGGAGCGCGCGCTCGAGGCCGGGATCGAGGTGCTGACGCCGGCCACGCTCCGGGACCCCGAGGCGCAGGCGCGGATCGCCGCGATCGCCCCCGACGCCGCGCCCGTCGTGGCCTACGGCAACCTCGTGCCGCCGGCCGTCCTCGGCCTGCCGCGGCACGGCTGGGTCAACCTGCACTTCTCCGTGCTGCCCGCCTGGCGCGGCGCGGCGCCCGTGCAGCACGCGATCATCGCCGGCGACGAGGTCACCGGCGCGTCCACGTTCCTGCTGGAGGCCGGGCTCGACACCGGGCCCGTGCTCGGCACGCTCACCGAGACCATCCGCCCGCTCGACACCTCCGGGGACCTGCTCGGGCGGCTCGCCGAGGCCGGCTCCGGCCTGCTGGTGAAGACCCTCGACGCGCTGGAGGAGGGCATCCTCACGCCCGTCCCGCAGCCCGCCGACGGTGTCAGCCTCGCGCCGCGGCTCACCACCGAGGATGCGCGCGTGCGCTGGCAGCACCCCGCGATGGCCGTCGACCGCCGGGTCCGCGGCTGCACCCCGGCCCCCGGCGCCTGGACCACCCTGCCGGACGGCGCGCGCCTGGGCCTCGGCCCGGTGCGGCTCGCCCCCGAGGTCACCGACCTGGCGCCCGGCGCCGTGCGGGTCGGCCGCGGCGAGGTGCTCGTCGGCACCGGCACGCACGCCGTCCGGCTGGGGGAGGTGCGGCCGGCGGGCAAGCGCGCGATGGCCGCGGCGGACTGGGCGCGCGGCGCCCGGCTCGACGAGGGCACCGTGCTCGGCCGGGACGACCGGGCGGGCCACGCGGCCACGGCCGGCGCGCGCGGCCCGGAGGCGGGCGCGTGAGCGGCGAGGGCGCCGGCCGGGGCGGGCGTCCGGCCGGCGGCGGCGGCGCCCCGCGGCGCGACGGCGGCGGGCCGCGGCGCCCGAGCGGTTCCGGTCCGCGACGCGACGGCGGGAGCACGGGCGGCCCGCGCCGCGAGGGGGTCGGCGGCCCCCGCCGCGACGGCGACGGCGCGTCCGGCCAGCACCGCGACCCGGCCGGCCAGCACCGCGACGCGGCCGGCCGCCAGCGGCCCGCGTCCCGCCAGGCGCCGCGTGAGCGCACCGCCGCCGCGCCGTCCGCCCGCCGCCGGTCGTCCGACCCCGCGCGCACCGCGGCGTTCGACGTGCTGCGCACCGTCGCCGACTCCGACGCCTACGCGAACCTCGTCCTGCCGCCGCTGCTGCGCGAGCGCGGCATCCGCGGCCGGGACGCGGGCTTCGCGACCGAGCTCGCCTACGGGACCCTCCGGCTGCAGGGCCGGTACGACGCGGTCCTCGCGCAGTGCACCGGGCGGTCGCTCGACCAGGTCGACCCGCCGGTGCTCGACGCGCTGCGGCTCGGCGCGCACCAGCTGCTCGGCATGCGGGTGCCCCCGCACGCCGCCGTGTCCGAGACCGTGGGCCTCGTGCGCGAGCAGGTCGGCGCCGGCCCCGCGCAGTTCGTGAACGCCGTGCTGCGGGCCGTGTCCCGCGAGCCGCTGGACGTCTGGCTGGAGCGCATCGGCGACGCCGCCGACCCCGGGGGCACCGACGCCGTCGCCCGGCTCTCGGCCGTCGACAGCCACCCGGCCTGGGTCACCCGCGCCCTGCGAGAGGCCCTGGTCGGCCACGGCCGGGACGCCGCCGAGATCGGCGACCTGCTCGCCGCCGACAACGAGGCTCCGCGGGTGTCGCTGGTCGCCCGGCCCGGGCTCGCCGACCGCGACGACCTGCTGGCCGCCGCCGGCCCCGACGCCACGCCGGGCCGCTGGTCGCCGACCGCCGTCACGCTCGCGGGCGGCGGCGACCCGGCCGGGCTGTCCGCCGTGCGCGCCGGGACGGCCGGCGTGCAGGACGAGGGCAGCCAGCTCGTCGCGCTCGCGCTGGCCGACGCGCCGCTCGACGGTGCCGACGCGCGCTGGCTCGACCTGTGCGCCGGGCCCGGCGGGAAGGCCGCGCTGCTCGCCGCACTGGCGGGCGAGCGCGGCGCCCGGCTCGTCGCCAACGAGGTGCAGCCGCACCGCGCGCGGCTGGTCCGCCAGGCGGTCGCCGCGGCCCCGGACGGCGCCGTCGAGGACGTGCGGGTGGGGGACGGCCGCGAGGTCGGCGACGCCGAGCCGGGCGGCTACGACCGCGTGCTGCTCGACGCCCCGTGCACGGGCCTCGGGGCGCTGCGCCGTCGACCGGAGTCGCGCTGGCGGCGGACGCCGTCGGACCTGGCCCAGCTCACGGCCCTGCAGCGGGACCTGCTCGGCTCGGCCCTCCGCGCCGTGCGCGTCGGCGGGGTCGTGGCGTACGTGACGTGCTCGCCCGTGCTCGCGGAGACCCGGCTCGCCGTGCTCGACGCCACCCGCGCCGCGCGCAGGGCGGGCCTGGAGGTCGAGGTGCTCGACGCGCCGGCCGTGCTGCACGGCATCGCGCCGGGGCTGGACCTGCCCGCGCGCGAGGACGCCCAGCTCTGGCCGCACGCGCACGGCACCGACGCGATGCACCTCACGCTGCTGCGCCGCACGGCCTGACGACGCCCCGCGCGGCCTCCGGCCGGCCGGCCCCGGGCGCCGACCCCGGTGCGGACCGGGGCTCGCCGGGGCGACCGGCGGGCCCCGCCGCGCGCCGATACCCTGGGCGGGTGCACGCGCAGATCAGCCCCAGCATCCTGTCCGCCGACTTCACCAACCTCGAGCGCGACCTGCACCGGATCAGCCGGGCCGACTGGGCGCACGTGGACGTGATGGACAACCACTTCGTCCCGAACCTCACGCTCGGCCTGCCGGTCGTGAAGCGGATCATCGAGGTGTCGCCCGTGCCGGTCGACGTGCACCTCATGATCGAGGCCGCCGACCGGTGGGCCGTCGACTACGCGCACGCCGGCGCCGCCTCCGTCACCTTCCACGCCGAGGCCACGCAGGCCGCCGTGCGGCTGGCCCGGGAGATCCGGGCGGCCGGCGCCCGGGCGAGCATCGCCCTGCGGCCCGCCACGCCGGTCGAGCCGCTGCTGGACCTGCTGCCGGAGTTCGACATGGTGCTCGTCATGACCGTCGAGCCCGGGTTCGGCGGCCAGGCGTTCATCGAGGGCACCCTGCCCAAGATCCGCCGGCTGCGCGCCGCGATCGACGAGCAGGGCGCCGGCACCTGGATCCAGGTCGACGGCGGCGTGTCCCGCGGGACGATCGAGACCGTGGCCACCGCCGGGGCGAACGTGTTCGTCGCCGGGTCGGCCGTCTACGGCGCCGAGGACCCGAACGCGGAGATCGACGCGCTGCGCGGTCTGGCGGACGGCGCGCTGGCGCGGCGCTGACGGACGGGCCGGGACCCCGGCCCCGCCGGGCTGCGTGGGGCCGACGCCCCACGGCCGCGCACCCCGCGCCGCTCGCGCCGCGGCGCTCGCGCCGCGCCACCCACCCCGCGCCGCTCGCGCCGCGCCACCCACCCGCGCCGCCCGCCGCGCCACCCACCCCGCGCAGGCGGGAATGCCGCGTGTGGCATCATCGTTCGGTAGAACACACACACGTGCTCCGGGGTCGGTGAAAGTCCGAGCCGGCGGTGACAGTCCGCGACCCGCAGACGCCTCACGGCGCGAGCGGTTGACCTGGTGGAACTCCAGG
>NZ_DASQCJ010000119.1:0-36538 GCF_035634735.1 Cellulomonas sp.
GCCATCTCGTCCTCGCCGCGCACCGGCATCCGCTCGGTGAGGCTGCCGTCGGCGATCCGCTCCGCGACGTGCGCGGCCTGCCGCACCGGGCGGACGACCTGCCGGGTCACGAGCCAGGTCATCGACACGAGCAGCACGACGAGGGCCACGGCGCCGATACCGAGGACGCTCTGCAGGAACTCCAGCCGGTCCTGCTCCGCCTGCAGCGAGTACAGGAAGTACAGCTCGTAGGACCCGGCCGCGGGCACGGTGACGAGCTGCCCGACCATCACGCCGGGCTCCACCCGGCCGGTGTCCGTGGACGAGGCGGGCCACGCGACCGACTCCCAGCGCTGCCCCTCGCCCTCGGCGGTGGCGGTGCGCAGCGGCTCCGACACCAGGCCGACGAGCGTCGACTCGGTCACCGCGCTGGTGACCAGGATCGGCTGCTGCTGGCCCCGGGTGCGCAGGATGAACACCTCGCGCTCCCCCGACCCGCCGGAGCGCAGCGCGCGCACCATGTCGTTGAGCAGGAGCTGGACCTCCGGCGCGGTGGTCGCCGTCGAGGCGTCGAACGTCTCCTGCGCCTGGGCCGCGCTGCGGGCGGACTCGGCGAGCACCTGGTCCACCCGCTGGGTGAACAGCCCGTCCCGCACGCTGACCGACAGGTAGCCGCCCAGGAGCGCGAGCGCGAGCAGCCCGGCCACCAGGGTCAGCGTGAGGACGCGGGCCTGCAGCGACCCGCGCCAGGCGCGGGCGAGGCGGCGCGCGCGGGCCCCGGCGCGCACCGTGGCGAGCCGCCACGCGCGCGCCGCCCGCGCGGTGACGCCGCCGCGGGAGGTGCCGGTCACGGGGGCGTCGCGCCCGCCTTGTAGCCGACGCCGCGCACCGTCACGACGATCTCGGGACGCTCGGGGTCGGCCTCGATCTTGGACCGGAGGCGCTGGACGTGGACGTTGACCAGCCGGGTGTCGGCGGCGTGCCGGTAGCCCCACACGCGCTCGAGCAGCACCTCGCGGGTGAACACCTGCCACGGCTTGCGCGCGAGCGCGACCAGCAGGTCGAACTCCAGCGGGGTCAGGGAGATCGGCGCGCCGTCCCGCGTCACCCGGTGCCCGGTCACGTCGATCGACAGGTCGCCGATGCGCAGGTGCTCCGGGGCGGGCTCGTCGCTGCGGCGCAGCCGCGCCCGCACGCGCGCGATCAGCTCCTTGGGCTTGAACGGCTTGGCGATGTAGTCGTCCGCGCCGGACTCCAGCCCGAGCACCACGTCGACCGTGTCGGCCTTGGCGGTCAGCATGACGATCGGCACGCCCGACTCCGCCCGGATCAGCCGGCACACCTCGGTGCCGTCCTTGCCCGGCAGCATGAGGTCGAGCAGCACGAGGTCCGGCTGCGAGGACCGGAAGGTCTCCAGTGCCTCGTCCCCGTCCGCGCAGAAGACCGGCTCGAACCCCTCGGAACGCAGGACGATGCCGATCATCTCGGACAGGGCGGTGTCGTCGTCGACCACGAGAACGCGTCCCTTCATCTGCCCATGATCGCATCACGGCGGCCCGGACCGGGCCCCCACCGCCGCGGGACGTCCGGACGGAGCAGCGGCCCGCGCGCGGACCTGACGTGGCACGATGGCCGTCAGCCGCGCCCGGCGCCCCGCAGGGGTGCTCCCGGCGCACCCCGCCGCGACCCCCCGAGGAGCACGATGAGCACGCCTCACGACGAGGGACGCCCCGAGGACGCGCCGCAGCAGGCCGCCGACCCCCGCCCCGCGCCGCGGTACGGGCAGTACGCCGCGGGCTGGCAGGCGCCGGCGGACCCGGCGGCCGGCGGGCAGCCCGCGAACCCGTGGGGCGACGCGGGCACCCACCCGGGCGGCGGCCGTCCGGGTGACGCGCCGGGGCAGCAGGGGCGGCCCGGCCCCGCCGCGCCGGTCCCGCCGGGGTACGGGCAGCAACCGGGCTACGGGCAGCAGCCCGGGTACCCGACCGCGCCGGGCCAGGCGCCGGGTCAGCCGCCCGCGCCGGGCTACGGGCAGCAGCCGGGCTACGGGCAGCAGCCCGGGTACCCGACCGCCCCGGGCTACCCGGCCGCGCCCGGCTACGGCCAGCAGGGCTACGGCCAGCAGCCCGGCGCCACGCCCTCCGGCTGGGGCGCGACCCCCTACCAGCCGGCGGCCGCGCAGCCCGGGATCATCCCGCTGCGCCCGCTGAGCATCTGGGAGATCTTCGACGGCGCGTTCCGCGCGATCCGGCACAACCCCGCGACGATGTTCGGCCTCACCGCCGTGGTCGTCGCGGTCGCCACGGCGATCGGCGCGCTGGTCCAGTGGTACCTCGCGGGCATCTTCGCCGGCGCGGTCAACGACCTGTTCACCAGCGGCGCCGGCCTCACCACCGCCGACACCGAGCTGCTCGGCGACAGCTTCGGCACCTCGCTCGCGAGCGTCGCGAGCATCCCGCTCACGGCGCTGGCCACCACGATCCTCACCGGCCTGCTCATCCTGTCGGTGAGCCGCTCGGTGATCGGCCAGCGGATCTCGGCCCGCGAGGTGGTGCGCGGCCAGGGCAAGCGGATCGTCTGGGTGATCGGCTTCAGCCTGCTGCTCGGCCTGGCGACGTCGGTCGCCGTGGCGGCGCTGGTCGGCCTCGTGGTCCTGGTCGGCTCGACCTCGGACAGCGTGGGCCTCACGGTGCTGGTCGGCCTGCTGGCCGCGGCCGCCGCGGTGGTCGGCGGGTTCTGGATCACCATCCGCACCCTGCTCGCGCCCGCCGCGATCATGCTCGAGGGCGGCGGCTTCTGGGCCTCCGTGGCCCGCGCCTGGCGGCTGACCCGCGGCAGCTTCTGGCGGCTGCTCGGCCTCTACCTGCTGGTGACGATCCTGGTCGGGATCATCGCCCAGATCGTCGTCGTGCCGGTCACGCTGATCTCGCAGATCGTCCTGAACGACCCCCTGATGACCAGCGGGCCGTCGATCGCGCTCACCGCGATCGGCACCGCGATCGCCACCACCATCACCACGGTCTTCATGGCCGGCGTCATCGCGCTCGCCTACATCGACGTCCGGATGCGCCGCGAGGGCCTGGACGTCGAGCTGGCCCGGGCCGCGGAGGGCGCCGGCCGGTGACCGTGCCCGTCGTCCCGGACGCCGAGCAGGCGCGCCGCTGGCTCGAGCAGGAGCTCGCCGACCCCGTGTACCACCAGCAGCCGAGCCTGCTGCAGCGGTTCCTGGACTGGCTCGGCCGGCTGTTCGAGGGCGCCGACGGCCTGCCGATCGGCAACGTCGGCACGCTCCTGGCGATCCTCGTCGGGCTGGCCGTGCTCGTGACCGTGGCGTTCCTGGTGACCGGGCCGGTGCGCCGCAGCCGGCGGGTCGCCGGGAACCGCGGCGTGCTGGACGCGGACGACCGCCGGACCGCGGACGAGCTCCGGGCCGCCGCCGACGCCGCCGCCGGGCGCGGCGACTGGGCCGCCGCCGTCGCCGACCGGTTCCGCGCGGTCGTGCGGTCGCTCGAGGAGCGCGCCGTGCTCGAGGAGCAGCCGGGCCGTACCGCGCACGAGGCGGTCGAGGCCGCCGGGCTGCGGCTGCCGGCCCACGCGGTGGACCTGCGCGCGGCGGGGCGGCTGTTCGACGACGTCGTCTACGGCGAGCGCACCCCGCGGGCGGAGGACGACGCGGCCCTGCGCGAGCTCGACGCCCGCGTGACCGCGACCCGCCCGACCCTGCCCGCCGGGCTCGCCGCCGCGGGGGTGGACGCGTGACCGCCCCGGCGACGACCCGCGCGCCCGCGCCGCCCGTCGCCGGCGACGTCGTCCTCGGCGACGGCACGACCGCCCGCACCCGGGCGGGCGCCCGCTGGCGCCGGGTGCGCTGGCTCGTGGTCGTCGCGGTCGTGCTCGGGATCGGCGTGCTCGCCGCGCTGCTGCCCGCCCCGACCCGCTCGGCCACGGCGCTCGCCCCGGACAACCCGCGGCCGAACGGCGCGATGGCGCTCGCCGAGGTGCTGCGCGACCAGGGCGTCCGGATCACCTACGTGCGCTCCGCCGGCGCGGCGGTCGACGCCGCGGAGGCGGGCCGGACCCTGCTCGTCACCTCCGACTGGCTGCTGTCCGGCGAGCAGGTCGAGGCGCTGGCGGGCACCGCCGCGGACCTGGTGCTGCTCGACCCGTCGTACCTGCTCGACCGCGTGGTCCCGGGCCTCACCACCGGCTGGTCCGGCGGCACGGAGCCGGCGTCCGTCGCCGCGTCCTGCGAGGACCCCGACGCCGCGGCCGCCGGCACCATCTCCGCGACCGGCGCGGGCGTCACCCCGCTCGGCGAGGCCGCCCCGGCCGGGACCGCGCTGTGCTTCCCGGTGCCGGGCAGCTCGCCGCAGGCCTACCTGTACGCCGACTCCGAGGCCGACGGCCGCCGGGTCACCGTCCTCGGCGACGCGGGCCTGCTCACGAACGCCCGGGTCACCGACGCGGGCAACGCCGCGCTCGCGCTGCGCGCGCTCGGCCGGGACGCCGAGCTGGTCTGGTACGTGCCGTCCGCGAGCGACCTCGGCGCCGACGAGGGCGCGGCCGGGCCCGGCCTGGGCGACCTGCTCCCGCCGGCCGCGCGGGTGCTGCTGATCCAGGCGCTCGTCGTCGTGGCCGCGCTCGCGCTGTGGCGGGGTCGCCGGCTGGGCCGGGTGGTCGCCGAGCGGCTGCCCGTCGTGGTCCGCCCCGCCGAGACCACCCGCGGCCGCGCCCGGCTCTACCGGACGTCCCGGTCGTACGGGCACGCCGCGGCCTCGCTGCGGGCCGGCACCGCCGCGCGGCTCGCCCGCCGGCTCGGCGTGCCGCGCTCGGCCGCGGCCCCCGACGTCGTCACCGCCGTCGCCCGGGCCGCCGCCCGGGACGAGGCCGACGTGCGCGACCTGCTGTACGGACCACCCCCCACGTCAGACGCGGGCCTGGAGCACCTGGCCCGCCGGCTCGACCAGCTCGAGAGCGAGGTTCACCCCACGTGACCGACCACCCCGCCCCGAACCCGTGGCCGCAGGGCGGCACGCCCGCCGGGTACCCCGCGCCGCAGCCCACCGGGCCGGAGCAGCCCGGCCCGCAGCAGCCGACCCCGCAGCAGCCGTGGGAGGCGCAGCAGCCCGCGTGGGCCCAGCAGCCGGGGCCCGCCGCGCCCGCCGCCCCGCCCGCGCCCGCCGCGACCCCCGCCGCCCCCGAGCCCTCCCCCGAGCTCCGCGAGGCGCTCGGCGCCGTCCGCGCCGAGGTCGGCCGCGCCGTCGTCGGCCAGGACGCCGCCGTGACCGGCCTGGTGATCGCGCTGCTGTGCCGCGGCCACGTGCTGCTCGAGGGCGTGCCCGGCGTCGCCAAGACGCTGCTCGTCCGGACGCTGTCGACCGCGCTGGACCTCGACACCAAGCGGGTGCAGTTCACGCCGGACCTCATGCCCGGCGACGTCACCGGCTCGCTGGTCTACGACGCGCGCACGGCCGAGTTCTCGTTCCGCGAGGGCCCGGTGTTCACCAACCTCATGCTCGCCGACGAGATCAACCGCACGCCGCCCAAGACCCAGGCGTCGCTGCTCGAGGCCATGGAGGAGCGCCAGGTGTCGGTCGACGGCACCCCGCGCCCGCTGCCGTCGCCGTTCGTCGTCATCGCGACGCAGAACCCCGTCGAGTACGAGGGCACCTACCCGCTGCCCGAGGCGCAGCTCGACCGGTTCCTGCTCAAGCTGACCCTCCCGCTGCCCGAGCGGCACGAGGAGATCGAGGTCCTGGCCCGGCACGCCGCGGGCTTCGACCCGCGCGACCTCGTCAAGGCCGGCGTGCGCCCGGTCGCCGGCAAGGACGTGCTGGAGCGCGCCCGCGCCGAGGTCGCCCGGGTGCAGGTGGCGCCCGAGGTGCTCGGCTACGTGGTCGACGTGGTGCGCGGCACCCGGCAGTCGCCGTCGCTGTCCCTCGGCGTCTCCCCCCGCGGCGCCACCGCGCTGCTGGCGACGGCGCGGGCCTGGGCCTGGCTGCAGGGCCGGTCGTACGTGACCCCGGACGACGTGAAGGCGCTGGCGCACCCGACGCTGCGGCACCGCGTGCAGCTGCGCGCCGAGGCCGAGCTCGAGGGCGTGACCGCGGAGTCGGTGCTCGACACCGTGCTGGCGTCCGTCCCGGTCCCCCGCTGAGGCGCCCGGCGTGGCGATCACCTGGCGCGCGGTCGCGCTGACCGCGGTCGGCGCGGTGCCGGCGGTGCTCTGGCCCGTGCCCGGCACGGTGCTGGCCTGGGCGGCGCTGGTGGTGCTGCTGTGCGCCGTCGACGTCGCCCTCGCCGCGTCCCCGCGCGCCGTGGCGATCCGCCGCGAGGTCACCGGGGCGGTCCGGCTGCACGAGCCCGCACGGTCCCGGCTGACCCTCACGCACACCGGCGCCCGCCGGCTGCGCGCGGTCGTCCGGGACGCGTGGCAGCCGTCGGCGGGAGCCGAGCAGAACCGGCACCGGGTCGACCTGCCGCCCGGGGAGTCGCGCCGCGTCGACACCCCCCTGCGCCCCAGCCGCCGCGGCGACCTGCGCGCCGACCGGGTCACCATCCGGTCCGCCGGCCCGCTCGGGCTCGCGGCCCGGCAGGCGTCGATCGACGTGCCCGGCACCCAGCGGGTGCTGCCCGAGTTCGCGTCCCGCCGGCACCTGCCCAGCCGGCTCGCCCGGCTCCGCGAGATGGACGGCCGCGCCGCGGTCCAGGTCCGCGGCCAGGGCACGGAGTTCGACTCGCTGCGCGAGTACGTGATCGGCGACGACGTGCGGTCGATCGACTGGCGGGCCAGCGCGCGGCGCAACGACGTCGTGGTCCGCACCTGGCGCCCGGAGCGGGACCGGCGGGTGCTGATCGTGCTCGACACCTCGCGCACCAGCGCCGCGCGCACCGGCGAGGAGCCGCGGCTGGAGCCGTCCGTCGAGGCGGCCCTGCTGCTCGCCGCGCTCGCGTCGCGGGCGGGCGACCGGGTGGAGCTGCTCGCCTACGACCGGGCCGTGCGCGCGCGGGTGGCGGGCGCGTCCGGGCCGCGCCTGATGCCGGCGATCGCCGACGCCCTGGCGGACGTGGAGCCGTCGCTCGTCGAGGCCGACTGGCCGGGCGTCGTCGCGCAGGTGCAGGAGCGGCTGTCCCAGCGGGCGCTGGTCGTGCTGCTCTCGGCGCTGGAGCCCGCGGCGGTCGAGAACGGGCTGCTCCGGGTGGTCGACCAGCTCGCGTCCCGGCACCAGGTGGTGCTCGCGTCGGTGCGGGACCCCGAGGTCGAGCGGCTCCGGACCGGGCGGGAGGACGTCGCCGCCCTGTTCGACGCGGCGGCGGCCGAGCGGACCGAGCTCGAGCGCCTGGCGGTCGCGCAGCGGCTGCGCAGCCACGGGGTCGAGGTGGTGGACGCGCTGCCGGACGACCTGGCCCCGCGCCTCGCGGACGCGTACCTGGCGCTCAAGGCCGCGGGCCGGCTGTAGGCCGGCAGGCCCGGCCGCCCCTCCCGGCGACCGGGCCCGCGTGCGCCTGCCCACCCGACACTGGAACGTTGTGACGGACACGCCGGCGGCGTGTCCGTCACAACGTTCCACCGCCAGAAGAGCCCGACGTGTCGGACCGCGCGCGTAGCGTCGGCACCGTGACGGGCGACGGGGACCTCGCGGGCGGCGGCACGATCACCACGCGCGGGCTGGGGCGCGCCCTGCTCGCGCGGCAGCACCTGCTCGACCGGACGGACGCCCCGGCGGTCGACGTCGTGCGGCACCTGGTCGCGCTGCAGTCCCAGAACCCGTCGTCGGCCTACCTCGCCCTGCACGCCCGGGTCGCCGGCCTCGCGCACGCGGACCTGGCCGACGCGATGACGGACCGCCGCGTCGCGCGCCTCGCCCTGCTCCGGGACACCGTGCACCTGGTCACCGCCGACGACGCGCTGGCGCTCTGGCCGCTGCTCGCGCCGACCCTGCGCCGGCACCTCACCGCGAACGTCTCCGCCGCGCCGACGCTGCGGCAGGTCGACCTCGACGACCTCCGGGCGGCGGCGCTCGACGCGCTGGCGGACGGCCCGCTGACCGCGCGGGACCTCGGGGCGCGCCTGGCCGCGACCTGGCCCGGGCTCGACCCCGGGTCGCTCGCGCAGGGCGCGCGCGGGCTGCTGCCGCTGGTGCAGGTCACCCCGCGCGGGGTGTGGGGGCGGAGCATGCCGACGACCTGGACGACGGCGTGGGCGTGGTTCGGGGTCGACGCGCCCGCCGGCGACCCGGGCGGCGGTGCTCCCGACGACGACCGCGACGCCGCCCTCGCCGCCCTGGTCCGCCGCTACCTCGCCGCGTACGGGCCCGCGACCGTCGCCGACGTGCAGCGGTGGTCCGGCCTGACCCGGCTCGCCCCCGTCGTCGCCCGGCTGCGGCCCGAGCTCTTCGAGCTGGTGCACGTCGACCCGCCGTCGGGCCGGCCCCGGGTCCTGCTCGACCTGCCCGGCGCCCCGCGGCCGCCCGAGGACGCCCGCGCGCCCGCCCGGCTGCTGCCCGACTTCGACAACCTCCTGCTGGGCCACGACGACCGCAGCCGGGTGATCCCGCCGGCGATCCGCCCGGCGCTCGCCAGCCGCAACGGCATGCCGCCGGGCACGGTGCTGCTCGACGGCGCGGTGGCGGGGTCCTGGACCCTGCGGCGCGAGCGGCTCCCCCGGCCCGCGGGCGCCCCACGCGGCCGCCGCGAGCGCGCGACGCTCACCGTCACCCCGCTGCGGCCGTGGCGCCCGGCGGAGCGGCGGGCGGTGCTGCCGGAGGCCGAGCGGCTGGCGCGGTTCGTCGCCGACGACGCCGCCGAGCACGCGGTCGCGGTCGCGGAGGCCTGACCGGGCGCCGGCGCCCCCGACACGGCGCGCACCGCCCTTGAACTGCGCCGGGACGCCGCCTACCGTCGGGGGCGGATCGTTGCCGCTGACGCTCCTGACGCCGACGCCCCGACCCGACGCCGACCCACCAGGAGTCCTCCGTGCCCCGTCCCGCCGTCACGCTCACGCTGTCCGGCGCCGCCGGCCAGATCGGCTACTCGCTGCTGTTCCGCGTCGCGAGCGGCGAGCTGCTCGGCCCGGACACCCCGGTCCGGGTGCGGATGCTCGAACGGCCCGACGCGCTGCAGGCGGCGCACGGCGTCGCGCTGGAGCTGCAGGACGTCGCCTCGCCGCTGCTGGTCGACGTGGACGTCACCGCCGACCCGCGCGCCGCGTTCGACGGCGCGGACATCGCGATCCTGGTCGGCGCGCAGCCGCGGACGGCGGGCATGGAGCGGGCCGACCTGCTGCAGGCCAACGCCGGCATCTTCCGGGCGCAGGGCGCGGCGATCAACGCCGGCGCGGCCGACGGCATCCGCGTGCTGGTCATCGGCAACCCGGCGAACACCAACGCGATGATCACCGCGGCGCACGCGCCCGACGTGCCGCGGGACCGGTTCACCGCGCTGACCCGCCTGGACCACAACCGGGCCCTCGCCCAGCTCGCGCTGCGGGCCGGCGTCAGCCCGGGGCAGATCACCCGGGTCACGGTGTGGGGCAACCACTCGCGCACCCAGTACCCCGACCTGCGGCACGCGCGGATCGCCGGCCGCCCCGCGCTGGAGGTCGTCGACCGCGCCTGGGCCGAGGGCCCGTTCATCGACACCGTCGCCCAGCGCGGCGCCGCGATCATCGCCGCCCGCGGCGGGTCGTCGGTCGCGTCGACGGTCAGCGCGATCATCGACCACGGCCACCTGCGCCGCGGGGGCACCCCGGCCGGCGACTGGACGTCGGCCGGCCGGGTGTCGGACGGGTCGTACGGCGTGCCCGAGGGGCTGGTCTGCTCGTTCCCGGTGACCGCCGCCGACGACGGGGTCTGGCGGATCGTGCCGGACCTGGAGATCGACGCGTTCTCCCGCGCGCGGATCGACGCGTCGGTGGCGGAGCTCGCCGAGGAGCGGGACGCGGTGCGGCACCTCGGCCTGATCTGAGCCCCGCGGGACCCCCGCAGGGCCGGCCCGCTCAGCCCGCTCAGCCCGCCGCGGGCGCGTACTGCGTCTCGTACAGCTCCGCGTACAGCCCGCCCGCCGCCAGCAGCTCGGCGTGCGTGCCCTGCTCGGCGACCCGCCCGCCGTCGAGCACCACGATCGAGTCGGCCTCGCGGATCGTCGACAGCCGGTGCGCGATCACGAGCGCCGTGCGCCCGACCAGCGCCTCCGCGAGCGCCCGCTGCACCGCGGCCTCGGACTCCGAGTCGAGGTGGGCGGTCGCCTCGTCCAGCACCACGATCGGCGGCGCCTTGAGCAGCAGCCGCGCGATGGCCAGCCGCTGCCGCTCGCCGCCGCTGAGCCGGTAGCCGCGGTCCCCCACGACGGTGTCGACGCCGTCGGGCAGCCGGGACACCAGGTCCCCGATCTGCGCCCGGCGCAGCGCCTGCTCCAGGTCGGCGTCGGACGCGCCCGGCCGCGCGTACAGCAGGTTGGCGCGGATGGTGTCGTGGAACAGGTGGGCGTCCTGGGACACGATCCCGATGGCGTCCCGCAGGCTGTCCTGCGTGACCTCGCGGACGTCCTGGCCCGCGACCCGGACGGTGCCGGCCGTGACGTCGTACAGCCGCGCGACCAGCGCGGAGATCGTGGTCTTGCCGGCGCCCGACGGCCCGACCAGCGCGACCAGGTGGCCGTGCGGCACCGTGAACGACACGTGCTCCAGCGTGGTGCCGGGCACCTCGCTCTGCAGCCGGGCGACCGACTCCAGGGACGCGAGCGACACCTCGGACGCGGCGGGGTACCGGAACGACACGTCGTCCAGCTCGACGCTCGCGGTGCTCGCGAGGTCGGCGGGCAGCGGCCGCGCGTCCGGCGCGTCCGCGACCGTCGGCTCGAGGTCGAGCACCTCGATGACCCGCTCGAAGGACACCAGCGTCGTCATGACGTCGACCTGGACGTTCGACAGCGACGTGATGGGTCCGTACAGCCGGGTCAGGTACGACGTCAGCGCGACGACCACGCCCACGGTCAGCGAGCCCTGGATGGCGAGCACGCCGCCCAGGCCGTAGACGATCGCGACCGCGACCGCCGCGATCAGCGTCAGCCCGATCCGGAACACCGCGGCGTACATCGCCGACGTGATGCCGATGTCCCGCACCCGGGAGGCGCGCGCCGCGAACTCCGCGGTCTCGTCCTCCGGGCGTCCGTAGAGCTTGACCAGCTGGGCGCCGGCGACGTTGAACCGCTCGGTCATGGTCTGGCCCATGGCGGCGTTCAGCGTGTACGACTCCTGCGTCACGCCGGCCAGCCGCCGGCCCATCGCGCGGACGGGCAGCACGAACGCCGGCAGCAGCACCAGGGACAGCAGGGTGATCTGCCAGGACAGCGACAGCATCGCGGCGATCACCAGCACCACGGTCAGGACGTTGGACACGACGTTCGACAGCGTCGACGTGAACGCCTGCTGCGCGCCCAGCACGTCGCCGTTCAGCCGCTGCACCAGCGCGCCGGTCTGCGTCCGGGAGAAGAACGCCAGCGGCATCCGCTGGACGTGGTCGAACACCTGCGTGCGCAGGTCGAGGATCAGGCCCTCGCCGATCCGCGCGGAGAACCAGCGGGACGCCAGCGTCAGGCCGGCGGACACGACCGCGAGCAGCGCGACGACGCCGGCGAGCCCGAGCACCAGCCCGGTGCGGCCCTGCGCGATGCCGTGGTCGATGATCTGCCGGAAGATCAGCGGGGTGACCGCGCCGATCGCGGCGTCGAGCGCGACGACGACGAGGAAGACGGTGAGCAGCCCGCGGTAGGGGCGGGCGAAGGCGAGGATGCGCCGCAGCACGTCGCGGGTGATGCGACGCCGGGCGACGGACGGGTCGAGGCGGAACGACCGGTACATGGCCGGGCTGCCGCCCCCTCCTCCGTGCATGGACATGGGGCCTCCAGGGGGACGATTCCGATAGAGAGGGTACCTCTCTATGTGCGGAACTCGCTATCCTGGGGCGCATGACGCCCGTCACCCCGGCCCCCGCGCACCACCACCCCGCCCCGGGCAACCCCGGCGACGAGCTGTTCTGGCTGCTCCGCCGGGCGCTGCACACCATGCGGCGGGACGTGCGCGAGCGCGTCGACCTGACCCCGTCCCGGCACCGGCTGCTGCGCGTCGTCGCGCGCGAGGAGCCGCAGCGGCAGACCGCGCTCGCCGCGGCGCTCGACGTGGTGCCGCGGTCGATCACGTCGCTGGTCGACGACCTGGAGCGGGCCGGGCTGGTCGAGCGGCGGCCCGACCCGACCGACCGGCGCGCGACCCTCGTCGCGGCGACGGACGAGGGCCGCGCCGTGCTCGCGGAGGCGGACCGGGAGCGTCGGCGGCACGCGGAGGAGCTGCTCGGGCGGTTGGACCCGGCCGAGCAGGGCGAGCTGCTGCGCCTCCTGCACCGCCTGGTGGACGACCCGGACGGCGCCCCGGCGGAGTGCGCCCGGGACTGACCCGCGGGCGGTCAGACGACGCCGAGGGCCAGCATCGCGTCCGCGACCTTGAGGAAGCCGGCCACGTTCGCGCCCAGCACGTAGTCCCCGGGGGCGCCGTACTCGTCCGCCGTGGCAGCGCACCGGTCGTGGATGTCCCGCATGATCGTCGCGAGCCGCTGCTCGGTGTACTCGAAGGACCAGGAGTCCCGGCTCGCGTTCTGCTGCATCTCCAGCGCGGAGGTCGCCACGCCGCCGGCGTTGGCCGCCTTGCCCGGGCCGAACAGCACGCCGGCCTCGCGCAGCACGGCGACGGCCTCGGGGGTCGTCGGCATGTTCGCGCCCTCCGCCACCGCCACCAGGCCGGAGTCGACCAGCGCGCGGGCGTCGTCCCCGTCGAGCTCGTTCTGCGTCGCGCACGGCAGCGCCACCGTCGCGCCGACCTCCCAGACCCGCCGGCCCGGCACGTAGCGCGCCGAGCCGCCGCGCCGCTCCGCGTAGTCGGCCAGCGACCCGCGCTCGACCGTCTTCACCTGCTGCAGCAGCGGCAGGTCGAGGCCCTTGTCGTCGACGACGTACCCGCGCGAGTCCGAGCACGCGACGACGTCCGCGCCGAGCTGCTGCGCCTTCTCGATCGCGTAGAGCGCCACGTTCCCCGAGCCCGAGACCACGACGCGCTGGCCGTCGAGCGACCGGTTCGCCGCGCGGAGCATCTCCTGCGCGAACAGCACGGCGCCGTACCCGGTGGCCTCGGTGCGGACGAGCGAGCCGCCCCAGGTCACGCCCTTGCCGGTGAGCACGCCCGACTCGTACCGGCCGGTCATGCGCTTGTACTGGCCGAACAGGTAGCCGATCTCCCGGCCGCCGACGCCGATGTCCCCGGCGGGCACGTCCACGTACTCGCCGATGTGCCGGGCCAGCTCCGTCATGAACGACTGGCAGAACCGCATGACCTCGCCGTCCGAGCGCCCGCGCGGGTCGAAGTCCGACCCGCCCTTGCCGCCGCCGATGGGCATGCCGGTCAGCGAGTTCTTGAAGATCTGCTCGAAGCCGAGGAACTTCACGATGCCGAGGTTCACCGACGGGTGGAACCGCAGGCCGCCCTTCGACGGGCCGAGGGTGGTGCTGAACTGCACCCGGAACCCGCGGTTGATCTGCACCCGGCCGGCGTCGTCGACCCACGGCACCCGGAACACGATCTGCCGCTCGGGCTCGCACAGCCGCTCCAGCACGGCCGCGTCGACGTACCGCGGGTGCCGGTCGAGCACGGGCCCGAGGCTGCCGAACACCTCCCGCACCGCCTGGTGGAACTCGGGCTCCCCCGGGTTCCGCGCCAGCACCTGGTCGAGCACCGCTCCGAGCTGGTCCTGCACGTGCCTCACCCCGTCATGTCCGCGCCGGCTGCTCCCGGCAGCGCCACCGTACGAGGCGCGCGGACGCCGTCGCCAGGGCGTCCACGACGTGGCTCAGCGGGCGGGGTCGGGCACGCCGTGCGGCAGCCGGTGCAGCGTCACGGCCTCGGTCGCGGAGCGCTGCGCGGCGCGCGTGGCCGCGTCGTACTCGCGGTCCCGGCGGGTGGCGAGCACGGCGGCGAGGAACGCCTCCGGGTGGGTGCCGGCCGGCGGCCCGGGCGCGACGTACCGGGCCACTTCGCCCGCCAGCTGCTGCCCGAGCGCGTACCGCGAGCCGGGGTGCAGCCGCGGCGCCCGGCCGAGGAACTGCCGGACCGCCAGCGCGAGGCCGTCCGGCAGCCGCGCGACGTCGGCCTGCTGCGCCCACGCCGCGAGGAACGGCGGCATGACGAGGACCGCCCGCGTCTCCGTGCGGCCGCGCACCCGGACGGCGTAGGTGCCGGCCAGGATGTCGCCGAGCCGCTTGCCCTGCGGGTTGACCAGCGAGGTGATGAGCGCGACCGAGCCGAGGGTCAGCCACAGCTCGAGGATGCCCACCAGCGCGCGGACGAACGCCTGCCGGAACCGGATCGGGCCGCCGTCGTCGCGCACCACCCGGATGCCGACCGCGAGCTTGCCCAGCGACCGGCCGCGGGTCAGCGTGTCCACCGTCGTCGGGATGACGACCAGCACCGTCACCATCACCACGACGAACGTGATCTGCAGGACGTCCTGGCTCGGTGACACGACCACGAACCGGGTGAGCAGCCAGGCCACGGCGATCGCCACCACGCCCAGCGCGATCAGGTCGATCACCGCGCCGGCCAGCCGGCTGGCGAACGACGTCGGCCGCGCGTCCAGCAGCACGCCCTCGCCGATGACGATGCCCTCGTCCTGCACGCCCCACCTCCGCCGACGTCCCGCCCCAGGTCACCCGGTCGGGACCGGGCCTCGTGTGGCAGGGTATCGGGCGTGGACCTGGACGCCTTCTCCGCCGTGCGCGAGCCCTCCTGGGCGCGCCTGGACGAGCTGTCCCGGCGGCGCGGCCTCGACGGCGCCGAGGCGGACGAGCTCGTCCGGCTCTACCAGGCCGCCGCGACCGACCTGTCGACCATCCGGTCCTCCGCCCCCGACCCGGACGCGGTCGCCCGGCTGTCCCAGCTGCTGGCCCGCGCGCGGTCCCGGATCGCCGGGACGCACGAGCCCGCCTGGCGGGACGTCCGCCGGTTCGTGGTGCTGTCGCTCCCCGCGGCGCTGTACCGGATCCGGTGGTGGACGGTCGGCGTGATGGTCGCGTGCCTCGCGGTCGCGACCGTCGCCGGCTGGTGGGTCGCGACCAACCCCGACGCGCTCGCCGCCATGGGCACGCCGAGCGAGCGGCAGCAGTACGTCGACGAGGCGTTCGCCTCCTACTACGACCCCGGGGCCGGGTTCGCCGCCGTGGTGTGGACGAACAACGCCTGGGTGGCGGCGCTCTGCGTCGCCCTCGGCATCTCCGGGATCGGCACGCTCTACGTGCTCGCGAACAACGCCGTGAACGTCGGCGCGACCGGCGGGATGATGGCCGCGCACGACAGCCTGGGCATCTTCTTCCAGCTCATCACGCCGCACGGCCTGCTGGAGCTGACCTCGATCTTCGTCGCCGGCGCGGCGGGCCTGCGGCTGTTCTGGGCCTGGATCGACCCGCAGGGCCGGCCGCGGTCGCGCGCGCTGGCCGAGGAGGGCCGCGCCCTCATCACGATCGTCATCGGCCTCGCGGGCGCCCTGCTGCTGTCCGGCGTCGTCGAGGGCTTCGTCACCGGGTCGACGCTGCCGTGGTGGCTGAAGATCGTCATCGGCGCGATCGCCCTGGCCGCGTTCTGGACCTACACGATCGTGCTCGGCCGCCGCGCCGTGGCCGAGGGCGAGACCGGCGACCTCGAGGAGGACGCCGCGGGCTACGCGGTCGCGATCGCGGCCTGAGCCGCGGCGGGGGCGCCGGCGCGCGGGTCCCGGCCCGGGCGCAGCGCGCCCAGCCACAGCGACGCCGCGCCGAGCGGCGTGCTCGCCACCTCCGCGAACCCGAGCGCCCGCAGGTCCGCGACCTGCCCGGGGTCGACGGTCGCCGCCAGCACGTCCCGGCCCGCGGCGCGCTGCTCGGCGGCGACCGGCGCGAGCAGGTCGGCGAGCAGCGCCGCCCGCTCCCCCGCGTCCGCCCGGCCGTCGTCGGCGAGCAGCACGAGCACCCGCTCCGCGCCCGACTCCCGCACCAGGGCGAGCGTGCGGGCGGTGGCGTCGGCGATCGCGCGCAGCGGGGCGCGGGCGGGCTCGGGGCGCGGGTCGGGCCGGACACCGAGCTCGCGGGTGACGACGCGCTGGAGGTCGGCGCCGAGGCGGTCGGCGTCGGGCGGGAGCCAGACGGCGACGGCGGCGACCTCGGCGGCGTCCTCGGCGGCGACCTCGGCGAGCCACACCTCGCCGTGCTCCATCGCGCCCAGGCTCAGCATGAGCCGGGTGGCCGGACCGGCCTGCTCGGGGTCCGGGCCGGGGTCGGGCTCGCCGTCGCCGTCCAGGTCGACGAACGGCCGGTGCGCGGCGATCATCCGGGCCAGCGGGTTGACGTCGAGCAGCCCCGCGCGGCGGACGCGCCACGGCCGGCGGGCGCCGCCGTCCTCGGCGGGGGTGGGCAGGGCGGTGATCCGGCGTCGGGTCGGCTCGTGCAGCACGCGCCCAGCCCAGCACCCGGACCTGGGAGCCGGCTGACAGCCGGCGCGTCGCGCTCAGGTCGTCGCTCCGCCCTGCCGATGTCCCCGGAGTGTTCCGACGAGCCATCGACGCCTTCATCCGTGAGCGGGCGACCCACCGGGTCCGGCTCCAGGGCCCGCCGACGTACTCGGGGCAGCTGGACCAGGACGTGCTGGTGCCCCGGGACCGCGCGGGCCGCCCCGGCTACGTCGTCCGGACGGGCGGGCCGTCGCACGACATCCGGCGGCGCAGCACGCAGGGCGCCCGCTCCGACTTCGCGGTCGCCGCGGGACCGCGCACCATCGTCATCAGCACCTGCGTGGGGCGCGCACCACGCCTCGGGTCGCCCGCCGAGATCGCCGCGCGCGCCGAGGCCCACCTCGGCGGCGACCACGGCTGCCACGTCCTGAGCGCGCCGGCACCGACCTTCTTCGCCGGGGTACCCGCGGTCAGCCTGGAGGTCGGCGTCCCCGCCGCCGACGGGGTGGGGTACCGGGGACTCTCCCGCGACTGGCACTTCCAGCGCGAGGGGTGGGCCTTCGTCGCCGGCTGGGTGCACGCGACGAGCGACCCGCCCGAGTGCCGGGAGACCGCGGAGCGCATCCTCGCGTCGTGGCGCTGGCTCACGCCGTGATCCGCGCCCGGCGGGGCAGCGCGCGCTCGGCGGCCCGGCTCAGGACGACCAGCCCCGCCAGCACGACCCCCGCCGCCCCGAGGTAGGTCGCGCGCGTCGCCCACCAGTCCCACGTCCACGGCTCCGGCAGCGCCTCCCCCGCGCCGAGCAGCACGACCCCGGACACCGCGAACATCGCCGTCAGGTGCCAGAGGTAGAGCCCCATCGACCGCGCGCCGGCCCAGCGCACCAGCCGCGACCCCGCGGCCCACCGCGCCACCGCGTCCCGGACCAGCAGCGCCGCCGCGACCTGCGCCACCGCGAAGCCCACCACCGGGGCGGTCGGCGGGGCCAGGTTGGAGATCGCGTCGCCGGGCATGCCGATCAGCGACCGCGGGTACGGCCCGACCACGAGCAGCAGGACGGTCACCGCGAGCCCGCCGAGGGCGAGCAGCGCCAGCGCGGTGCGCTCCGGGACGAGGTCGCGCGCGGCGACCTCCTCGGGCGCGGCGAGCCGCCGGGCGGCGTAGACCAGGCCGCCCAGGTAGGGCACCGCCCAGACGAGGAGCACGTTCGGGGCGCCGGGCAGCGCCACCTCGTCGGAGAACCGCAGCAGGTCCACGACCACCGGCAGCGCCGCCGCGACGACGAGCACGCGGGCGGCGCCCCAGCGGCGCAGCGCGCGCAGCAGGACCGGGGTCAGCGCGAGCAGCCCGATCTGCACGCCGAGGAACCACAGGGGCTGCGGCACGATCCGCGCCACCCGGTCGACGGCGGCCGACGGGACGCCGAGCCACGGCAGCGCCGCGAGCAGCAGGGCCCACACCCCGGCGAACACGGCCACGGGGCGCGCCATGCGCAGCAGCCGGACGCCCGCGAACCGCCAGCCGGGCTCGCCGGGGTGCCGGTCGAAGTCGTACCGCGCGGCGGCGCCGGCGGCGAAGAACAGCAGCGGCAGCGGCTGGAGCCAGGTCAGCAGCCACGCGCCGCCGTGCGCGAGGGCGTTGCCGACGGCCAGGGTCTCGCCGTCCCAGGTCGCCTCGACCATGAGCCAGTGCAGGGCGACGACGAGCAGGATGCCGACGGCGCGGACGCCGTCGACGAACGGGTCGCGGCGGGGACGGGACGGCGCCGGGGCGGCGGGGGCCGGGGCGGTGGGTACCGGGCCGGTGCGGGCCGGGCGCGCCGGCACGGGGCCGGCGGCGAGCGCGAGGGTGTTGGCCTCGCGGGACGGTGCGGGCAGGACGGTCGACATGGCGGCGCTCCCCGGGGCACCGCGCGGTCCTCCCGCGCGGGTGCCCGGCGATCGGGCACGGCACCAGCCTGTCGAGCGGAACCGCAGGTCAGAAGGGGTGCATCCCCCGTCCTGCGCGGCGGTTCACCCGAGGTCGGGCGGGGGTTGTCCCCCGGCCCGCGCCCGGGGTGGGCCCGGGGACCGCCGAGGGGGCGCTAGCGGTCGCCGGCCGCGGAGCCGGGGCGCTGGTGCTCGGGCGCGGGGTCGGGGTCGGGCTGCGGCGCGGGAGCCGCGGGCTCCGGCGCCGGCGCGCCGTACGGCGAGGGAGTCCCGCCCGCCTGCGACGCCGGCGCCTGCGGGGCGGGGTACCCACCCGCCGCGGGCGCGCCGTACCCGCCCGGGGCCGGCGCCGCGTACCCACCCGGCGCCGCCGCGCCGTACCCACCCGGTGCCGCCGTGCCGTAGCCACCCGGGGCAGGCGCCGCGTAGCCGCCCGCCACCGGCGCGCCGTAGGCCCCCGCCACCGGGTGGCCGCCGCCCGGCTGCCCCGGCGCGCCGCCGTACGGCTGCTGCGGCTGCTGCGGCACCGGCCGCGGCGCAGCGGGCCCGCGCTGGATCGCCCCGACCACGAACGCCCCGCCGATCAGCGCCGCCCCGACGACGGTGAGCGCGTTGCCGACCGTCTGCGCGAACCCGTACAGCCAGGACGCGCGGTAGAGCAGCTCGATGAACAGCGCCTGCCCGACCCAGCCCCCGATGATCCCGACGACGACGAGGACGACGCCGGTCCAGAGCAGCTGCGGCGCGGTGAGCTTCGGCATGGCGGGTATCCCTCCGTCGGCTGGCGCGGATCGCGCCCGACCGACGCTAGCGCGAGGTCGCCGGTTCCGTCCGCCGGAGGGCGTGCGCAACCTCCGACCTGGGGCGGAACCGGCGACCTCGGCGGACGCCGCGGAGCCGCGGCGCTGCGGTCAGGCCTCGAGGCGGAGGTAGCGGAGCACGGCCAGGACGCGGCGGTGGTCGCCGGCGTCCGGGGCCAGGTCGAGCTTGCCGAAGATCGACGTCACGTGCTTCTCCACCGCCCCGTACGTCAGCACGAGCGCGTCGGCGATCGCCCCGTTCGACCGGCCCTGCGCCATCAGCTCCAGCACCTCGGACTCCCGCGGCGTCAGCCGCGTGATCCCGGGGTCGACGCGCGCGGCGCCCATCAGCTGCGTGACCACCTCGGGGTCGAGCACGGTGCGCCCGGCGGCGATCCGCTCCAGCGCGTCGAGGAAGTCGGAGACGTCGGCGACCCGGTCCTTGAGCAGGTAGCCGACGCCGCGGGCGTCGCCGCCGAACAGCTGCGCGGCGTACCGGGTCTCGACGTACTGGGAGAACAGCAGCACGCCCAGGCCGGCGTAGGTCTCGCGGAGGGTGAGTGCGGCGCGCAGGCCCTCGTCGGTGAAGCCGGGCGGCATCCGCACGTCGACGACGGCGATGTCCGGCAGCGCGCCGGCGTCGGCGAGCGCCGCGACCTCGCGCACGAGCGCGTCCCCGTCGCCGACGGCCGCGACCACCTCGTGCCCGCGGCGCGCGAGCAGGGCACCGAGGCCGTCGCGCAGGATGACGGAGTCCTCGGCGATCACGACCCGCACGCGGCACCTCCCCCGGTCCGGCGGCGGGCGGCGCGGGCGGCGCCACGTGCCGCCGCGGGACGGACGACCGGACGGCTCATCGGGCGCTCAGCGGCAGGTGCACGGTCACCACCGTAGGGCCTCCGGCCGGGCTGTCGACGTCGAGCTCGCCGTCCACCGTCGCCACCCGGTCGGCCAGGCCGGCCAGCCCGGAGCCGCCGGACGCGCCCGGCAGGCCGAGCCCCGCGCCGCCCCGGCCGTCGTCGCGGACGCGCAGCCAGAGCGTGCCGCGGTCGGCCTCGACCCGGACGTAGGCGCCGGTGGCGCCGGAGTGCCGGACGACGTTGGTGAGCAGCTCGGCGGCCGCGAAGTACGCGATCGTCTCGACCTCGGGCGCGGGCCGGGCGGCGGCCAGGTCGACGTCGACGGTCACCGGCACGGGGCAGCGCGCGGCGAGCGTCTCGAGCGCGACCGCGAGCCCGTTGTCCAGCGCCGGCGGGTGGATGCCGCGGGCGATCTCGCGCAGCTCGGTCAGCGTGTCCTTGAGCGCGCCGTGCGCCTCGTCGAGCAGCCCGACCGTGGCCGGGTCCGCTCCGGGCTCGTGGGCGAGCCGGTCCCGGGCGTCGCCGATCTGCATGGCGACCGCCACCAGCCGGGCCTGGGTGCCGTCGTGCAGGTCCCGCTCGATGCGGCGGAGCCGGGTGTCGGCGTCGGTCACGGCGGTGCCGCGGGTCTGCTCGAGGTGGGCGACGCGCATGCTGGACGCGGTCGGGCCCAGCAGGCTCGTGCTGAGCAGCCGGAACAGGTGCGCGAACCCCAGGGTCAGCCGGTGCCAGGCCAGGAACGCCAGCAGGCCGACCGCGATGAGGATCCACTGCCGCGGCGGGGTGTCGATGAAGTAGTCGGTGCCGAACGACGCCCCGCGGTGCAGCGTGCCGTCGGACGCCTCCTGCAGCGGCAGCCACCGGTACCAGAACCAGTGCGTCACCCCGCCGAGCGCGACGGCCAGGAACGTCGTCGGCACGACGAACCCGACGATCGCCAGCGGCAGCGACAGCGCCCCGAACGCGACCCCGCGCCAGCCCGGCGCGTCACCGAGCAGCACCCCGAGCCGGCGCCAGAACCCGCGCCGCCGGCGGCGGGGCACCGGCGCCGCGATCGACGTCCCGAGCATCCCGCGCGCCATCCCCCGGTACAGCGCCGCCCACATCCGGCCGCCGACGATCACCCAGCCGGCGACGAACAGGCCGACGACCGTGATCGCGACCGACGGCGGGAGCACGACGGCGACCACCGCGTACGCGAACGCGAACGGCGCGATCAGCAGCGCCAGGAACAGGTAGCCGTACTCCCGCCAGGTCCGCCCCATGACCCCGGGCGCCCAGATCGCGCCGCGGGGCAGGTCGGCCGTCAGGTGCACGGGGACGGTCGCGACGGGGAGCGGCGACCCGGGCGCGGTCGGCGCGGCGTGCGGCCCGCGGTCGTGCGGCCCGCCGGGGTGCGGCGCGGCCGGGCCGGCGGGTCCGGCGGCGGCCGGGTGGGTGGCGGACATGGCGGGCTCCTCGTGCGGGGCCGGTGCGCCGCGGTGGCGCGCCGGGTCGGGCGGACCGCACCATCGTCCCGTGCCGCGCGTGCCCGGGGGCACCCGGTGCGCCACCCACCCGTCCGGGGGACATCCCCCGGTCCGCCACCCCCGAGTTCCCGACCGCAAGGTCACAAAGCGGTAACAATACAAGAAATGGTAAAGTCGCAGGTCAGAGCGACTTTACCTAGGTAAAGTCGTCCCATGATGCGTCGGATCCGCACATCCTGGCCTGGCCATCGCGGCGGGGATGGGGCACGGTGGTCCACGACCAGATCGACGAATGGTCGGCGTGCGACGCCTGCTTCCGGCCCTCGCAGCGCCCCTCCTCCGGGGTGCCGCAGCGAGGGCCGAGGCGTGTTCCGCCGCCGCGCACGACGCCCCCTCCGGGCCGGCCGCGCGGCGCTGCCGACCGACGCTGCGCCCCCGGCGCGCCCCGCCCCCGGGGCGCACCCGACCTCCGCCCGCGGAGGGGATGGGGCCGCGCGTCATGACGTGACGAGGTGGATGAGTGACAGGACTGCGCGTCGAGGGCGTGTACAAGGTGTTCGGCCGCCGGCCGAACGAGGCGGTGAAGCGGCTCCGGGACGGGGCCGCCCGCGACGACGTGCGCCAGTGGGGCACGGCCGCGGTGATCGACGCCGACCTGGACATCAGGAGCGGCGAGACCTTCGTGGTCATGGGCCTGTCGGGCTCCGGCAAGTCGACCCTGATCCGGATGCTCAACGGCCTGCTGAAGCCGACGGCCGGGCGCGTGCTGCTCGGTGACGACGACCTGGGCGCGGTCAACGCGTCCCAGCTGCGCTCGATCCGGCAGCGCAAGGTCTCGATGGTGTTCCAGCACTTCGCGCTGCTCCCGCACCGCACGGTGCGCGACAACGCCGCCTACCCGCTGGCCCTCCAGGGCATGGACAAGGCCGAGCGCCGGAAGAAGGCCGACGAGGCCCTCGAGATGGTCGGGCTGGGCGAGTGGGGCGACTCGCTCCCCCACGAGCTGTCCGGCGGCATGCGCCAGCGGGTCGGCCTGGCCCGCGCGCTCGCCGCGGACACCGACATCCTGCTGATGGACGAGGCGTTCTCCGCGCTCGACCCGCTGATCCGCCGCGAGATGCAGGACCAGCTGCTCGAGCTCCAGCAGACGCTCGGCAAGACGATCGTGTTCATCACGCACGACCTCAACGAGGCCATGTACCTCGGCGACCGGATCGCCGTCATGCGCGACGGCCGCGTCGTCCAGGTGGGCACCAGCGAGCAGATCCTGTCCGCGCCCGCCGACGACTACGTGGCGCAGTTCGTCGCCGACGTCGACCGGACCCGCGTGCTGACCGCGTCCTCCGTGATGCGCCGGCCCGCCGCCGTCGCGTTCGCCGGGGGCGGCCCCCGCCTGGCGCTGCGCACCATGCGCGACGCCCAGGTCGCCGCCGCCTACGTCGTCGACCGCAGCCGCGTGCTGCGCGGCATCGTCCGCGACGCGGACGCCGTCGACGCGACCCGCGCCGGCAAGGACACCCTCGAGGGCCTGATCGACGACAGCCTGACCTCGGTGTCGGTCGACACCCCGCTGGCCGAGGTGTTCGCGCCCGCCGCGGAGTCGCCGCTGCCGGTGCCCGTGACCGACGACAAGGGCCGCCTGGTCGGCGTGATCCCCCGGGCGATCCTGCTCGAGGCGATGGTCCCCGTCGACACCAGCACCCCGCCCCGGGGCACCCCGACGGCCGACCAGGCCGCCACGTCCGCCGCCGGCGACCGGGCCGCGGCCGACCCGACCGGGGCCACCGCCCCGGCGCCGGGGGCCGACCCGCTCGGCACCGCCCCGGACGCCACCACCGCCGCCCCCAGCGCGGGCCGCGCGGCCGACACGACGGAGGTGCGCGCGTGACCGCCACGATCCTCGCCCTCGACACCACCGACCAGGGCGTCCCCCGGCTGCCGCTCGGCGAGTGGGTGGACGTCGCCGTCGGCTGGGTGACCACCACCTTCCGCGGCCTGTTCTCCGCGATCAAGAGCATCTTCGAGGGCGCCTACGACGGCCTCGACACCGTGCTCAGCGGCCCGCCGTTCTGGTTCATCGCCGTCGCGCTCGCGCTGATCGCGCTGTTCGCGAAGGGCTGGAAGCTGGCCGTCGGTACCCTCGCCGGGCTCGTCGTGATCGCCGGCGTGAACCAGTGGGAGAACGCGATGGACAGCCTCGCGCTGGTCATCCTGGCGAGCGTCGTGGCGCTGGTCATCGCGATCCCGCTCGGCATCTGGGCGGCCCGCAACGACCGGGTGTCCCGCGCCGTGCGGCCGGTGCTCGACTTCATGCAGACGATGCCCGCGTTCGTGTACCTGATCCCGACCGTCGTCATCTTCCGCGTCGGCGTCGTCCCCGGCATCGTCGCGACCGTCATCTTCGCGATGGCGCCCGGCGTCCGGTTCACCGAGCTCGGGCTGCGCCAGGTCGACCGCGAGGTCGTCGAGGCCGGGCACGCGTTCGGCTCCTCCGACGGCCGCATCCTCCGGCAGATCCAGCTCCCGCTGGCGATGCCGACGATCATGGCCGGCGTCAACCAGGTGATCATGCTCGCCCTGTCGATGGTGGTCATCTCCGGCATGGCCGGCGCCCCGGGCCTCGGCGGCGACGTCGTCCAGGCCCTGCAGCGCGTCAACGTCTCGCTCGGCTTCGAGGCCGGCCTGGCCGTGGTCATCCTCGCGATGTTCCTCGACCGCGTGACCTCGGCGTTCGGCACCCGCTCGAAGACGGCCCGCGCGGTCGCCGCCGCGACGAAGGCCTGACGCCCCCCATCCCACCGGGGCCGCGCGGCGGTCCCGCACCTGACACCCACCCCCACCCGGGCGACGGCACGATGCCGCGCGCCCACGGAAAGGACACGCATGCGCACCCGCACCCGCCGTTCCGCCCTCGCCGCCTCGGCGCTCGTCGCCGGCCTGGCCCTGACGGCCTGCGCCTCCGACGGCGGCTCCGGCAGCGCCTCCGACGAGGAGCGCCTCGAGAACGGCGACCTGCCCACCGTGTCGATCGGCGTGCACTCCGGCTGGGACGAGGGCATCGCCGTGTCGGCGCTGTTCCAGACCATGCTGGAGGAGGACGGCTACACGGTCGAGTCGCAGGAGGCCGACGCCGGCGTCGTGTACACCGGCCTGGCCGGCGGCGACTTCGACGTCAACTTCGACATGTGGCTGCCCACGACGCACGAGGACTACCTCGAGCAGTACGGCGACGACATGGAGCAGCTCGGCGTCTGGTACGACGACGCCCGCCTCACCATCGCGGTGAACGAGGACGCGCCGATCACGTCGATCGACGAGCTGGCCGAGAACGCGGACGCGTTCGGCAACCGGATCGTCGGCATCGAGTCCGGCGCCGGCCTGACCCGGATCACCCAGGACGAGGCCATCCCGACCTACGGCCTGGAGGACATGGAGTTCGTGGTCTCCTCGACCCCGGCGATGCTCGCCGAGCTCAAGGGCGCGACCGACGCCGGCGAGAACATCGCCGTCACCCTGTGGCGCCCGCACTGGGCCTACGACGCCTACCCCGTCCGCGACCTGGAGGACCCCGAGGGCGCCATGGGCGAGGCCGAGGAGATCCACACGGTCGGCCGCACCGGCTTCGCCGAGGACTACCCGACGCTGACCAAGCTCATCGAGGCGTTCACGCTGACCGACGAGCAGCTGTTCTCGCTGGAGAACATCATGTTCAACGACAACGGCGGGTCCGACCCGACCGGCTCGGCGCAGCAGTGGCTCGACGAGAACCCGGACTTCGTCACGGACCTCAAGGAGAAGGCGGGCGTCTGACGCCCCGCTGCTCCGCGCGCCGACGGCCCTCGCACCTCCGGGTGCGGGGGCCGTCGTCGTCCCTGGGGCCTGCACCCGCGCCGAGAGAGGACCCGCGCGCCGAGATAGGACCCCGCACGGACCTATCTCGACGGGGAGGTCCTATCTCGGCGGGAGGGCCCGGGCGGGAGGGCCCGGGCGGGCAGGGCGGGGTCAGTCCGGTTGGGGGACCTCGGTGCGGAACCGGACCGCCAGGGCCTCGCCCGCGGCGACCGCGGCCGCGATCTCCGGCTCCGGGACGTGCACCAGGCGCAGGCAGCCGCGCACCACGGCCTCGGCGTAGGCCGCGCGGGTGCCGTCGTCGCCCCACTGCCGCTGGCTGATGATGCCCTCCACCAGCCCGAACACCAGCTCCAGGTCCGCGTCCGGCAGCGCCGCCGCGTCGACCCCCTGCCGCTCCAGCACCGCCGCGGACAACGCCCGGTAGTGCCCGCGCAGCGCGACCTGGCTCTCCCGGGTCTCGGCGAACTCGGTCTCGGCGATGTCGAGCAGCCGGTAGACGACGTGCAGGTTCCACCGGTCGCGCAGCAGGCCGTCCAGGTCGTACCGCGCCAGCCCGGCGAGCGCGGCGGCCGGGTCGACGGGCCCACCGCCCGGGCCGGCCGTGCGCAGCCAGTCGGCGAGCTGCACCGACGGCGCCACCGTGCCCTTGAGCAGCGAGCGCAGGATCTGGCTCTTGTCGGCGAAGTGGTAGTACAGCGACGCCTGCTTGATCCCGACGGCGTCGGCGATCTGCCGGGTCGTGGTCTCGGTGTAGCCCTGCGAGCCGAACAGCGACGCGGCGGCGGCGAGGATCTCGTCGCGGGTGCTCAGCGCGGAGTTCGCACGCGGGGCGGACCGGGGCCGGCCCCGGCGACGCGGCGCGGCGGGCGCGGCGGGCTGGGCGGGCGCGCCGACGGGCGCGGCGGGCTGCGCTGTCTCGGCCCGGTCAGCCACGGGGCACCGTCCTCCCGTCGTCGGCGCGGGCGTCCTTGACGACCCGCCCATCCTGCACCACCAGCCGCACCCGCCGCGGGTCCGCGAGCCCGTCGATGCTGGTGAGGGGGTCGACGTCGGTGAGCACCAGGTCGGCGCGCAGCCCCGGCGCCACCGTCCCCACCTGGTCCGCGATCCCGAGCATCCGCGCCGCCCCGGACGTCCCCGCGACCACCGCCGCGGCCGGCGAGAGGCCGTGCTCGACCAGCAGCGCCAGCTCGGTGAGGTTCGTGCCGTGCGGGGCGATGCCGGCGTCGGTGCCGAGCGCGACCGGCACGCCGGCCGAGATCGCCGCGTGCAGCCGCTCCCGCGCCGTCTCCTGCAGGGCACGGCGCTTGGCGGCCACCCACGGCGCGACCCCGTCCGCGACCGGCCGGGTCAGCGTCGACAGGGTCGGCACCAGCCAGGTCCCGCGCTCCCCCATGAGGTCGATCGTCGCGTCGTCGACCAGGTAGCCGTGCTCGACGCTGCGGACCCCGGCGCGGACGGCGGCGGCGATCCCCGCGGCGCCCTGCGCGTGCCCGGCGACCCCCACGCCGCCGTGCCGGTCGGCCTCCTCGACGACGGCGCGCAGCTCGGGCTCGGACAGCCCGCCCGACTCCGGGTGGCTGCGGGGGCTGCCCATCCCGCCGGTCGCGGCGACCTTGACCCAGTCGGCGCCCTGGCGCAGCACCTCGCGGACCGCGCGGACGAACTCCGCCGGCGAGTCGGCGACCGCGCCCGCGCCGGGGCCGGTGTCGAGCGGGGTGCCCTCGATCGTGCGCCAGTCGCCGTGCCCGCCGGTGATCGACAGGATCCGGATGGCGACCTGCAGCCGCGGCCCGCGCACCAGCCCCTGCTCGAGCGCGTCCCGGAACCCGGAGTCGGCACCGGCGAGGTCGCGCGCGGTGGTCACGCCGGCGTCGAGCGTCGCGGACAGGTGCGGGACCGACCGCAGCGTGAGCAGCGACTCCGGCGCCAGGACGGTCCCGAGGGTGTCGCCGCCGGGCAGCGTGCTGACGTGCACGTGGCAGTCGAGGAACCCCGGCAGCAGCGTGCGCCCGGCGCCCTCGACCACGGTCAGCCGCGCCGGGTCCGCGGTCGCCCACCCGGGCACCACCGTCCCGGTCGGCCCGACCCCCGCCACGAGGCCGTCCGCGACGAGCACGTCCGTCCCCGGGCGCGGCTCGGCCCCGGTGCCGTCGATCAGGCGCACGTCGCGCAGCAGCAGGTCGGTCACGGGCGGGCTCCTCGGGGTCGGGAGCGGCCAGGCTAGCCCATTACCTGTCGCCGACAGATTTTACGTCCCGGCAACACCCGGCAACCCCGGCGCAACGACCCGGGTCTACTTTTCCGGTCACCGACAGGAAATGCGTCGGCCGCACCACGGCGCGGATCCCCCGGGGTCCGCCCGCCCCGCACCTCCCTCCCCTCGGCGTCGCGGCCCCTTCCTCCCGCACCCCGTCGACGCACCCCCGACCGAGAGGCACCGAGCATGAGCCCGAGCACCGTCCGCGCCACCACGCGGTCCGCCTGCCGCCGCACCCCCGCCCGCCCCCGCGCCGTCGCCGCGGCCGCGGTCGCCGTCGCCGGGCTGCTGGCCCTCACCGCGTGCGGCCAGAGCGGCACCGTCGGCGGCGGCACCGCCGGCGGCGACGACACGTTCACCGCCGTCATGCTCACCGGCTACACCACGCCGCCGGACCCGGACGTCAACTACGACGGCCCCGGCCTCAACATCATCGAGAACACCTACGAGGGCCTGGTGGCGTACGCCGACGGCGTCGAGGAGCCGACGATCGTCCCGGAGCTCGCCGAGGAGTGGACCGTCTCGGACGACGGCCTCACCTACACGTTCACCCTGCGGTCGGGCGTCACGTTCCACGACGGCACGGAGCTGACCTCCGAGGCGGTGAAGGCGTCGTTCGAGCGCCGCACGCAGGTCGACGCCGGCCCGGCGTACATGGTCGGCGACGTCGCGTCCGTCGAGACCCCGGACGACCTCACCGCCGTCGTCACGCTCACCGCCCCGAACGCGGCGTTCCTCGGCTACCTCGCCTCGCCGTTCGGCGTGAAGCTCATCAGCCCGGCGGTCCTCGCGGACGAGGCCGGCGACGACTTCGCGCAGACCTACCTGACGACGCACGACGCCGGCACCGGCCCGTACGAGCTGACCGGCGTCGAGACCGGCGAGCGCTACGAGCTCACCGCGTACGACGGCTACTGGGGCGACGCCCCGGAGCTCACGTCGATCGAGATCCAGGTCGCCGAGAACGCCTCGTCGGCCCAGCTGCAGCTCGAGCGCGGCGAGATCGACGCCATCCTCGGCAACCTGAACAAGACGTCGTTCGAGTCGTTCGAGGGCAGCGAGGACGTCACCACGTCGACCTTCCCGAACTTCACGACGCAGATGATCTACGTGAACCCGGGGTCGGCCTGGCTGGCGGACGTCGCGGACCGCGAGGCGCTGTTCGCCGGGATCGACAAGGAGTCGATCATCGACGAGGCGATGGGCAGCCTGGAGGTGCCGACCGACCAGCTGTTCCCGCAGGGGATGGTCGACGCGAGCATCGACGACCAGGGGATCGCCCACGACGAGGGCGCCTGGGACGCGCTGGGCGCGCCGGAGTCCGGCACCGTGCGGATCGCGTACGCCGGGTCGAGCGCGGACGGCAAGGCCGTCGCCGAGGAGCTGGGCTCGCGGCTGAGCACCGCCGGCATCCCGGCCGAGGCCGTCGCGTACTCCGCGGGCACGATCTACGGCATCGCCGACGAGGGCGCCGACGGCCCCGACCTCGCGGTGTTCTCGGTGTTCCCCGACGCCGGCCACCCCGACGCCTGGGCGAGCATCATCTACACCCCGGCCGGTGGCCTGGACCTGTTCGGGGCCGAGGTGCCGGGGCTGCCCGACCTGCTGGACGCCGCCCGCGCCAGCGAGGACATCACGGCGTACGCCCCCGTCGCCGAGGCCATCAACGCGACGCGCTACTGGTACTCGATCGGCTCGCTCAACACCACCCTGCTGACGACGCCGGACATCACCGGCACGACCGAGGCGCAGAACGTCCTCGAGTACGACGTGCTGCACTTCGCGGCCCTCGGCCGGGGCTGACCCCGCGCCACCCGAGACCCCGGGGCGGGGCAGCCACCCCCTGACGCGCCCCGCCCCGGGCTCCACCTCTCGTCGTCCCCCTGCGAAGGAGACCCCCCATGCCCGGAACCGGCACAGCCCCCGTGCTGCGCGTCGACGGCCTCGACGTCCGGCTGACCCGCGACGGAGAGACCGTGCACGCCGTCCGCGGCGTCGACCTGACCGTCGAGCGCGGCGAGGTCGTCGGCCTGGTCGGCGGGTCCGGCTCGGGCAAGAGCATCCTCGGCCTGTCGGTCATGGGCCTGCTGCCCGCCACCGCCCGGCCGGTCGTCTCGGGGTCGGTCGACCTGGCGGGCACCGACATGATCGGCGCCCCCGACGCGGCCCGCCGCGCCGCCCGCCGGCAGCACGTCGGCGCGGTGTTCCAGGACCCGATGACCTCGCTGGACCCGACGATGACGATCGGGCGCCAGCTCGGCGAGGTCACCCGCGGCCGGGCCCACGCGCTGTCCCTGCTGGAGGACGTCGGCATCCCCCGCGCCGCCGACCGGCTGAAGGCGTACCCGCACCAGCTGTCCGGCGGCCTGCGCCAGCGGGTGATGATCGCGCTCGCCGTGGCCCGCCGCCCCTCGCTGATCCTCGCCGACGAGCCGACGACGGCCCTCGACGTCACGGTGCAGGCGCAGATCCTCGACCTGCTGCTGACGCTGCGCGAGGACATCGGCTGCTCGATCGTGTTCGTCACGCACGACCTCGGCGTCGCGGCGCAGGTCTGCGACCGGATCGCCGTGATGCAGCACGGCCGGGTCGTCGAGTCCGCGGGCGTCGACGAGGTGTTCGGCAACCCGGCGCACGCGTACACGAAGAACCTGCTGCGGTCGCGGATCGACCTGCGGACGCCGCGGGACCGGCCGCTGGCGGCGATGCCGGTCGCCCCGGCGGCGCCCGCCGCGCCGGCCGCCCCGGCCCCCGCGGACGACGACGTCGCGGTCGGCGCCGACGGCGTGCTCGACCTCGCTCCCGGCGCCCCTGCCCCGGGGCTCCCCGCCGTCTGGCCCCCGGTCGTGCTGCGCGACGGCGCGGCGGTCACGGTCCGCGACGCGCACCGCGTGTTCCGGAGCGGTCCGCCCTGGCGGCGCCGCGAGCTGCCGGCGCTGCGCGGCGTCGACCTCGAGGTGCGCGCCGGCGAGGCCGTCGCCCTGGTCGGCGAGTCGGGCTGCGGCAAGTCGACGCTGCTCCGCGTGGTCGCCGGGCTGGAGACCACCACGTCGGGTGCGGTGACCGTCGCCGCGGGCGCCGCCCCGCAGATGGTGTTCCAGGACGCCGGCGCCTCGCTCACGCCCTGGCTGCGGGTCGGCACGATGCTCGACGAGCGGCTGCAGGCGCACGTGACCGGGATGTCCCGGGCGGAGCGGCAGGACCGGGTGCTCGACGCGCTGCGCACCGTCGGCCTGCCGCCGGAGACGGCGCGAGCCCGCGGCGACCAGCTGTCCGGCGGCCAGCGGCAGCGCGTCGCGCTCGCCCGCGCGGTGATCGTGCCGCCGACCGTCCTGCTCTGCGACGAGCCGACCAGCGCGCTCGACGTGTCGCTCGCCGCCACCGTGCTCAACCTGATCGGCCGGCTGCGCCGGGAGCTCGGGATGTCCGTGCTGTTCGTGACCCACGACCTCGCCGCCGCGCGGATCGTCGCGGACCGCATCGCGGTGATGCGCGAGGGCCGGATCGTCGAGGTCGGCCCGACCGACGAGGTCTGCGGGCGCCCGCAGCACGAGTACACCCGCACGCTGCTCGGCGCGATCCCGGGCCCGCAGCACCGCCGCGACCGCGTCGCCACCTCCCCCGTGATCGGAGCCGCGCTGTGACCACCGCCGACCTCGCCGTCACCCCGGGCGGCGCCCGCACCCGCGCCGCCCGCCGGTGGGCCCGCGTCACCGCCGTCCGGCACCGTGCCGTCGGCGTCGACCTCGTCGCCATCGGCGCGCTCGCGCTGATCGTCGCGGTCGCGCTCGCCGCCCCCGTGCTCGCGCCGCACTCCCCGATCCTGCGCAGCGGCGACGCCTTCCTGCCGCCGCTGAGCCCGGAGCACCTGCTCGGCACCGACGCGCTGGGCTACGACATCCTGTCCCGGCTGCTGTACGGCATGCGGTCCAGCCTGGTCGCCGCCGCGATCGTGATCGCCTCGGGCGTGCTGGTCGGCGGCCTGGTCGGCCTGCTGGCCGGGGCGCTGCCCGGCTGGGTCGACGCGCTGCTCATGCGCACCACCGACCTGTTCCTGGCCCTGCCCGGCCTGGTGATCGCGATGGCCGTCGCCGCGGCGCTCGGCGCGTCGTTCACCTCGGCGCTGGTCGGCGTCGCCGTCGTCTGGTGGCCGCTGTACGCGCGGCTGGTCCGCGGCGAGGTCCGCGCCTGGGCCGCCCGCCCGCACCTCGAGGCCGCCCGGCTCGCCGGCACGCCGTGGGGCACCCGGGTCACCCGGCACCTGCTCCCGGGCGTGCGCTCGACGATCGTCGTCGCGGCGAGCCTCGACGTCGGCGGCCTGGTGGTCGCGCTGTCCGGTCTGTCGTTCATCGGGCTGTCGTCGCCGGCGCCCGCGCCGGAGCTCGGCGCGATGGCCGCCCAGGGCATGGCGTACCTGCTGCAGGCCTGGTGGGTGCCGATCTTCCCCGGCCTCGCGGTGCTGGTGATCGCCCTGGCGGCGAACCTCGCCGGCGACGGCGTCCGCGACCTGATGCGGGGGCGCTGATGCCCGGCCCCGCGGGCCGCCCCGCCGACCCCGCCCACGCCCACCACCCCCGCCGCACCCGCCGCACCCGTCAGGAGGCCCTCGCATGGTGATGTTCCTGGTCAAGCGCGTCGCCGCCACGGTCGGCGTCCTGCTCGCGCTCACCATGGCGCTTTTCGGCCTGCAGGAGGTCAGCGGCGTCGACCCCGCCAAGGCGTACGTCGGCGCCAACGCCTCCGCCGACGCGGTGGCCGCCGCCCGCGAGCGCCTCGGCCTCGACGAGCCCCTGGTGCAGCGCTACCTCACGTACCTGGACGGCCTGCTGCACGGCGACCTGCAGAACTCGCTGCGCAGCCGCACCCCGGTCGCCGACAACCTGGCGCAGGTGCTGCCGGCCAGCCTCGAGCTCGCGGCGTGGGTGCTCGGCATCGCGCTGGTGCTGGGCGTGGCGTTCGCGGCCCTGACGACGCTGCGGTGGCGCGGCGCCGGGGTGGTCCGGGTGGTGCTGCTCAGCGGCGCCGCGGCCCCGACGTTCCTGCTCGGCATGGTCGCGCTGCTGGTGTTCTACGGCAACCTCGGCTGGCTGCCGTCGGGCGGCCGGACCGGCCTGCGGGACGCCCCCGCCGGGCCGACCGGGTTCCTGGTGCTCGACGGGCTGCTGGCCGGCCGGTTCGACGTCGCCGGCGACGCGGTCGCGCACCTGGCGCTGCCCGCGCTGTGTGCCGCGATCTCCCCCGCCGTCGCGATCGGCCGGGTGCTGGTCGACGGGCTCAAGGCCAACATGGCCGCCGACCACGCCCGCACCGCCCGCGCCGCCGGCATGGGCGAGCGGCAGATCCTCGTCCGGCACGCCGTCCGGAACTCGCTCGGCCCGACGCTGTCGATGGTCGGCATCCAGGCGGGGATGCTCCTGGCCGGCCTGGTGGTCGTCGAGAAGATCTTCGACTGGCCCGGCGTCGGCTCCTACCTCGACAAGTCCGTCGCGGCCTCCGACTTCCCCGCCATCGCGGGCGTCGCCCTGCTGCTCGGCGTCGTCTACGTCCTGCTCAACACCGTCGTCGACGTCCTCCAGGCCGCCGCCGACCGCCGCATCGCCCTCGCCTGAGCGCGGTCGCACCACCCCCCGGAAGGAACCACCCCCATGAACGTCACCGGCAACGCCGTGCTCATCGTCGTCGACATCCAGGGCGGCGACGTCGAGCGCGCCGAGTCCCGCACCGAGATCCCGTACATGCCGGGCCGCACCGAGCGCGCGCCGCGGGTCCGGAAGATGATCGCCACCTGCCGCGAGCAGGGCATCCCGGTCGTGTGGATCCAGGAGGTGCACAAGCCCTCGCTGATCGACATCGGCCGCGAGCTGGACGGCGCCGAGGGCCCGCACTGCGTCGAGGGCTGGCCGGAGACGGAGCTCGCGCAGGGCCTCGACCCGCGGCCCGACGAGTTCCTCATCCGCAAGCGCCGCTACTCCGCGTTCTTCGGCACCGAGCTGGAGATCGTGCTCAAGGCCTACCAGGCGGACACCGTCATCCTCATCGGCGGCCTGACCGACGTGTGCATCCACTACACCGCGGTCGACGCGCACCAGCACGACTACCGGGTGCGGGTCGTCACCGACGCGGTCGGCGGCTCGACCCAGGAGGCGCACGACGCCGCGCTGCGCGCCATCGACTACCTGCAGCGCGACGCGCTGGTCACCGCCGAGGACGTGCAGCAGTGGCTCGCGACCGCGACGCCGAACCCCGCGGTGCAGCGCGCGCTCGCCACCACCGCCCAGGCCGTCTGAGGAGGACCGATGACCAGCATCTCCACCGCCTCGCCGCTGGGGGCCCGTGACCACGCGCGCGCCCAGGGCGGCACGGTCGTCGACACCATGCCCACCGTGCCGGCGGCCACCGCCGCCGACTGGCCCGCCGACGTCGCGCCCGGGGACCGGCTGCACGCCGAGACCGTCGCCGGCGGGAACTACACCACCGTCGTGCTCGCCCGCGGCTCGGTGCTCGAGCTGACCGACCTGGCGGGCGACGCGTGCGCCCACCTCGTGCTCACCAACGCCGCCCAGGTCGACGAGCGGCTGAACGTGGCCGACACGGTCAAGATCCAGTGGCAGGCCTACCTGGGCGCCGGCTCGATGCTGCTGTCCGACCGGGGCCGGGTGCTCGCGACCGTCGTCGAGGACACCTCGGGCCGGCACGACACCTTCGCCGGCACGTCGTCGAGGGCCGCGAACGAGGCCCGGTACGGCGACGGCTCCCCGCAGGGCGGCACCCCCGCCGGTCGCGAGCTGCTGCTGCTCGCCGCGCTGAAGAACGGGCTCGACGCGCGCGACGTGCCGCCGAGCCTGTCGTTCTTCCAGGGCGTGCGGGTCGCCGACGACGGCACGACCGAGTTCACCGGGTCGGCGGGCCCGGGCGCACGGGTCCGGCTGCGGCTGGAGCTGCCGTGCGTCGTGCTGCTCGCGAACGTGCCGCACCCCGTCGACCCGCGCGCGGAGTACGTGTCGACGCCGCTGCGGGTGCGCGCCTGGCGCGGCACGCCCGCGGCGCTCGACGCCCCCGAGGCGACCGTCGGCCCGGAGGCCGCGCGCGCCTTCGCCAACACCATCGACTACGCCCGCGCGAGGGGACTGTGACCATGACCGCTGCACCCACCTCCCCCGTCCCGTCGGCGGCCCCCGTGCCGGCGCGGCTGGCGGACGCCGCCGTCGTGCTCGACGAGGTCGTCCCCCGCCGCTCCGCCTGGTCGACCGTCGTCCGCGCCGGGCAGGAGCTTGCGATCGTCGACCTCGAGGGCAACCAGGCCGTCGACTGCCTGCTGTACGACGCCCACGACCCGTCGGTCCGGTACTCCGCGTCCGACACGATCGCCGCGCAGCGGAACGTCTACCTGGTGCAGGGGTCCGTGCTGCGGGCCGGCACCGGCGACGCGCTCATGACGCTCGTCCACGACGAGGTCGGGCGGCACGACACCATCGGCGGCGCGTGCTCCAAGGAGTCGAACTCCCTGCGGTACGGCCACCACACGGTGCACCAGCACGCCTGCGTCGAGAACTTCCTCGCCGAGGGCGCCCGCCGGGGGCTCGGCAAGCGCGACCTGGTGTCGAACATCAACTGGTACATGAACGTGCCGGTCGAGGCCGACGGCGCGCTGGGCATCGTCGACGGGATCTCCTCCCCCGGCCTGTCCCTGACGCTGCGCGCCGAGCGCGACGTGCTGGTGCTGGTGTCGAACTGCCCGCAGATCAACAACCCGTGCAACGGGTTCGACCCGACGCCGGTGCGGATGATCGTGACCGAGGGGACGGCGTGACCTCGGCGGCCGGGCTCGCCGCGGTCGACCGCGCCTACGCCCGGATCGCCGAGGTCGACCGGCCCGAGGTCTGGATCCACCTGCGGCCCCGGGCCGACGTCGAGGCCGACGTGCGCGCCCAGGCGGGCCGGGCGGCGGCGGGCGCGGACCTGCCGCTGCTCGGCCGCCTGGTCGCGGTGAAGGACAACATCGACGTCGCGGGGCTGCCGACCACGGCGGGCTGCCCGGGCGTCGCGTGGACGCCGTCGGCCGACGCGACGGCCGTCGCCCGGCTGCGCGCCGCGGGCGCCGTCGTGCTGGGCAAGACGAACCTCGACCAGTTCGCCACGGGCCTGGTCGGCACCCGCAGCCCGTACGGCGCCGTGCGGTCCGCCGACCACCCCGACCGCATCTCCGGCGGCTCGTCCTCCGGGTCGGCCGTCGCGGTCGCGCTGGGGATCGTCGACCTGGCGCTGGGCACGGACACCGCCGGGTCGAACCGGGTGCCCGCCGCGCTGCAGGGCGTCGTCGGGGTCAAGCCGACGCCCGGGCTCGTGCCGACCACCGGCGTGCTGCCGGCGTGCCGGTCCCTCGACTGCGTGGGCGTGTTCGCGCGGTCGCTGCCGCTGGCGGCCCTCGCCGTCGGGCTGATGGCGGGGCCGGACGGGGTGGACGCGCTGGCGGCGCGGGCGGTGGGCGCCGAGGTCGGGGCGCCGGCGGCCGACGCCCCGGTGCTGGCCGTGCCGCGGGCCGCGGACCTGGCGGCGCTCTCGCCGCTGTGGCGGTCGGCGTTCGACGCGACGGTCGGAGCGCTCCGGGCCGCGGGGTGGGCGCTGCGCGAGGTCGACCTCACGCCGTTCCTCGACGCCGCGCGGCTGCTGTACGACGGGGCCTTCGTGGCCGAGCGGTACGCCGCCGTCGGCGCGCTGGTCGACGCCGCCCCCGCGGGGCTCGACCCCGTGGTCGCGCGCATCATCGGCGCCGCGGGCGCGCTGCCCGCGCACCGGTACGCCGGCGACCTCGTCACGCTCGCCGAGCTGCGGGTCGTCGCCGAGGCCGGGCTGGGCGACGCCGACGC
>NZ_DASQCJ010000120.1:0-21327 GCF_035634735.1 Cellulomonas sp.
TCGGCGAGGGCGGCCCCACGTACGCCGTCGCCCGGGCGCTCGGCCAGGAGGACGACGGCGGCTGGCGACTCGTGACCGCCCGGGCGTTCACGGCGCTCGGCGCCCAGCAGGTCACGACCGTCACCTGCCCGACGGGCGCGGGCATCGACGTGGCCCAGGGCCAGATCGCCCCGGGTCTGTTCGAGTGGATCAGCCCGACCGGGCACCGGTACCTCACGCGGCCGGGGACCGGGCGGTCGCACGACGCCACCGCCGACCCGCACGACGAGCCCCCGCCGTTCTGAGCCGCGCGCCCGGGACGACGCGGGTCCCGAGCCACCTCGTCGGGGTGCCCGCGGTGCGGGTCGAGCCGCTGGGCGCCGCCGAGGCCCGGTCAGGGGTACCGCTCGAGCCCGGACAGGTGGACCCACGTGGTCATGGCGATCTGGCCCTGGGCCACGTCGATGCCCGCGCCCGTCGGGCAGGTGACGGTGGTGACCTGCTGGGCGCCCAGCGTCGTGAACGCCCGGGCGGTCACGAGCCGCCAGCCGCCGTCGACCTCCCGGCCGAGCGCCCGGGCGACGGCGTACGTGGGACCACCCTCGCCCAGCCCCTCGCCGATGCCGAGCACGTTCTGCGCGGGGCCGGCCACGAGGTCGGCGCCCGCGAGGTGCTGGTCGACGAGGGCCAGCGAGGCCGCCTCGTCGTCGCCGACCTCACCCGGGTAGGGGGCGCGCTCGTCGAGCACCCGGCAACCGCTGTCGGGGTCCGTCAGCTCCAGCGTCACCGGGACCGAGGCGTCGGTGGTCGTGGAGCCCGGCGAGCCGACGAGCTCCCAGTCCCGGATCTCCCCGAGGCCGTTGACGAAGTCGACCTCGGTCCCCGCCGGCAGCGCCAGTCCGTCCGCGAACGTGACCGTGATGTCCAGGGCGTCGATGCCGGTCCAGGACGGCGGGGCGCCCGTGGCACCCGCGCCCGCGCCCGGGCCCGCCGGCCCGGTGGACTGCGGCGCCGGTCCCTGGGCGTCGGTCGACGGCGAGGCGGTGCCCGCGCACCCCGATGCGATCGTCCCCGCTGCGAGCAGCAGCACCAGCGCGCGGACCTGCGTGCTCACTCCTCGACGTCCCACGGCGTCACCGTAGCGGCGCGGCCAGGGCTCGCGGGCGGGTTCAGCGCGGCGGATGCAGTGCGGCGGATGCGAGATCAGTCGTCGAGCAGCGCGTCCCTGCTCGCCACCAGCGCGTCCCGCAGCGCCACCCGCTCCTCGGGGCCGAGTCCACCGAGCATCCGCCCCATCACGTCGGCCACGCGCGACTCCGCCGCGACCAGCGCCGCGGTGCCGGCGGGCGTCGGGGCGACCGCCCGCTCCCGCCGGGGGCCGGGCTCCTCGGCGCGCTCGACGAGGCCCTGCCGTTCCATGCCCTGCACGAGCACGTTCATCGACTGCCGGGAGACGAACGTGCGCCGGGCGAGCTCGGACCCGGTGATGCCCGGCTGCGCGCGCAGCGTGCTGAGGCACGCGTACTGGGACACGGTCAGCCCGAGCGGCCGAAGCGCCTCGTCCATCCGGTGGTGGAGGGCGGCCTGCGTCGCCTTGAGCAGGATGCCGAGCTCCTTCGCGAGCGCGGCGTCGGCGGGGTCGTTCATGTCAGCATCTTGACATACACCAGGGGCTGAGTGTCAGGATATTGACATGAGCACCACGCCCGCCGGCACGTCCGGCCCCGACTTCGTCTCGTTCCAGGTCCGCGACCTGGCCGCCTCCGCCGACTTCTACGAGCGCCTCGTCGGCCTCACCCGCCTCCCGGCGCCGAACCCGCAGGCCGTGGTCTTCTCGACGGGCGTCGCCGGCGCGACGGCGTTCGCGGTGCGGGTGCCGTTCCCGGGCGTCGACCTCGACGCCGCCGGGCAGCTCGGCGCGGGCGTGGGCGTGTGGTTCCACCAGCCGGAGGCGGCGACGCTGCACGCGCGGCTCGCCGAGGCCGGCGTGCCGATCGTGCAGGAGCCGTTCGAGAGCCCGTTCGGGACGACGTTCTCGTTCCGCGACCCCGACGGCTACGTGGTCACCGTCCACTCCGCGGCCTGACCCGGGCGGCGGCGCGGCGGCCGGGTCCGGCGCCCGGCGGTCGTCAGCCGAGCGGGATCTGGTAGTGGATCATCCCGGACCGCGTCGCCACCCGGTCGTACAGCGCCCGGGCCGTGGCGTTCGTCTCCGCGGTGAGCCAGTAGACCTTCGCCGACCCGTGCTGCTCCGCCCAGGTGCGCACGTGCGCGACGAGCGCCCGGCCCGCGCCGACCCCGCGCCCGTCCGGCGCCACGAACAGGTCCTCGAGGTAGCAGTAGGTCGTCGTGGTCCAGGTCGCGGCGTGGGTCAGCCAGTGCACGAGGCCGACCGCGGCGCCGGTGTCGTCCCGGGCGAGCGCCCCGTGCAGGCCCGAGCCCGGGTCCACGAGCCGGGCGAACGTGGCCGCGGTCGTCTCCTCGTCGAGGGTGGTCTCGTAGAACGCGAGGTAGCCGTCCCAGAGGGCGCGCCACGCCGCGCGGTCGTCGGGGGTGAGGGCGGTGACGGTGGCCATCCGCGCAGCGTAGTCAGCGGTCCGCGGCGTCGGCGGCCACCGCCGTGAGCGACGCCAGCACCCGGTCGAGCGAGCCCGGGTCCCGCACCAGCGCGAGCATCGCCTGGCTCCACGCGGCCTGGACCACGGGCGGCATGGCGTCCCCGGCGCCGAACCGCACGACGTCGGCGCCGGCCAGGTGCTCCGCCACCGAGCGCGCCACCGCGTCCGGGTACGCCGCGGCCGGTACGCCCCGGTTGACCGAGGCGTACCCGCCGAGCCCGGCCCACCGCGCCTGTGCCTCGGCTCCCGTGAGGTAGGCCAGGAACGACCGGGCCGCCGGGGTGTCCCGCAGCGCGACCACCAGGTCCGCGCCGACGGTCACCGCGCCCGCGAGGGCCGGGTCGACCGCGGGGAACGCGAACCAGTCGTAGCCGACGCCGGGGACGAGGTCCGGGTAGGCGTCCGCGACGAACGCCTGCGCGAAGGACGCCATCGGGTAGGCGTACGCCTGCGGCGGGTCGGTGAACACCGGCAGCACGCCCTCGGCGTCGCCCGTGGTCAGGATCGCCGGGACGCCGCCGAGCACCCGCCCGGGCGCGGTGACCAGGTCGAGGAACCGGTCGAACGACCGCCGGACGCACTCCTCGCTCCACGGGACCTCGGCGGCCACCCAGGCGTCGTACGTCCCGGGGCCGCAGCCGCCCAGCAGTAGCGACGCGACGCCGTCCGTGAGCGCCCAGCCGCTGCCGGGGCCGCGGGGCGCGACGACCGAGAGCGGCGTCCGCCCGTCGGCGGCGGCGTCGCCGGCCCACGCGACCAGGTCGTCCCAGGTGGCGGGCACCGGGTACCCCGCCGCGTCGAACGCCGCGGGCGAGTACCAGACGGTCGACCGGTCGGTGGCCTTGACGGGCAGCGCGTAGAGCGCGCCGTCGACGGTCCCGAGCTCCGTCCACGTCGCGGGGTAGTCCCGGGCGACGGCGGCCGGGTCGAGGAGGTCGTCCAGGGGCAGCACGGCGCCGTCCCGGACGAGGTCGTCCAGCAGCCCGGGGTTCGGCAGCACGGCGACGTCGGGCGGGTCCCCGGCGGCCACCGCGGCGGCGAGGTCGCCCGCGAGGTCCCGGGAGCCGGTCCAGTCGACGGCCGCCCCGGTGGCGTCCTCCCACGTCCCGGTGACGGCGGCGAACGTGTCGCGCTCGGGCCCGCTCCACAGGCCGAGGACGGACACGGTCTCGCCGTCGAGCCCCGGCGTCGCCGACGGCGCCGAGGGGGTGGTGGTCGGGTCCGGATCGCTCGACCCGGTGCACGCCGCGGCCGACAGGGCCAGCAGGCCGCCGGCCACCACGGCGGCGGGGCGCAGCCTCATCGTCGCCTCCCGCGTCGCCGTCGGCCCGGCGTCGGCGCCACCCGGCCCGACGCCGCGCACGCTACGCGCGGGGGCTCGCGGCCCGGCCCCGCCGCGGCCCGGCCGCCCGGACCCCCCCGTCACCGCAAGTCGCGCGCGGCGTCCTCGTACCACCGCAGCCACGCCCGCCCGGCGTCGCCGGTGCGTCGGCGCAGCGCGGTGCGGCGCAGGTCCAGCGGGCGCAGGTCCACCCAGCTCCGCCGGTCGAGCCCGGGCAGCGTCTCGGGCGACCGGGCGTAGCCTCCCCGCCCGTCCTGGTCCTGGGAGGTGAGCCGCACGACGGTGCACCGGCGCCCGCGCGACGACAGGACCACGACGGGCCGGTCCTTCGCGCCCGTGCCGTCGCGGTACGGCACCATCGCGAACCACACGTCGCCGCGCCGGGCCCGCGGGGCGCCGGCCCGGCCCAGCAGCCGCAGCACGAGCACCACGGCGCCGACGACGAGGGCCAGCAGCCACGGGCGGTCGCCGACGAGGTCGGCGAGCACGCCGGGCACGATCTGGTCGGTCATGCAGGGGAGTGTGCCAGGCGGGCGGGACGCGGGACGCGGCAGACTGGCGCGCGTGACGACCCCCGCCCTGCACGTCGGCCTCGACCTCGCCTGGTCCACCGGCGTGACCGGCCTGGCCGTGGTCGACGACGCGGGCCGGCTGCTCGGATCCGGGTCCTGCCGCACCGACGACGAGATCGCGGCGTGGCTCGACCGGCTGGACGCGCCGGTCGCGGTGGTCGGCGTCGACGCGCCGCTGGTGGTCCCGAACGCCACCGGCCAGCGGGAGGCGGAGCGGGCGATCGGCCGGGCGTTCGGCCGCTACGGGGCGTCCGCGCACACCGCCAACCGCGGCACGTTCGGCGGAGCCGACCCGCGGGCCTGGCGGCTGGCCGAGCGGTTCGGCTGGGCGACCGACCCGGGGACGCCGGTCGGCGGCGGGCGCACCCTCTGCCTGGAGGTGTACCCGCACCCGGCGCTGGTGGCGCTGTTCGGGCTGCCGTACCGGCTGGACTACAAGAAGGGCCCGCGCGAGCGGCGGCAGCCGGGGTTCGCCGCGCTGGTCGCGCACCTGGAGTCCGTGCCCGGCATGCGCGCGGCGGAGAGCCCGCGGTGGGCGCACCTGCGGGGCGTCGTCGCCGACCCCGGGCCGGGCGACCTGGACCGGGTCGAGGACGAGCTCGACGCGGTGGTGTGCGCCCACCTCGCCTGGTTGTGGCACCACCGGCCGGGGTCGCTCGAGGTGTACGGGAGCGCGGCGGGCGGGTACGTCGTGGCCCCGCCGGCACCGGCGCACCCGGCGGTGCGACCGCCCCGGGCGGCGCCGGCGCCGCGCTCGGTGCGAGCGCCCCGGCCGGCGACCGCGGGCGACGACGCGCGGCGGCGGCCCGAGGTCGTCTGCCTGTGCGGGTCCGTGCGGTTCGCGGACGAGATGCGGGCCGCGAACCGCGACCTGACCGCCGCGGGCGCGATCGTCGTCGCGCCCGGCGAGGCGCCCGAGCCGCTCACCGACGAGCAGCGGGCGGCGCTCGGCGAGCTGCACCTGCGCCGGATCGACCTCGCCGACCGGGTGCTCGTGGTCAACCCCGGCGGCTACGTCGGCGAGTCCACGACCCGGGAGATCGCGTACGCCCGGGCCGCCGGCAAGCCGGTCGCGTTCACCGAGCCCGGCTGACCGGCTCGCCGGCCGGGGGCGGTCACCCCGCCGGCGGCACGTTCTGGTTCCGCCGGAACAGGTTCCCCGGGTCGTACGCGGCCTTGGCCGCCGCGAGCCGGTCCCACGTCGCGCCCGGGTAGGCCGCGCGCACCCGCTCCGGCCCCTCGTCGCCGAGGAAGTTCACGTACGCCCCCGCGTCGCCCTGGTCCAGCACGGCCGCGGTGCCCTCGACCCACGCGGTGCGCCCGGCCCGGTCGTCGGGCCCGGTCACGAACGCGGCGACGTTGCCCATCAGCCGGCTGGACCGGTGCGCGAACGCGGTCGCGTCGGCGGACACCCGCGCGATCGCCCCGCCGAGGGCCCGGAGCTGGACGACGCGCATGCCGTCGAGCGCGCGGAGCCGGTCGAGCAGCGCCTCCGCGAGCGGCAGGTCGACGTGGTCGAGCAGCAGCGTCCGCGCCACCGCGGTCGGGTGGTACTCGGGGTCGGCCGGCGGGAAAAGCTCGGGGTAGGCGACCGGCCGGACCAGGTCGGCGATCGGGTCGGCGAGCGCCCGGATCGGCGCCAGCGCGGCGTCGGCGGCCTCGGGCGGCCCGGACCAGCAGACCAGCGCCATGACGACGAGCGACCCGTGGTGCTCGGCCGGGACGAACGGCAGGGGCGGGCAGGGCATGACGTTGACGATCGCGGTGAGCTCGTCCGGCCCGGCCTGCAGCGCGCCGAGGAACCCGGCGACCACCGGTGCCGACGCCGGCAGCAGCAGCATGCCCCCGGTCACGCCGTCGAGCGGGTGCAGCCGGAACCGGAACCGGGTGACGACGCCGAAGTTGCCGCCGCCCCCGCGCAGCGCCCAGAACAGCTCCGGGTGCCGGTCGGCGTCCGCGCGCACCACCCGCCCGTCGGCGAGCACGACGTCCGCGGCGAGCAGGTTGTCGACGGTGAGCCCGTGCGCGCGGGACAGGAACCCGACGCCGCCGCCCAGCGTGATGCCGGAGACGCCGACCGAGCCGGTGTCGCCGAACCCGACGGCGAGCCCGTGCGCCGCGGTCGCGGCCGTGGTCTCGCCCGCGGTCGCCCCGGCCTCGACCCACGCGGTGCGGTCGCCGGGGTCGACGTCGACAGCGCGCATGTCGCGGAGGTCGACCACCAGGCCGTCGTCGACGGTGCCGTGGCCCGCGCCGCTGTGCCCGCCGCTGCGGACGGCCAGCGGCAGGCCCGCGTCCTGGGCGAACGCGACCGCCGCGGCCACGTCGGCGTCGTCCCGCGGTCGTGCGATGACGGCGGGACGGGGGTCGGCGCCGCCGAGCACGACCACCCGGAGGGCGTCGTACTCGGGGTCGCCCGGCTGGACGACGCGGCCCGAGAACCGGGTCCGGAGGTCGTCGACGTCCTGGGTGCTCGGCGAGGCGGTCATGCGGCGCTCCTGACGCACTGCGGCACTGCGGCGGCTGGGACCCCACCCAGGGTTCTCCCGGTCGGGGCGCGGCGGCAAGGGGTTTCGATGCGGTTCCGGGGTGGCACCCGGGCCGTCCCCGGGCGCCGCCGCGGGCGCCGTCCGTACCCTGGCGCCATGGACCTGCGGTTCCGCGGCGAGATCGTCCACTGGCGCGGCCCGGCGCCGTACCACTACGTCGCCGTCCCGGGACGCGAGGCGGACGAGCTGCGGGCGGCGTCGTCGCTGGTCTCGTACGGCTGGGGCGTCATCCCGGTCGCCGTGACGCTCGGGCGGACCCGGTGGGAGACATCGCTGTTCCCCAAGGACGGCGGCTACCTGGTGCCGATCAAGACGGCCGTGCGGCGCGCCGAGGGCGTGGACCTCGGCGACGAGGTGGAGCTGCGGCTGCGCGTCGAGGTGCGCTGAGCCGGGCCAGTCGGCCGCGCGAAGGCGGGTGTCGGCGGGGGTCCGTAGGCTCGGGCGTGCGCCCCGGTCACCGGGCGCACGTCACCGTCGACCTCGAAGGACCAGCATGAAGACCTTCACCCTGCCCGGCACCGACATCGTCGCCCCGAACGTGATCCTCGGCCTGATGCGCATCCAGCAGAAGTCCGACGACGAGGTGCGCGAGCTGGTCCGCGCCGCCCGGGACGCGGGGATCGCGTTCGTCGACCACGCCGCCGTCTACGGCGACGACAAGCACGGCTGCGAGGCCCGGTTCGCCGAGGCGCTCGACCTGACGCCGTCCCAGCGCGACGAGTTCGTCATCCAGACCAAGGCCGGGATCATCAAGGACGGCCCGTACTTCGACTTCTCGTACGAGGAGATCGTCTCCTCGGTCGAGGGCTCGCTGCGCGCGCTGCGCACCGACCACGTCGACATCCTGCTGCTGCACCGCCCGGACGCCCTGGTCGAGCCGGACGAGGTCGCCCGCGCGTTCGACGAGCTCGCCGCGGCCGGCAAGGTGCGCGCGTTCGGCGTCTCGAACCACACGCCGCAGCAGATCGAGCTGCTGAAGAGGTCGGTGCAGCAGCCGCTCGTGGTCAACCAGCTGCAGCTGAGCATCACGCACGCGCCGCTGATCGCGCAGGGCGTGGCCGCGAACATGGCGGCGCTGGACCAGTCGATCTCCCGGGACAACGGCCTGCTCGACTACTGCCGGCTGCACGACATCACCGTGCAGGCGTGGTCGCCGTTCCAGAAGGGCTTCTTCGACGGGGTGTTCCTCGGCGACCGCGAGACCTACCCGGAGCTGAACGACGTGATCGACCGGCTCGCGGAGAAGTACGGCGTGACGCCGACCGGCATCGCGGTCGCGTGGATCACGCGGCACCCGGCGCAGATGCAGGTCGTGCTCGGCACGACGACGCCGTTCCGGGTGACCGAGTCCGCCGCCGGCTCCGAGGTGCCGCTGACGCGGGCGGAGTGGTACGAGCTGTACCGCGCGGCGGGGCACACGGTGCCGTGATCCGGCAGCCGGTGCTGCCGCGCACCCGTCGCGTGTCGGCGGGGTGCGGCAGCATCGGGGCATGACCTTCGACTTCGAGGCCCTGCTCTGGGAGTGGGACGCCCGGCGCACCGAGCACTGGACGTTCGTGAGCGTCCCGGACGACGCGTCCGACGAGATCCTCGAGCGCGCCGGTGCGTTCGCGCGCGGGTTCGGGTCGCTCCGGGTCGAGGTGACGGTCGGGGGCACCACCTGGCGGACGTCGATCTTCCCCGACTCGAAGGCCCGGGCCTACTCGCTGCCGGTCAAGAAGGCGGTGCGCACGGCCGAGGGGCTGGCGGTGGGGGAGCCGGTCCAGGTGCGGCTGCGCGTGCTCGACGTGTGAGCGCCGCGCCGGCTCGCGCCGGCTCGCGCCGGCTCTCGCCGGCTCGCGCCCGGCGACCCGTGCGGTCGAGCGGTCAGGCCGCGAGGTCCACCGCGCGTGCCGGCACGGGCTCGACCGCCGCGACCGGCGCCTCGGCGACCGCCGCGAGCGCGCGCTCCTCGGCCTCGCGCTGCCGCTGCCGGCGCGCCTTGAGCACCACCATGACCGCGTGCGCGCCGACGACGGCCCACACGGCGTTGGTGACCACCGACGGCCACACCCCGCTGCTCGCGGCGACCATGCCCATGAACAGGCCCGACACGACGTTCGCGAGCTGGTAGCGCCCGGACGTCGGCGCCCACTTCCCGCGGGTGACGAAGACGTAGGCGACGAGGCACGTGACCGCGCCGACCCAGCCGAGCGCGGTGACGAAAGCGGACACGGGCGTACTCCTGGCAAGGCGAGGGGTGGGTGAGGGGGGGCCGGCGAGCGGGACCCCGCGGTTCGCCGGCAGCAGAATCATGCGTCCTGATCGGGTTCAGCACAATCGAATGATGTTGCGACAGGGGTTCACCAGAACTGAATTAGGATGAAACGGTGCCGACCGACCCCCGACGCCTCGCCGTCCTGCTCGCCGTCCACCGCGCCGGCGGGGTGCTCGCGGCCGCCGACCTGCTGCACGTGACGCCCTCCGCGGTGTCCCAGCAGATCGCCCGGCTGGAGGCGGAGGAGGGCGTCGCGGTGCTCGACCGCAACCCCCGCGGCGCCACCCTCACGGCCGCCGGGCGCATCCTCGCGGAGGCCGCGGAGCGCATCGAGTCGGAGCTCGTGGAGGCGCGGAAGTCGCTCGCGGAGCTCGGTGGCGAGCTCTCCGGCCGGGTGACCGTCGCGGCGTTCCAGACCGCGATCCGCGCCGTGATCGCCCCGGCGTTCGCGGTGGTCGCGGAGCACCACCCCGGCATCGAGCTGCTGATCGAGGAGCGCGAGCAGGGCGAGTCGATGCGCCGGCTCCGGGAGGGCGACGCGGACATCGTGCTCCTGGAGCGCGACGAGGACGCGGACACCCACGTGCCGCGCGGGCAGCGCGACGTCGTGCTGCTGGAGGAGCCGTGGCGGCTGGTGCTGCCCGGCACGGTCGCGACGCCGACGCAGCTGTCCGACCTCGCCGGCGTCACCTGGCTCGCGGCCGAGCGGCAGACGGCCGCGGCGCGCGCGATGGGTCGCGTCACGGCGGCGCTCGGCCCGGTGACCGCCCGGCACCTGTACTACGACTTCGACGTCGCGCTGGCGCTGGTCGCCGCGGGGCAGGGGGTCGCCCTGCTGCCGGCGCTCGCGCTCCAGGGCGAGCTGCCCGACGGCGTCACGGTGGCGACGGTGCCGGGGCTCGGGTCCCGGCGGCTCGTCGCCCGGCACCGCGCGACCCGGCGCGAGCCCGGCCCGGCGGTGGTGGCGGTGATCGACGAGCTGCTGGCGGTGGCGTCGGGCATCGACGCGGTGTGAGGCCCGCCGGGCGGCCCGCCCACCCCGCCCCTAGGCTCCCCGCATGGACTGCGACGTCGTGGTGGTCGGGGCGGGGCTGGCCGGGCTGACCTGCGCGCGGACCCTGCAGGCGCGCGGGCTCGACGTCCGCGTGCTGGAGGCGGGGCCGGCCGTGGGCGGGCGGGTGCGCAGCGAGCGGGTGGACGGGTTCACGCTCGACCGCGGGTTCCAGGTCGTCAACCCCGCGTACCCGGCGCTGCGGGAGGTCGTCGACGTCGACGCGCTGCGGCTGCAGCCGTTCCTGCCCGGCGTCGCCGTGCGGCGGGACGACGGCCTGGCGGTGCTGGCGGACCCGCGCCGGGCGCCGGCCCGGCTGCGCGAGACGCTCGGCAGCGGCTACGTCCGGGTCGGCGAGCTGGCCGCGCTCGCGCGCTGGGCGGCCCCGGCGCTGGGCCCGGTGCGCGCGCTGGAGGCCGGGCCGGACGCCACGCTCGCGGAGTCGCTGACCGCGGCGGGCGTCGACGGGCGGCTGCGGCACGAGGTGCTGGAGCCGTTCCTCGCGGGCGTGCTGGCCGACGAGTCGGGCGCGACGTCGGCGACGTTCGCCCGGCTGGTGGTGCGGTCGATGCTGCGGGGGACGCCCGGGCTGCCGGCCGGGGGCGCGGGCGCGCTGCCCGCGCTGCTCGCCGAGGGGCTGCCGCACGTCACGACCGGGGCGCGGGTCACGGCGGTCGAGCGCGTCGACGGCGGCCGGGCGGTGCAGGTCGACGGCAGCCGGCTCCGGGCGCGGGCGGTCGTGGTCGCGGCGGACCCGGTCACGGCGGCGGCGCTCGCGGCGGTCGAGGCGCCCCCGATGCGCGGACTCAGCACGACCTGGTGGGCGGCCGAGGGCATCCCGCGCGTGGACGCGGTCGTGGTCGACGGCCGGCGCCGCGGGCCCGTGGTGGACGCGGCGCTCATCTCGGCGGCGGCCCCGTCGTACGCGCCGGCGGGCGCGCAGCTGGTGCAGGCGACGTCGGTGCTGCCGTCCGGTCCGTGGGACGCCGCGGCGCGGCCCGACCCGGCGGAGGTGCGGCGGCAGGCGGGGGAGATGCTGGGCGCGGACCCGCGCGGCTGGCGCGAGCTCGCGACCCACGAGATCGCCGGGGCGCTGCCCGCGGCGCCCCCGCCGCTCCGGGTCCGGCAGCCGGTCGACCTCGGCGACGGGCTGTACGTGTGCGGCGACCACCGGGACACGCCGTCGCAGCAGGGCGCGATCGCGTCGGGCCGGCGCGCGGCGCGGGCGGTCGCGCGTCGGCTGCTCGGGGGCTGACGGCTCACCGCGTCGGGTGGAACGTCGTGTCCGACACGCCGCGGGCGTGTTCGTCACGACCTTCCACTCGACGGAGGGCTGGTCGCGCTCGGTCGGTGGACCGTGTGCCCTCCGTGACCGGCCCGGCGAACACGAACCGGCGCTGGACCTGGAAGCTCACGAGGTAGAGCGCCACCTCGGTCGCGACCTTCGCCGGCAGCAGGCCGACGCCGAGGCCCGTGAGCGCGGCGAGCAGCAGGTAGCTCCCGCCCAGCAGCAGGCCGGCGAGCGTCGCGTACCGCACGGCGGCCCGGCCCAGCGGCGCCCGCCGGGTGGTGCGGCGCCCGGACCCCGCGCCCCGCCCCGCGCCCCGCCCGAACACCAGCCCCCGGTTCACCGCGAAGTTCACGCCCGCGCTCAGCACCCGCGCCCCGACGACCGCCGCCGCCAGCGACCCGGTCGCCGCGTGCAGCGCCAGCAGCGCCACGGTGTCGATCGCGAACGCCGACAGCGACGACAGCGAGAACAGCAGCAGCGGCGCGAGCACCCGGGCGGAGTCGGTGAGCGGCCGGAAGTGCGACGACGCGTTCCCCTCGAGGTAGATGGTGGCGATCTCGACCTCCTCGACCGGCTGCCCCTCGGCGGCCGCGCGCAGCAGCAGGTTCTGCTCGTACTCGAACCGCTCGCCGCGCACGGTCCGCAGCCAGGGCAGCAGCGCCGCCGGGTAGCCGCGCAGCCCCGTCTGGGTGTCGCGGAGCCGCACGCCGGTCGCGAGGTGGAACACCCGCGCGGTGACCCGGTTGCCGAGCACCGACCGCGCCGGCACCCGGCCGGTGAACGCCCGCGCCCCCAGCACCGTCGCGGGCCGGTCGGCGGGCTGCGCGTCCAGCGCGGCGGCCACCCGGAGGACGTCGGCGACCGAGTGCTGCCCGTCGCTGTCCGCGCACACCACCGGCTGCCCGGGGTGGTGCCGCTCGGCGTAGGCGAAGCCGGTCTTGAGCGCGCAGCCCTTGCCGCGGTTGCCCGGGTACGTGAGCACCGTGCAGCCCGGCCCGCGGACCCGGTCGAACAGCGCGCGGTACGCCGGGCCGGAGCCGTCGTCGACGACCAGCACCTGCACGCCGGGGGCGGTGGCCCGCAGGTCGTCGACCAGCCGCACCAGGCGCTCGTCGGGCTCGTAGGCGGGGATCAGGACGATCACGGCTCAGCCCCCGATGTAGAGGATGTCGGAGGTGCCGCGCTCGGTGCCGGTGCCGAGCGGGTCGTTCACGAGCGAGCCGTCGAAGTACATGGTCGAGGAGCCGCCGCCGTCGATGTTGTAGGCCGTGGTGGCGCCCAGCGACTGCATGAGCTCGGCGAGGCCGGTCATGTCGACGCCGGCGGAGTAGCCGGGGGACCGGCCGTCCACGACCACGAACACGAGGTGGTTGTCGTCGATCACGCCGACCGCGGTGCGCGGCTGCTCGCCCTGGATCGAGTGGTTTCCGACGTTGGTGTCGACCTCCACGTCCTCGATGCCGTCGACGACCTCGCCGCCGGAGACGAGCGCCGGCCCGAACGACAGGGTGTTCCACACCCCGTCCGCCACCAGCGCGTCGGCCGTCGTGGCGGTCTCGTCGTAGACCTCGACGTGGCCGTCGGTGTAGAACGCCAGGCCCTCGCGGGCGCCCTCGTCGCGGTACACGACGCCGTTCCGGATGACGATGCCGGTGTCCCGGAAGCCGTAGTAGTCGCCGTTGATCGCGAACACCGCGTCGTTGTCCTCGGCGATCGCGGAGGTGGTCTCGGTGATGTTCGTGCCGAACTGGTTGTGCGCGAACGCCGAGCGCAGCACGGTGGCGTCCGACAGGGCCACGTCGGCGACGTAGTACGTGACCTGGTCGTCGCCGCTGCCGGTCACGACCGTGGAGATGCTGATGCTCGCGTCGTCGGACTCGTAGGTGGTGTCCGTGACCGTGGCGTCGGCACCCGCGTCGTCGGACGACGACGAGGCCGTGCCGTTCTGCGCCGCCTCGTAGGCCTGCACGTCCACGATCTCCACGTGGTCGATGACGAACCGGTCGAGCGCCCACGCCGACCCGCCGCCCACGGCGAGCAGCAGGACGAGCGCCGAGACGAGCAGGGAGCGGCGCAGCCGGCGGCGGCGCGGGCGCCGGTCCGGTCGGCCGGGCGGGTCGGCGGGCGCGCCGCCGGGTCGGGTGCGGGGGTGTCGGGTCATGCGGACAGGTCTACGGAGCCCGCTCAGGGCCGCCCGGTGCGCGGGCTGTGCGGGGCGTGTGAGGCGGTGCGCGGGGCGGGGCGCGGCGACGCCAAGGCGCGTCGCGGCGTCACACGCCCGCGCACACGCCGCCGGGGTTCGGTGGTCCGCATCGGGCACCGGCACCAGGACCGGGCCCTCGGGCGAGGAGCAGGTGGACGAGATGATGACGATCATCGGGGGAGCGCGCGCGACGGACGACGCGGCGGTGACGGCCCTCAAGCAGCGGCACCGGGCGATGTGGGCGCTGGGCGACTACCCGGCGCTCGCGGCCGAGGTGGTCGGCGGGCTGGGGCCGGTGCTGGTCGACGCGGTGGGCGTGCGCCCGGGGGAGCGGGTGCTCGACGTGGCCGCGGGCACGGGCAACGCGGCGGTGCCCGCGGCGCTCGCCGGCGGCCGGGTGGTGGCGTCGGACCTGACGCCCGAGCTGCTCGGCGCCGGGCGCCGCGCGGCGGAGGCGCGCGGGCTCGCGCTCGACTGGCAGGAGGCGGACGCGGAGGCGCTGCCGTTCCCGGCGGGGTCGTTCGACGTGGTGACGTCGTGCATCGGGGTGATGTTCGCCCCGCGGCACGAGGTCGCCGCCGCGGAGCTGCTGCGGGTCTGCCGGCCCGGCGGCCGGGTGGGGCTGGTCTCGTGGACCCCGACCGGCTTCATCGGGCGGCTGTTCGCGACGATGAAGCCGTACCTGCCGGCGCCGCCGCCCGGCGTGCAGCCGCCGCCGCTGTGGGGCGACGAGGCGCACGTGCGCGGCCTGCTGGGCGCGGGGGTCGCCGACGTCCGGGTCGAGCGCCGGCTCCTCACCGTCGACGCGTTCGGCGAGCCGGAGGCGTTCCGCGACTACTTCGCCGCCCGGTACGGCCCGACGATCGCGGCCTACCGCGCCGTCGCCGACGACCCGGACCGCACGGCCGCGCTGGACGCGGACCTGGTCGGCCTGGCCCGGGACGCCGCCCGACGCGGGCCGGACGGGGGCCTGGTGCTCGACTGGGAGTACCTGCTGCTGACCGCGCGGCGGGCGGGCGACGGCGCGTCTTGACGGCGGCGCGAGCCCGGCGGCAGTGTGAGCCACGTCACATCAGTCCGTCGTCCCGGAGAAGGAGCCCGCCATGCCCACGCGCCTCAACCCGTACCTCGGCTTCCGTGACACCGCGCGGGAGGCCATGGAGTTCTACCGGTCCGTGTTCGGCGGCGAGCTCACCGTCAGCACGTTCGGCGACTTCCAGGCCAGCGACGACCCCGCCGAGCAGGACAAGGTCATGCACTCCCAGCTGGAGACGCCCGGCGGGCTCGTGCTCATGGCCGCCGACACCCCGAACGCCATGTCGTACCAGCCGGGCGACAACTTCTCGGTCTCGCTCAGCGGAGGCCCGGACTCCGAGGCCGAGCTCCGCGGGTACTGGGACAAGCTGTCCGACGGCGGGAACGTGGTCGAGCCCCTGGCGACCGCCCCCTGGGGCGACTCGTTCGGGATGGTGGCGGACAAGTTCGGCACGATGTGGCTCGTGAACATCGCGGGCGCCGCGGGCTGACCCCCGGGGCGGTCGCCCTGCTCGGCCCGCCGGCGATCCGGCGGGCCGGGCCGCGCGCGCCCGAGCAGCCGGCCGCGCCGGGGCGGGCGGGCTCGCCGGGGCGGGCGGGCCCGCCGGAGCAGCCGGGCCCGCGCGGCAGCAAGGCGTGGCTGCTGCTCGCGTACCTGGTGCTGGCCGGCCGCGGGGTGCCGCGGAGCCGGCTGACCGGCCTGCTGGTGGGCGACGCGGACGACCCGGGCGGCGCCCTGCGGTGGAACCTGTCGCAGCTCCGCCGCGCGCTCGACGGCCTCGCCGACCTGGGCGGCGACCCGCTGGTCCTCGACCTGCGGCCCGGTACGGTCGTCGACGTCCGGGTGCTGGCCTCGGGGGCGTGGGCGGAGGCGCTGGCGCTGCCGGGGTTCGGCGGCGCGCTCCTGGAGGGCGTGACGCCGCGAGGCAGCGCCGCGCTGGAGCTCTGGCTCGCGGGCGAGCGGGAGCGGGTCGCGGGTCTGACCGCGGCGATCCTGCACGAGGCCGCGCACGCCCGGCTCGCCCGCGGCGACGCGGCGGGGGCGGTGGCCCTCGCGGCGCGGCTGGTCGCGGCGGAGCCGCTGGCGGAGCGCGGGCACGAGCTCTGGGCGCGGGCGCTCGTCGCCGCGGGGGACCGGGCCGGCGCCGAGCGCCGGGTGGCCGAGTGCCGGGCGCTGTTCCGGCGCGAGCTCGGCGTCGAGCCGTCGCCGAGCCTGGTGGCGGCGCTGCGCGGGCGCGGCCCGGCGGTGGGGCGCGCCCCTGCGGCCGGAGCCGGGCCGGACGCCGTGGGCCGGTTCGGCGCGTGGGACGGCGGCGTCGCCGGGGCACGGGGCCCCGCGCCCGACTCGCCCGCCGCGGTGGACGCCGCCGTCGAGGGCGGCGAGGGCGCGGCGCACGTCGGCGCCTACGAGCGCGCGATCGACCTGCTGCGCGCCGGCGTCGACGGGGCCCGCGGCCTCGGGGACGACGCCCGGCTCGGGGTGGCGCTGGGGGCGCTCGGCCGGGTGCTGGTGCACGGCGTGCGCGGCAGCGACGAGGAGGCCGTCGCGGTGCTCCACGAGGCGCTGGTCGCGGCGCGGCGCAGCGGGTCCGCCGACGTCGCCGCCCGGGCCGCGCTGGAGCTCGGGCACGTCGAGACGCTGCGGGGGCGGTACCCGCGGGCCGCCATGTGGTTCGGGCGGGCGCGGGAGCTCGGCGGCGGCGACGCGCGGCTGCGGGCCTGGGTGGGCGTCTTCGACGGCATCGGCCGCAGCGACCAGGCCGACTACGCCGGCGCGGCCGCGGTGCTCGGGGCGGCGGCCGAGGACGCGCGGTCCGCGGCCGACCTGCGGGCGGAGGCGTACGCGCTGACCGCGCTCGGCCGGCTGCGGGTGCTGCGCGACGAGCCGGGGCCGGCGCTCGCGGTGCTCGACCGGGCGTGCGCCGTCGCGCGGGACCTGGGCTGGACCTCGTTCCTGCCGTTCCCGCGGTCCCAGCGCGCCGAGGTGCTGCTCCGGGCGGGCGACCTGGCCGGGGCCGACGCGGGGTTCGAGGGCGCCTACGCGCTGGCCTGCCAGGTCGGCGACCCGTGCTGGGAGGGCTACGCGCTGCGCGGGCGGGGGCTGCTCGCGGCGGCCCGCGGCGACGACGACGCGGCGCTCGACCTGCTGACCGCCGCGCCGGGCGCCTGCCGCCGCCAGCGCGACGCGCACGACTGGGTGGAGGCGCACTGCCTGGACGCGCTGTGCGGGTTCGCGGTGCCGCGCGGGCTGCCCGGTGCGGCGGGCTGGGTCGACGACCTGGAGGCGTTCGCGGCGCGCCGCGGGATGCGCGAGCTCGTGGCCCGGGCGGCGCTGCACCGCGCGGGCCTCGGTCAGCCGGGCGCGGCGGAGCACGCCGCCGCGCTGGTCGCGGGGATCGACAACCCGTCCCTGGTCGCGGCGGCGCCGGGCGGGGCGTGAGCCGGGGCTTCCGGCCGATCCCGTCGGGACCGGCTCCCCGGGCGGGCGCCTCCCCGACCACAGGTCGCCGCGGTGTGCGCCGTCCCCAGACCCGCTCGGGTCCCACCCGCGGCGCGCCGCCGCCGTTCCGTACGGTCGCCCCACGCGGACGGGGGTGGGAATGCACGACAACGTGCGTTACATTCGGTGGACGATCGTGGAGCTGGCGTGGATCCGGGACGCCGAGGACCACATCGCCCGGCACGACGTCACGCCGCAGGACGTCGAGGACGTCCTGGGCGGTCGGTACTGGCGCGCCCGGGGGCGCTCCGGCACCGCGCTCGTGTACGGCCGCACCCGTGGCAGCCGCCCGCTGCTGGTCGTGCTCGCCCCCGGGCCGGACGGTGCCGCGGTGGTCGTGACCGCCCGGGACCTCACGCCCGCCGAGCGGCGCGCGCTCCGACGGAAGGAGACGGGACGATGACCGAGAGCCTCCGGCGCCTGCGCCGGCACTACGACCGCACCGACACCAGCGCGGAGCTCGCGTCGGCGGAGCCGGCCGAGCCCGGCGAGGGTCGGATGGTCGGCATCACGATCCGGCTCCCGCAGGCCACCCTGGACGCCGCGCGCGCGGTCGCCGACGAGGAGGGCGTGAAGGTCACGGCATTGCTCCGCGCCTGGGTGGAGCAGCGCCTGGCGGAGCGGGTGGACGACCGGTCGATGGTGCCGGTCGCGGACCTCCGGCGGCTGATCGCGCGCGCGGCGCGGCGGCACCCGGGCTGACGCCCGGGCGGCGCCCCGCGCGGCGCCGCCCGCGCCGGCGCGGTCAGTCCTCCAGGTCCTCCAGCAGCCCGCCGCCGACCCAGTCGTCGATCGCGATCTCGTCGGCCTCGGACAGCTCCATGCGCGCGCCCCGGCAGAGCCCGACGACGTTGTCCGCCCAGGCCTCCGCCACGTCGACCGCGGTGACGGTGTCGTCCAGCTCGAGGCCGACGTACAGCACGCCCGAGATCACGGTGTTCACGGTCGACCGGCCGACGGCGGCGCCCGCCGCCTGGCAGGCGTCCCGGACCCGGCGGGCCGTGGCGGTGCGCTCGAACGGGTGCGCCCGCACGTCGTCGGCCAGGGCGGTGAGCAGGACGCGGTAGTTGTCCTTGCTGAGCCCCGGGGTGTCGGTGACGGCGACGACCTGGCGCTGCAGCGCGGACGCGTCGGTCCCCGCGGGGCCCTCGGCCGCGGCGCCGGGCAGGTCGGCCTCGCCGAACCGCTTCGGGTCCCACACGTACCCCGGCGACGGCCGGGCGGCGACGCCGAGCTCCGGCACGGCCTCGCCCAGCCAGGGCAGGAAGCCGCCGGTGCCGGCCCAGCGGGTGCTGGGCAGCGTGGGGTCGGCCTTCTGCGCGGCCTGCGCGACGGCGCCGGTCGGCACCGGGCGGTCGGCGGACCGGACCCGCTGCAGCACGGCGCGGCGCGCGGCGAGCGAGCCGGCGGAGCCCGTCGCCGGGTTCGGCTCCTCGCGGCGCGCGCCGCCCCGGGACCCGGACCCCGAGGGCGCGGGCTCCGGCGCCGACGGGGCGGCCGGCTCCGGCTCGGCCGCCGCGGCGGTCGGCTCGGCGCCCGGCGCCACGTCCGCGCCGACGTCCCCGGCCGCGCCCTGCCCGGCCGTCACGAGCTCGGCGAGGTCGTCGGCGGTGATGACGGTGTCGGCCACGGCGCGGTACGCGCTGGCCGCCGGGCTCGCGGTGATGATCGTGACCCGCCGGTCGGCGGCCCGGCACCGCTGCACGAGCGGCGTGAAGTCGGCGTCGGCGGACACGATGACGAACTCGTCGTACCGGGTGTCGGCGTCCAGCGCGTCGACCGCGTCGAGCACGAGGTTGATGTCGGCGCTGCTCTTGCCCTGCTGGGTGAGCGACGGGCAGTCGACCACCTGGAAGCCGGCGCGGGTGAAGTTCGGCCGGAACCGGCTGAACACGGACGGGTTGAGGTAGCAGGCGCGCACGAGGAACCGCCGGCTGAAGTCGCCGTCGGCGTCGCTGCCGCTCTCCAGCTCGGACAGCCAGTGCCCGGGGTCGGTCGCGAAGGCCTCCGCGGCGTCCGGGTCCAGGCGGCGCAGGCCGATGTAGACGTTGTCGAAGTCGACGAACATGGCCGTGCGCAGGCGGCGCGGCCCGTCGAGGCGGCTGGGGTCCAGGGCTGACGTCACGCGGCCATCCTGCCGCGAAACCCGTCCGGCCGCGTCGCTCGTACACTGACCCGGTGCCGAGCGGGACCAGGTGGTGACCAGTGGACGTCCGTGACCTCGTCGCCGCACCCGACCTCGGGCTGAGCGTGGTGGCGGCCGAGCCCGACGCGCTCGACCGCCCGGTGACCGCCGCGTACATCACCGACCTGCCGGACCCGTCGCGGTTCCTGTCGACGGGCGACGTGGTGCTGACCAGCGGCCTGTGGCTGGACCGCCCGGACGGCGCGGCGACGTTCCTGGGGGCGCTCGCGCAGCAGAACGTGGCGGCGATCGTGATCGGGCTGATCGAGATCGGCGTGATCCCGGACGAGGTGATCGCGACCTGCCGCGCCCGCGGCCTGACCCTGCTCACGGTGTCCCCGGGCGTGTCGTTCCGGCGGATCGCCGACGAGATCGCCGCCCGGCAGCCCGGCTCCGCCGCGGGCCTGGCGAACCGGACCATGCGGTTCAGCCGCCGCATCGCGGACACGGTGTCCCGCGGCGGCGGCGTCGCCGAGCTGCTGGCGCAGTTCACCGCGGAGTTCGCGGTCGGCTGCTGGGTGATCGACGAGACCGGGATGCTGCTCGCCACCGCGGGCGCGGCGCCGGACCGCGGGCAGGTCGCCGAGCAGTGGAACGCCGTCATCGCCCGCGAGCACGACCGGCGGGTGATCCTCCCCGGCGAGGGCTCCGAGCACGGGCCGGCCACGATCGTGCGCACCGGCGCCCGGGACCGGTCCGGGTTCTTCGGCTGCTGGGGCGACCACCGGTCGTTCTCGGACGAGGTGGCGCTCGCGCTGGACGCCGTCGTCGGCGCGCTGCGCGTCGAGATGGAGCTCGCGGCCCGCTGGCGCGAGACCCGGGACGCCCAGGTCGCCGCGCTGATCACGGCGATCCGCGACGCCGAGGCGTCGCCCGGCGCGATCTCGGCGCGGATGCGCCTGGAGGGCATGGCGCCCTCGGACGAGACCACGATCGTCGCGGCGCGGGTCGACGACCCCCGGTTCCCGCGCGCCGCCGTGCTGGAGATGCTGCAGCGCACGCTCACCGCCCGCGGGCACCGGGTGCTGGGGTGCCGGTTCGACGACCAGGCGATCCTGCTGGTCAACGGCGCGGGCGACGACGAGCGCCCGCTCGCGGAGCACCTGGCCGAGGAGTACCTGCTGCTGCTGGACGGCCGGCAGCTGCGCGTCGGCATGAGCGACCCGGTCAGCGGCGTCAGCCGGCTCAACTCGGCGATCGCCACGGCGGTCGAGCGGGTGCAGAACGCGGCCGGCACCGAGCCCGTGGTGGTGTCGACGTCGCTGCACGTGCAGACGCACCGCGCGCTGCTGCGGATGCTGGGGGAGAGCACCCGGTCGGGCTACGCCCGCGAGGTGCTGGCGCCGCTGCTGTCCTACGACGAGCGGCACAACGCCGACCTGGTCGGCACGCTGCGGGCGTTCCTCGACGGCGGCGGCGCGTGGCAGGAGACGGCCCGGCAGCTGCACCTGCACACGAACACGCTGCGCTACCGGATCGCGCGCATCGAGGAGCTCACCAACCGCGACATGAGCACCATGTCCGACCGGGTCGACCTGTTCCTCGCGATGACCTGCCTCGACGAGTCGGAGTAGGCCGGCGTCAGGCCGCCGTCAGGCGAAGTGCATCGTCGGGATGCCGAAGGCCCGCGGGTCCGGCACCCGCAGGAGCGCGGGCGCGACGACCTCCTCCACCAGGATCTCGACCGTGTAGTGCGCCTCGGCCCCGAGCAGGTGGCCGGCGAACGCCGCCGCGGCCGCGTTCTT
>NZ_DASQCJ010000121.1:0-6367 GCF_035634735.1 Cellulomonas sp.
CCTCGGGGCCGTCCTGCGCGCCGCCCAGCAGATCCCGGTCGATCGGTCGGGCGGGCGCGAGGCGCTCGTCACGGCCCTGGCCGTGCTGCACCGCGGCGACGCGGTGGGCGTGTTCCCCGAGGGCAACCGGGGGCGCGGCGACGCGTCCTCGGCGCGCGCGGGGGTGGCCTGGCTGGCCGTGCACGGCGGCGCGCCGGTGGTCCCGGTGGCGATCCTCGGGACCCGGCGCACCGGGGAGTCGGTCGGGCACATCCCGTTCCCGCGGCGCCGGCTGCACGTCGAGATGGGCGCGCCGCTGGACCTGACGCCGGCACCGGGCCAGTCCCGGCGCGAGGCCATCGGCGCGGGCACGGAGGCGGTGCGCGTGGCGCTGTCGGCGCTCGTGCGCGACGCCGCGGCCCGCACGGGCGCGGCCCTCCCGACGGACTGACCCGCGGGCCCCGCGGGGCGCGGTTCGTCGCCGGGCGCTCGGTCAGGGAGAATGGTGCCCATGCGTGACAGCGAGCCGGCCCAGCCGACCACCTCCGAGGCCCTCGAGGGCACCGATGGCGTGGAGTTCGACGACCTCGAGGGCGGCCCCGCCGAGGCCGAGCCGTTCGACGGCACCGACGTGACCGCGGAGGCGGAGGACGACGACGCGCGCGAGCGCGCCCTGCGGGTCGGGCTGGCGGAGTACGAGCTCGAGGACGAGGACGTCGCCCTGCTCTCCGGCGACGGGGACGAGTTCGACGAGGACGGCACGCACCTGGCGCTGCCGGTGCTCGCCGTCGTCGGGCGCCCGAACGTCGGCAAGTCGACGCTGGTGAACCGGATCCTCGGCCGCCGCGAGGCCGTCGTCGAGGACAAGCCGGGCGTGACCCGCGACCGCGTGTCGTACCCCGCCGAGTGGGCCGGTCGCCGGTTCACCCTCGTCGACACCGGCGGCTGGGAGGTCGACGTCGCCGGCATCGAGGCGCGGGTCGCCGAGCAGGCCGAGGTCGCGATCTCGCTCGCCGACGCGGTGCTGTTCGTCGTCGACGCCACGGTCGGCCCGACGGCCACCGACGAGCGCGTCGTCCGCCTGCTCCGCAAGTCCGGCAAGCCGGTCGTGCTGTGCGCCAACAAGGTCGACGGCCCCCGGGTGGAGGCCGACGCCGCCGAGCTGTGGAGCCTCGGTCTCGGCGAGCCGCACCCGGTCTCGGCCCTGCACGGCCGCGGCACGGGCGACCTGCTGGACGCCGCGATGGCCGCGCTGCCGACCGTGTCGCAGCACGCCACCGCCCGCCCGGGCGGCCCGCGCCGCGTCGCGCTGGTCGGCCGCCCGAACGTCGGGAAGTCCTCGCTGCTGAACAAGGTGCTCGGCACCGACCGCGTGGTCGTCGACGACACCGCGGGCACCACCCGCGACCCGGTCGACGAGCTCGTCGAGCTCAAGGGCGTGCCGTGGTGGTTCGTCGACACCGCCGGCATCCGCCGCCGCGTGCACCAGACCTCCGGCGCCGACTTCTACGCCTCGCTGCGCACGCAGGCCGCGATCGAGAAGGCCGAGGTCGCCGTCGTGCTGCTCGACGCGTCGCAGCCGCTCACCGAGCAGGACACCCGCGTCATCCAGCAGGTCATCGACGCCGGGCGCGCGCTCGTCATCGCGTACAACAAGTGGGACCTCATGGACGAGGACCGCCGGCCCTACCTCGAGCGCGAGATCGAGAAGGAGCTCGTGCAGATCCAGTGGGCGCCGCGGGTGAACATCTCCGCGCGCACCGGCTGGCACACGGACCGGCTCGTCCCGGCGCTCACCCGGTCGCTGGAGTCCTGGGACACCCGCATCCCGACCGGCAAGCTCAACGCGTTCCTGGGCGAGCTCGTCGCGGCGCACCCGCACCCGCTGCGCGGCGGCAAGCAGCCCCGCATCCTGTTCGCGACCCAGGCGTCGACGCGCCCGCCGCGGTTCGTCATCTTCGCGACCGGCTTCCTCGAGGCGGGCTACCGCCGGTTCATCGAGCGCCGGCTGCGCGAGACGTTCGGCTTCGAGGGCTCGCCGATCTCGATCTCGGTCCGGGTGCGGGAGAAGCGCAAGCGGTGAGCCGCGGCGCGCAGGTCGAACGGACGGGCGACCGGGCGGCGGAGGCGGAGCGGCACCACGTGCGGCGCCGGTCGCCGGTGCTCGTGCTCGGGCTGCCGCGGGACCCCGCCGGCCCGCGGCACGTCGCCGGGTTCCTCGCCGTCACGGTGCTGACGGTCCTGGTGACCCGGGGGCTGCTCGCGCTGACCGGGTTCCCGCAGCTCGGCGGCGACGGCCTGCACATCGCGCACGTCCTGTGGGGCGGGCTGCTGATGGCGGTCGCCGTCGTCGCGGTGCTGTCCTGGGCCGGCCCGGTGGTCCGGCCGCTGGCCGCGCTGGTCGGCGGCGTCGGGTTCGGGCTGTTCATCGACGAGATCGGCAAGTTCGTCACGTCGGACAACGACTACTTCTACGAGCCGACCGCATCGCTGATCTACGTCGTCGTGGTCGTGCTGGTCCTGGTGGGCGAGGTCATCCACGGGCGGCGGCGCGACCCGCACGAGACGCTCGCCGCCGCGGCCGACCTGGCCGTCGCCGGCCTCGCGGGCGGGTTCTCCCCGCGGGCCCGCCGCCAGGCCCGCGAGCTCGTGGCCGGCGCCGGCGACGTCCGCGGCGCGGCCGAGGTCCGGGCGCTGCTCGACGTGGTCGAGGACGACGCGCGGGAGCTGCCCGACCCGATCAGCGCGGTGGCCCGCGCGGTCGTCACGGCGTCCCGGCGTGTGGTGCGCGTGCGCTGGCTGCCGCGGGTGACCGTGGGCGTGCTGGCGCTGGTGACGCTGTACACGGTGGTACGCGGGACCGTGCTCGTCGCGACCGGGGCCGACCTGCCGTGGTGGGCGATGGTCGGCCTGCTCGCGAGCGGCGCCGCGTCGTTGGCGTGCTCGGTGGTGGGCCTGCGGCGGGTCGGCGACGACCGGGCGCGCGGGTACGAGTGGTTCCGGCGCGCGGTGCTGGTCAACCTGCTGCTCAGCCAGATCTTCCTGTTCCGGATCGACCAGTGGAGCGCGGTCACCGGCCTGGTGGTCGACCTGCTGCTGCTCGGCGTCGTGGCGGCGGAGCTCGACGTGCTGCGCGGCCGCTCGGGGGAGCACGACGTGGCGCAGAAGGCGGCGGCGAGGACCGCGACGGCTCGCTGACCGCCGGCCCGGGGGCGCCGCTCCCGGGGCAGGGCGGATCCCCGCCCGGCTCCCGCGTCGTGCACCGGTCGTCGGGGCGGCGGTGCGACGCGGGGGTGGGGACCAGGGCGGCGCTGCGGCCGTCGGGGGCCGGGGTCGTCGGGCACCTGGCGCAGGCTGCGGATTTGGTTCTGGGATGCAGCTGAGATACATGTAGTAGCCATGAAGTCGCCCGGCACCGCCACGCCCACCCCGCCCGCGGCCGAGGCCGCCTACCGGCACGTCAAGGACGCGCTGCTGTCCGGGCGGCTGCCCGCGGGCGAGATGGTCAGCGAGGGCGACGTCGCCGCCGAGCTCGGGATGAGCCGGACGCCCGTCCGCGAGGCGTTCCTCCGGCTGTCGACCGAGGGCTGGCTGCGGCTGTTCCCCAAGCGCGGGGCGCTGGTCGTCCCGGTCGCACCCGGCGAGGCCGAGGCCGTCGTCGACGCGCGGCTGCTGCTGGAGTCGCACGCGGTGGACGTCGTCGTGCGCTCCGCGGCGGACCGGGAGGCGCTGGCCGCGGCGCTGCGGGGGCTGGTGGCGCGGCAGCGGGACGCCGTCGCGGCGGGGGACCTGGCGGCCTACGCCGAGCACGACGCCGCCTTCCACCAGGCGGTGGTCGCGGCCGGGGGGAACGACCTGCTGACGGGGTTCTCCGTGACGCTGCGCGAGCGGCAGCGGCGGATGGTCGCGCTGTCGGTGGGCGCGTCGGGGGAGCGGGCGCCGCGGTTCGTCGAGGGGCACGAAGGCCTCGTCTCGGCGATCGAGGCCGGGGACTCGGCGGCGTTCCGCGAGCGGCTCCGCGAGCACCTGCACGGCGCGCACCTGGGCGACGCGGCCCGGGGCAGCACGAGCACGGACGCCGACCAGGACGGGGCCGTCCGGTGACCGCGCCGAGCACGTCGACGGCCACCGGCCCCGCACCTGCCGCCCCGGCGCCCGCGTCCCGGTCCGGCGCCCCCGACCGCCGCGCCTGGCTCCGCGTCGGCGCGCTGATGTTCGCGGTCGCCTGGGGCGGCAACGAGTTCACGCCGCTCCTGGTGATGTACCGCGAGGTGAGCCACCTGTCGGCGCTCACCGTGAACGCCCTGCTCGGCGCGTACGTGCTCGGCATCGTCCCCGCGCTGCTGATCGGCGGGCCGCTGTCGGACCGGTTCGGCCGCCGCGCGCTCCTGCTGCCCGCGGCGCCGCTCGGCATCGTCGGGTCGCTGGTCCTCGCGCTCGGCCCGGCGTCGGTGCCGGCGCTGGCGGCCGGGCGGGTGCTGTCCGGGCTGGCGCTCGGGCTGGTCATGGCGGTCGGCACGACCTGGGTCGCGGAGCTGTGCGCGGCGGCCGGGCAGCCGCAGGCCGGCGCCCGCCGGGCGTCGCTGGCGCTGACGCTGGGCTTCCTGCTCGGCGCGGGTGTCGCGGGGGCGCTGGCCCAGTGGGGCCCGTGGCGGACCGGCACCCCGTACCTGCTGCACGCCGCGGTGACGGTCCTGGCCGGGCTCGCCGTGCTCGCCGTCCCCGAGACGCACCCGGCGCGCGCCGGGGGCTCCCGCGGCCGGCTGCGCGACGACCTCCGGGTGCCGGCCGTCGGGCACCGGCGGTTCCTCCGGGTGGTGCTCCCGCTGGCGCCGTGGGTGTTCGGCGCGGTCGGCTCCGCCTACGCGGTGCTGCCGGGCCTGATGCGCGAGCACGCGGGCGGGGTGCCCATCGCGTTCTCGGCGCTGCTGACCGTCGTCACGCTGGCCGTCGGGTTCGTCGTCCAGTCGGTGGCCCGGCTCATCGACACCCGGCACAGCGCGCGGGCGTCGGTCGTGGCGCTGGCGATCCTCGTGGCCGGGATGGCGCTGGCGGCGTGGGCCGCGGCGACGCTCGCGCTGCCGGTCGTGCTGCTCGCCGCGGCGGTGCTCGGCGCGGGCTACGGGCTGGCGCTCGTCGCGGGGCTGTCCGAGGTGCAGCGGATCGCCACGCCGGACGACCTGGCCGGCCTGACGGCCGTCTACTACTCGGCGGCGTACCTCGGGTTCTTCGTGCCCGCGGTGCTCGCCTGGTTGTCGACGCGGTGGGCGTACCCCGAGATGTTCCTCGCCGGCCTGGGCGTCGCGGCGGTCTGCCTGGTGGTGGTCGCGACCGCGTGGCGCGCCCACCTGCCGGCGGGGGACGGTGGGACCGTCCGGATACGGTAGAGTTTCCGAGGCTCCTGCGGGGGCCGCCGAGGTCCCTTCGCGGGGACCATCGGGCTGTGGCGCAGCTTGGTAGCGCACTTGACTGGGGGTCAAGGGGTCGCAGGTTCAAATCCTGTCAGCCCGACGTGGAAGCCCTGGTGGGAGATCTCCCACCAGGGCTTCGTCGTTCACAGGTCATCTGTAGAGCTGAGCACGGCCTCCTGGATGTGGCCCCTAGTTCTCGACTCAGCCTCCTCCCGGCGCGGTCGAGGACCATCAGCGCCGGTGCCCCACGTCGGTGGAGGCGGCAACGACCGCATCTCGTGCCAGAACCGGAGCGGGAGTCCCGCTGTCAGGACGACGTCGGCCGCGTGCCGTGTCGTTGGACGGCTCTCGTCGCGTCGATAGCGGACCGCGCCGTGACCGTTTCGAGGAACCAGTAATGGTCGTGCGGCGCGGCCTCGCCAAGCGCGCCACCGAGGATCCGTTCAGCTCTCTCCGCCGATGGCGACGGTGGCCGAAGCCCACCCGGCGCGGGGTGGAGCATCTGAGAGCGATGGTAGGACGCCCCCGTGAGCCACAAGCCAGCATCGTTGCGCAGTGGACCTAGCCGGGCGCTCGGGCCGCTCGGTGCGTCGGGGGCCGGCCAGTAGGGCTCGTCGTACGAGACGTGGAGATCGATGTCCCATGCGGAGTTCGGCCGCAGACGGTCTCGCATTCGCATGTAGCTGACCGCAGGATCGATGGTCTCGGGGGCGTGTTCTGTCGCCGCCACGTCTCGGTACCGCGGACGCTGCAGATCCCATGACCATCGGATTCGGGCGACGAGGTACGCGCGGTCGTCGACCGGGCGACCGTCGAACGGGTTCCCTCTGCGCTGGATCGAGTGGGTGAGGAACTGGCCGGACGAGGCTGCGGCGCGCGCCCTGTCGCGGTCGAGGCGCAGATGGAACCGGTGACCGGGGAACACGTCGTTGGGGCCGTGCACTGACAGGTGGATCAGCCCGGCACTGCCCATCGGG
>NZ_DASQCJ010000122.1:0-23449 GCF_035634735.1 Cellulomonas sp.
CCGGCCAGCGGGGACCAGTCCGGGCGCATCTCCTCCCGGCTCGCGAGCTCGGCGACCAGACCCAGCTTGCGCGCGTGCTGCTGGGACTCGAGACGGTCCTGCGCCGCGATGACCTCCAGCAGCACCGCCGGCGCCAGTACACGCGGGTTCAGACCTCGCACCCAGGCATCCAGCTCGGGCCCCGGCTCGCACGCGCGGATCGCCTCGATCTGCCGCTGCTCCCCGGTCCGCGGGGCGCGCCCGGCCGCCACGACGGGGTCCGGGCCGCAGTCCGTCAGGCACGTCCCGTCCACCGCGTAGACCGGCAGCACCGGGGCGGCGACCACGTCGCCGTCCGAGTGTTCCTGCAGGTCAGATGCCATAAAGCAACACTACCGACGGCCACCCACACGACCCGAGCGACGAGCCCCGGCCTGGGGACGGAGCACCACCACCGCACCTGTGGAGGACTCGGCACCCCCACGACCAGCGGCATCCGAGCCCTCCGCCACCGCAGCGCGCCCAGCGGTGCGCCGGTCACCGGCACCGCCATCACCGGGCACCCCGGTCACCGGCACCGCCGTCACCGGCACCGCGTCAGCCACGGGCGCCTCCGCCGACCGGACCCTCACCCCACCCCGAGCAGCCCCATCGCCGCCCGCGCCCGCGCTGCGGTCGCCGCGGCCACCGGCGCCGCGGCGTCCCGCCCCGCGCGCAGCACCCGGTCCACCTCGGCCGGGTCCGCCGCGAGGTCGGCGTACCGGCGCCGGACCGGCTCCAGCGCCCCCACGACCGCCTCGGTCACCGCCGCCTTGAGCGCCCCCGACCCGCGCAGCCCGACGAGCGCCTCCGCCGCCGACCGGCCGGTCAGCGCCCCGAGCAGCGTGGCGAGGTTCGCCACGCCCGGCCGGGTCGCCGGGTCGTGGATCAGCGACGGCTCGGCGTCCGTCACCGCGCGCCGGACCTTCGCGGCCGCCGTGTCGGGGTCGTCGAGCAGGAACAGCACCCCCGCGCCGTCCGACCCGGTCTTGCCCATCTTCGCGCGCGGGTCGCGCAGGTCCTTGAGCCGCGCGGTCGCCGGCGGGGTGCTCCCGCGCGGGACGACGAACGTCTCGCCGTACCGGGCGTTGAACCGGCGGGCGAGGGCGGTGGTCAGCTCCAGGTGCTGCCGCTGGTCCTCCCCCACCGGCACGACCTCGGTGTCGTACGCCAGGATGTCGGCCGCCATCAGCGCGGGGTAGGTGAGCAGCGACAGCCGGACCGAGTCGCTGCCCGCCGCCTTCTCCTTGAACTGCACCATCCGCGTCATCTCGCCGTGCGTCGCGGTGCACTCCAGCAGGTAGGACAGCTCGGTGTGCGCCGGGACGGCCGACTGCACGAACAGCCGGGCGCCCGGGTCCAGGCCGCAGGCCAGCAGGGTCGTCGCCATCTCCCGGGTGCGGGCCCGGAGCAGCGCGGGGTCGTGGTCGACGGTGAGGGCGTGCAGGTCGGCGACGCAGACGAGCACGTCCGTGCCGGGGTCGGCGGCGAGGTCGAGCAGCGGCCGGACGGCGCCGAGGTAGTTGCCGAGCTGCAGGCTGCCGGTGGGCTTGAGGCCGGTGAAGACGCGCGTGGTCACGAGGGGCTCCTACGGGGTGGGGTCGTGCGCGCCCACGACGGGTCCGGAGCCCTGCCCGACAGCAGGAGCGGCCGCCCGTGGTGGGCGGCCGGGGACGATGAGGTCAGGCGGCGCCCTGCGAGCGCCACCACCAGCCGTTGCCGGACGTCAGGAACCTCATGCGCCCACTGTGCCGCACCCGCCCGGGGCCGCGCGAGCCCCGGGCGGGCCGGTGCCGTCAGCCCAGGTGCAGGACCGGGGCCCGCTCCTCGTGCGCCGCGTCCCGCATGGCGTCCTTCCCGACCAGCGCCGCCGCGAGGACGGCGGCGGCCACCAGGAGCCCGGCCGCCAGCAGGAACACCGCGGAGTAGCCGTCGACCGCGGCGGCGGGCGAGCCCGGGTCCGCCGCGCCGTCCACGACCGCCACGTACAGGGCGGTCACCACGGCGAGGCCGATCGAGCCACCGACCTGGTTGGACGCGTTGGCGGTCGCGGCCGCCGCGCCGGCGTCGTGCGGCGCGACGCCGAGCAGGGACAGGTTCTGCAGCGGGACGAAGGTGAAGCCCATACCCACGCCCATCACCAGGACGCCGGGGAAGACGTGCGACCAGTACCCGCCGTCGACCGTGACGAGGCTGAGGTACGCGACGCCGGCGGCGCTGATGACCGGGCCGAAGATCAGCTGGCGGCGCGGGCCGATCTGGTTCAGCAGCCGCGTGGCGAACGGGACCGTGATCATGATGCCGGCGGTGATCGGCAGCGTGGCCAGGCCCGCGAACAGCGGGCTCAGCCCCAGGACGATCTGCAGGTGGAACGTCAGGTAGAGCATCGCGCCGATCATCACGGCGCCGGTGAGGCCCTGGAGCAGGAACGCGGCGGCGCGGGCGCGGTGCCGCACGACCCGCAGCGGCAACAGCGGGTGGCTGGACCGGGCCTCGACGACGACGAACAGCACGAGCAGCAGCACCCCGAGCGCGAGCAGGCCGAGCGTGCTGACGGAGGTCCACGACTCCTCGGCCAGGGTGAGGCCGTACACGAGCGAGGCGAGCCCGGCGGTGACGGTCAGGGTGCCCAGCACGTCGTACCGCCGGTCGCCCTCGGCGCGGCTCTCGGTCAGCAGGGCGGCCGCGGCGACGACGCCGAGCACGACGAACGGCACGTTCACCAGGAGGCACCACCGCCAGCTGAGGTACTCGGTGAGCACGCCGCCCAGCAGCAGGCCGACGGCGGAGCCCGCGCCGGCGACGGCGCCGAAGATCGCGAACGCCGTGTTGCGCTCCCGGCCGGAGGGGAACGTCACGGTCATGATCGCCAGCGCGGCGGGCGCCATGAGCGCGGCGGCGACGCCCTGGGCGCCGCGGGCGATCAGCAGCTCGCCCGCGGAGTGCGCCAGGCCGCCCCAGGCGGACCCGGCGCCGAACAGGACGAGGCCCAGCACGAACGTGCGGCGCCGGCCCCAGAAGTCGGCGACGCGGCCGCCGAGGAGCAGGAGCGCGCCGAACGCGAGCGCGTAGGCGGTGATGACCCACTGGCGGGTCGTGTCCGACAGGCCGAGGTCGGCCTGCGCGCTGGGCAGGGCGACGTTGACGATGGTGCCGTCGAGGACGACGAGCAGCTGGGTCAGCGAGACGGTGGCGAGGATCCACCAGCGCCGCGTGGGCGCGTTCGGAGCAGGGGTCGGCACAGGGAGGCCCTTCGACGGCGGTGGGTGGTGTCCGGGGTTTCCAGCCCCGATCGGCACCCACGGCACGCGACCAGACCCGACGCTCTCGTCGGTCAGACCGGGACACGGTAGACGACGCCGCCCCGGAACCGTCAGACCGGGGCGCTGTGAGCGTCCTCACGCCACTCGTCGCGCAGCAGCGCGTAGGCGTAGGAGTCCAGCCACCGCCCGTCCCGGTGCAGCGAGTCGGCGCGGTACTCGCCCTCGCGCCGCATCCCGACGCGCTCCATCAGCCGCCAGGACGGCGCGTTGTCCGCGAAGCACAGCGCGGTCAGCCGGCGCAGCCCGAGGTCGGTGAAGCACACGGCGAGCAGCCGGCGCACCGCCTCGGTCGCCAGTCCCCGGCCCTGCACGGCCGGGTCGAAGGCCCAGCCGATCTCCGCCTGGGTGGCCCGGGCCTGCTCGGCGACCTCGGTCTGCCCCCAGCCGTCCTCGATCCGCACCATGAGGTCGCCGACGACGGCGCCGTCCCGCTCGACGACGAGCGTCGGGCCGAGGCGGTCGGGCTCGACGAACCGCTCGGCGAAGGACCGCTCGTGCGCCGGCAGGGCGGTCATCCACCGGGCGACCTCGGGGAGCCGGCGGTAGGCCCAGACGGCCGCCGCGTCGTCCGGGGTGGCGGGGCGCAGCGTCAGGCGCTCGGTGGCGACCGGCCACGGGGCGTCGAGGTAGGGGACGGTCACACGGGCAGGCTAGCCGGGCCGGACAGCCTGTGGACGCGGGCGGACAGGTTGTGCCGGACGACGGCCGCGGGCCCCGGGCTTCGGCTTTCCTGTCCTCGGCCCCGGGACGGTCCGGGCGCGCCGACGCAGGAGGACCCGCATGTTCAGCCGCACCCGCCGCGCCTGGCGGCGCTTCGCCGAGGGCCGCCCGGCCGTCGCCGAGTTCGTCCTGTTCACGGCGATCAGCATGGGCATGACGGTCCTGCAGCTCGCGCTGATGCCGGTGCTGAAGTGGGTGTTCGGGCTGACGCCGCTGGTCGACACGGCGTTCCAGGTGCTCGGCGTGAACACGAACGCCGACGGCAGCACGTTCTACGTCTTCGACTACGCGGCCGGTGCGCTCCCCGCGGGCGGCGGCGGGCTCGCGTACTTCCTGGCGGTGCAGATCACGCTGGCGATCGCGCAGATCATCAACTTCTTCCTGCAGCGGAACGTGACGTTCAAGTCGGACACGAACGTGTGGCGGGCGGCGGCCTGGTACGCGTTCGCCTACGTCGTGATCACGTTCGCGGCCGCCTGGCTGCAGGGCTTCTACAAGGCCCCGATCTACGCGTGGATGATCGAGCGGTGGGGCAGCACGGGCGAGGCCGGGGCCGACGTGGTCACGATGATCATCAACGCGCTGCTGTCGTTCGTGGTGTTCTTCCCGATCCTCAAGATCATCTTCCGCAGGGCGCCGGCCGACGACGACGCGCGCTCGGGCCGGGGGGCGGGCGCCCCGGCCCTCGCGGACGCCGCCTGACCCGACCCCGCGGCCGTCAGCCCGCGGCCGTCAGCCGGAGCACCGCCGCCTGCTGCGGCGTGAGCAGCGGCCACGCCAGCCCGGTCTCCGCGAGCGCCCGCCCCGGCAGCACGACGGACCCGCCGCCGGCCGCCGCGGTCCACCAGGCCGGCGCGCCCGCGTCGAGCACCCGCGGCAGCCCGGCGCCCAGGTCGACGACCTCGACCCGGTAGGACCGGTCCGGGTCCAGCCCCGGCACCCGCGCGGGCGCGGGGCGGGAGGTCCCGGGCGCGGACAGCGCCACGAGCGCCACGACCGCCGCCGACCGGTCCTCCGCGACCACCCCGTGCACCGCGAGCGCCGGGTCCGCGACGTCCGCCCGGACGACGGTCCCCGCGTGCAGCAGCCCCCGCAGGTCCCGGTACGCGGCGGCCCAGGTCGCGACCGCGGCGCGCTCCTCGTCGGACGCCCGGGTCAGGTCCCACTCGATCCCGGCGTGCCCGAACAGGGCCGTCGCGAACCGGAACCCCAGGTCGCTCGACCGCCCGGTGGTGTGCGCGCGGGCGTCGCCGAGGTGCGCGCCCAGGTGCTCCGGCGGGACCAGCACCGAGGTCCAGCGGTGGATCTCCTGCCGGTCGAGCGGGTCGTTGGTGTCGGACGGCCAGAACCGGTCCACCCGGTCGAGGATCCCGAGGTCGACCCGCCCGCCGCCGGAGGCGCAGGACTCGATCTCGACGTCGGGGAACTCGTCCCGCAGCGCGTCGAGCAGCCGGTACAGCGCCGCGGTCTGCCGGTGCGCGGAGCCGCCGAGCAGGTCGCGGTTGTGGTCCCACTTCAGGTACGCGACCGGGTACTCGCGGAGCAGCGCCGCCAGGGCGTCGTGCACGTGCGCCCACGCGCCCGGCTGCGCGAGGTCGAGCACGCGCTGGTGCCGCCACTCCGGGGTCGACGGCCGGCCCAGGACCCACTCGGGGTGGGCCCGCGCCAGGTCCGAGTCGGGGCTGACCATCTCCGGCTCGACCCACAGGCCGAGCTCCATGCCCGCGTCCCGGACCAGCGTCGCCAGCGGGTGCAGCCCCTCGGGCCAGACGTCGGCGTCGACCGTCCAGTCGCCGAGCGACGTGCGGTCGTCGCGGCGGCCGTGGAACCAGCCGTCGTCCAGCACGAACCGCTCGACCCCGGCCGCCGCGGCGGCGTCCACCAGGCGCGCGAGGGTGGGCAGGTCGTGGTCGAAGTAGACGGCCTCCCAGGTGTTGAGCACGAGCGGGCGCGGCCGCAGCGGGCCCCGGCGGCGCCGGTGCCGGCGGTGCAGCCGGTCGCTCGCGCCGTCGACGCCCTCGTCCGACCAGGTGGCCACGAGCCACGGCGTGGCGAGCACCTCCCCCGGCCCCAGCACGACCTCGCCCGGGTCGAGCCGCTCGCCGCCGCCGACGGCGGACGGCCCGAGCGGGTTGCGCTCGGCCCACAGGCGGCGGTCGCCGCTCCACGCGACGTGCGCGGTCCACACCTCGCCGGACCGGAAGCCGAACCCCGGCGTCCCCGCCGCGAGCAGGTACGCGTCGTCGTGCCCGGGCCGGCCGTGCCGCGCCTCGCGCAGCCAGACGCCGTGCCCGGGGGTCAGCCGCTGCGGCCGGCGCTCGTGCGACCACAGCCCGGTGTGGTCGGCCACCTCCCGCGCCCGGTCGGGCACCGGCAGCACGACGTCGAGGGTCCCGACGCCGAGCGGGGTGCCGTCGACGTTGCGCAGCTCGTGCCGCACGGCCAGCACGCCCTCGGGCGACAGCCGCAGCTCGGTGCGTACCTCGAGGCCCGCCTCCGCGTCCCCGACGTCGACCAGCAGCACGTCGTCCCAGTCGACGTTGGCCCGCTCGACGTGCAGCAGCGTGGGGTCGACGTCGAGCCGGCCCGCCCGCTGCACGGCGAGCGCCTGCTGCCCCGACCAGCCCTGCGAGAGCGTCGGCAGCAGCGACAGCCGGAGCGGGTCGTCGACCGAGCTGGGCGGCACCGCCGGCGCCAGCGCGTCCGCGAGCGCCGCGAGGGCGTCGTCGTCGAGGTGCCCGAGGTCGGCGCCCCAGTGCAGCACGGCGGGCACCGCGGTGCCCCGGGCGTCGACCACGAGGCTGACGCCCCCGGCGCGCAGATGGTGGATCATCGGTTCCCTGCTTCGTCGAGGGGACGGGCGTTCGCCTCCGTACTCTGCCAGGTCAGGCGCCCCGCCCGGCGGCGGCCCCCACCGCCGGCCCCGCGCCCCGCGCGGACACCAGCGCGAGCCCCGCGGCCAGCGAGCCCAGCCCGCCGAGCGCCATGTCGCCGATCGTGTCCCGGTACCCGACGTGGATCGAGGCGTCGATGTAGGTGTTCCCCAGGTACTCGCCGATCTCCCACAGCACGCTGAGCCCGAGCCCGAGCGCCGTCGTCACGCCGACCGACCCGACCCGCACCCGGCGCGCCGCCGGAACGACGGGGTCGACGACGGCGCCGGTCGCGCGCGCGACGACCAGGTGCCCGACGGCCGCGATCAGGCCCGTGACCACCAGGTGCATGACCACGTCGAGCCACGAGATCCGCTGGTAGAGGTCGAGCGCGCCCGCCCAGCCGGCGGCGAGCAGCCCGACCCCGTAGGCCGCGTCGAGCCGCGGGTCCACCGCGACGCTCGGGGGGACCACGAGGCCCGCCAGCACGAGGAGCATCAGCGCGGCCCCCACCGGCCCCTCGACGACGGCCGCGGCGACCACGCTCGCGGCGCCGAGCACGCGCACCGCGCCGCCCGGGCCGCGCAGCAGCAGCACGAGGGCCGCGCGCCGATCCGTCACGCCGTCACGCCGTCACGCCGTCGCGTCGGCCGCCGTGCCCTCGCGACCCTCCGGCTCCGCCGGGCCCGACGCCGACGTGGGCGGGGAGCCGAGCCGGGACGCCATGTGCCCGCCGAGGTAGCCGCTCGCGCCGAGCACGCCGCCCGCGCCCAGGGCGACCGCGACGCCCAGCCCGCGGCGCCCGCGGCGGCGGAGCAGCCACGACGTGCCGTACAGCCCGAGCGCGACGTTGTTGAGGAACCCGTGCACCGTCCCGACGCGCAGGGTCCGCCGGTCCGAGACGGCCCAGTCGGCGAGGCCGGTGACCGCCGCGGGCACGGCCGACAGGATGCCGAGGCCGAGCAGCCGGTCGGCGGCGCGGCGGCGCCCGTCCCCGCCGCCCGGGGTCAGGTCGAGCACCGTCGCGCTCACCCAGAACCCGATGGGCGCGTCCGTGAGGAGCGGGTGCGCGGCGTGCCCGAGCGGGCGGCCGTGCAGCAGGGACGCCAGCCGCGGGCTGGTCCGCAGGGCGCGGAGGACGACGGGCTGGACCCGGTCGACCGCCGCGTCCAGGGCGGTGGCGCGCTCCAGGCGCCGGGTCGCGGTCAGCAGGGGGCTCTCGTCGGCGTGCACGGCGTCTCCTCGTCGGCGGGGGTCGGGGCGTCCTGGGTCCGAGCATCGCGCCCGCGCCCCGGTCGCGCACGGCGGGAGCGCGCGGGTCGCGCACGGCGGGAGCGCGCGGGTCGCGCACCGCGGGACGCCCCGGACCGCACGGCGGGACGCCCCGGACCGCCCGAGGTGCGGACCGGCCGGCGCCGACGGATGCTGGCCGTCGCGTCCAGCACCGGCGCCGCCCCCGCGCGACACCGGCCCCGCGGCACGACCGCACGCCGGCGCGCACGACGGAGGGACTCGCCATGTCCGCCTCGACCCCCGCAGCACGCCCGGCCGGCACGACCACCGCCCGCCAGCCGCACCAGTACCTCGCGCTCGTCATCGGGATCGTCTACCTGGTGGTCGGCCTCGCCGGGTTCCTCGTCACCGGCTTCGACGGGTTCACCGAGCACGACCACTCGCAGACGCTCGTCGGGTTCGCGATCAACCCGCTGCACAACATCGTGCACATCGTGATCGGCCTGCTCGGCATCGCGCTGTGGTCCACCGCGAGCCGCGCCCGGACCTACGGCTGGCTGCTGTTCGTCGGCTACGGCGCGACGTTCGTGTACGGCCTGGTGGTCGCGAACAACCCGGATGCGAACGTCCTCAACATCAACGGCGCGGACAACGGCCTGCACCTCGTGTCGGCGCTGGCGGGCCTCGCCATCGCCCTGTGGCCGCGCCGCGACCGCGACCGCACCACCTCGACGACGGTGCGCGCCTGACCCGCGCGCACGGGGCACCGCACCCCGCCCGGACCGTGCCGGTGGCCGACGCCGCCGGCGCGGTCCTGGCCGCGCTCGTCGGCGCCGTGGACCGCGTCCGGCCGTCGCCCCGGCCGCTGCACCCGCGCGGCGTGGTGCGGCACGGCACCCTGCTGGTCGACGACGCCGACGCCCCGGGCGCCCGCGAGCTCGGCGCACCTCTGGTGGTCCCGGCGGTGGCGCGGGTGTCCCGCGCCGCCGGGCTGCCCGCCCCGCTGCCCGACGTGTTCGGCGTGGCCGTGCGGTGGGGGGGCGGCGGCCGGACGCACGACCTCCTGCTGTCCGGCACGGGCCTCGGCCGGCTGACCCGGTTCGCGCTCGTGCCGCGGCGGCGGCCGCTGGCCGGCCCGCACGGGACGCTCATGCCGTTCGTGGACGCCGGCGGGCGGGCGCTGCTCGTCGCCGCCGTGCCGACGCCCGGCGCACCGCGGGACGGCGGGATCGACCTGCTGCTGCTGTCCGCGCGTCCGGGCGGCCGCTGGCACCGGCTCGGCCGGCTGGTGTGCCCGGCGCGCCCGGACGACCGGGACGACCCGGGGCTGCGGTTCGACCCGGTGCGGCACGTCCCCGGCGACCTCCGGGTCCCGGTGTGGGCCGCCCGCCTGCGCCTGCCGTCGTACCGCCGCGCCCGCGCCGGGTGAGCCGCGCCGCCCATTGTGCACCGATCGGTTCAGCGTTATGGTGAACCGCATGGTTCAGCAACAGCGCCTGGACGAGGTGTTCGCCGCCCTGTCCGACGCGACCCGGCGCGACGTCCTCGTGCGCCTCGGCGACGGCCCCGCCACGATCGGGCAGCTCGCCGAGCCGTACGGCATCACCCTCACCGGCATGACGAAGCACGTGCGGGTGCTCGAGGACGCGGGCCTGGTCGTCACCGAGAAGGTCGGGCGCGCCCGGCAGTGCCGCCTCGGGGCGGAGCGCCTGGACGACGCGATGTCCTGGATCGGGTTCTACCAGCGGCTCTGGGAGCGCCGGCTGGACGGGCTCGAGGCCTTCTTCACCCTGCAGCGCGGGCGCGCCGACGAGGCCGCCCGCCGGACGCGACCGGAAGGACCCACGCCATGACCACCGACGCCACCGACCTCGAGCTGCGCGCCCAGCGCGTCCTGCCCGCCACCCCGGACGAGGTCTTCGACGCCTACACCGACGCGGAGAAGCAGCGCGCCTGGTTCGCGATCCTCGACACCGAGCCCGGGATCGTCGAGATCGAGGTCGACCTGCGGGTCGGCGGGCAGCAGACCGCGGTCTGGGGCCCGAGCCGCGACGAGCTGTTCCGCGAGACCCAGACGTTCCTGGAGATCGACCGCCCGCACCGGCTGGTCACCGACTCGGTCGGCAGCAGCCCGGACGGCGCGACGATGGCCACCCGCGTGGTCGTCACGTTCGAGGCGGTCGACGGCGGCACGCTGATGAGCGTCGTGCAGAGCGGCTTCCCGACGCCGGAGATCCGGGACTTCTTCGCCGAGCACGCCTGGGAGGGCGCGTTCGACCGGATCGGCGCGTACCTGACCCGCGCCTGACCTGGCCGGGCCGACCGGCCGCGCGCCGGCGCCCGCCCCGGGCCCTTCGGGCTCAGGGGCGGGCGTCGCCCGCGCCGTACCGCAGCCCGTCCACGACCAGGTCGAGCAGCCCGCGCACGCGCTCGGCCCACCGGTCGGAGTCGGGCACGTTCCACACGCCGCCCATCGCGAGCATCACCTGCTCGCCGTCGACGTCCGGGCGCACGGAGCCGTCCGCGCGACCGGCCGCGAGCAGCTCGTCGATCGCGGCGATGATCCCGGCCTTCGTCTCGGCGAACAGCGACGAGTCCGAGCCGACCGCCGTGCGCAGCGCCGCGCCCATCCCCCGCTTCGTGGCGGCGTACCGGACGAACCGGCCCATCCACTCGCGCAGCGCCTCGACCGCCGGGCGGTCGTCGCCGAGCAGCGCCGGCGCCGCGTCGCAGAGCGCGCTCACCTCCTGGCGGTAGGCCGCCTCGACCAGCGCGCTGCGCTCCGGGAAGTGCCGGTACAGCGTGCCGATCCCGACGCCGGCCTGCTGGGCGATCGACTCCAGCGGGGCGTCCCCGTCGGCGGCCAGCGCGGTGGCGGCGCACGCCAGCAGCCGGGCGCGGTTGCGGGCGGCGTCGGCGCGCAGCGGGCGCTCGGCGGACCGCTCGGCGGGGGCGGACGGGGTGGTCACGGCACGTCTCCTCGGGATTGCTCTTGCGATGCGGAGGACCCTCCGGTTAGAGTCGCAAGCGAAACGGAGGCACCTCCGTTCCAGGGTACGCCGCCTCCGACGCCCGGTCACCTCCCCGCCCGCGGGGAGCCGGGCACCGTCGACGCCGGCCCGCGAACCCCGCACCACGACCACCCCAGGAGGCCCCCATGGCCAGCACCTTCCACGGCGTGACGTTCGACGCCTACGACGCCCAGGCCGTCGCCCGGTTCTGGGGCGCCGCGCTCGGCCGGGACGTCGCCCCCGGCGCCAGCCCCGAGCACGCCGAGCTGCTCGACCACACCGGCGCCCCGCGCCTCGTCTTCGACCGCGTGCCCTCCGGCGGCGTCGTCCGCAACGCGCTGCACCTCGACCTGGTCACCAGCGACCTCGAGTCCGAGTCCGAGCGCCTGGTCCGCCTCGGCGCGCGCCGCGTCGGCGCGGTCGGCGGCACGGCCCGCTGGGTCAACCTCACCGACCCCGAGGGCAACGCCTTCGCGCTGCTGCCCGCCGCCTGACCCCGCGCGCCGCGCCGCCACCCGGACGGGTGACGGTGCGGCCTCGACGGGCGGGCGTGTCCCTTTCGCCCTAGTTTTCGGCGTGCCGCCCCGATGGCGGCCGGAACTGCGCACCACCCGTGCCGAGAACGAGACAGGGGACACGCCATGACGCACCCGTACGGTCAGGACCCGCACCAGCCCGCCGCCTCGACCCCGCCCGCCGCGCCGCCCGCCGGCGCCGCCGGCTACGGGGCGGTCGCCCCGGCCGCCACCGGCACGCCGGTGCTGTCGATCATCACGTTCGTCCTGTCGGCGATCGCGATCCTGTTCCTGCCGATCGTGTTCGGCATCGCCGGCATCGTCACCGGCATCGTCGCCGTGGTGCGCAAGGAGCGGCTCGGCAAGATCGCGCTGATCGTCGCGATCGTCGCGACGATCATCGGCTTCGCCCTGGGCGCCCTCGTCATGAGCCAGATGTCCTGACGCGCGCTCGCCGGGGCCCCCGCGAGCCGCTCACCAGCGGCCGCGGGCGCGTTCCGGATGCGGACCGGGACCACCCGTGTCACGGTTCTCTCCGTCCGAACGAGTTGTTGGAGGTGCCAGATGGGATTCTTCGCTTTCCTGCTGCTGGGTCTGATCGCGGGGGCTATCGCGAAGGCGATCCTGCCGGGGCGTCAGGCCGGTGGCTGGTTCATCACGCTGCTGCTCGGCGTCGTCGGGGCTCTGCTGGGCGGTTGGCTCGGCAGCGTGCTGTTCGACCGCCCGCTCGAGGACTTCTTCTCGATCCAGACGTGGCTGCTCGCCATCGGCGGCTCGATCATCGTGCTGCTGATCTACGGCGCGCTCACCGGCCGCAAGGGCGCTCGCGCCTGACGCACGGCCGGCCGTGACCCGGTCCGGCGACGGTGGGAGACCGTCGCCGGACCGTCTGCCGGGCACGAGCCCCGGGGCGGTGGGAGACCGCTCGGGGCGCCCGGCACGACGAGGGCCCGCACATCCGCACCAGGCGGCTGCGCGGGCCCTCGTCGTCTGCCCGGGGGCGCGGGGCGTCAGCCCTGCGGCGCCAGGGTGAAGCCGGGGGCGCCGGTGGCCGACGGGTCGGCGTCCAGCGTGAGGTCCGCGAGCGCCGTCGACGTCTCCGGGGAGACGAACACGGTCGCGCCGTCCGAGTCGATGACGTCGTCGCCCGGCACGGCCTCCGGGACGAGCGCGAGCTCGAACGAGCCGAGCTGCTGCTGGGACTCGGCGATGCGCAGACCGCCCGAGTCGGGGAGCCCCGCGCGGGTGGTGAGGTCGCGGACGGCGGTGGTGGCGTTCTCGGTCAGGGTGAGCACAGGTGCTCCTCTCGTGGCCGGTGGCGGTCGCGGTGCCGGGGCGCCGCGACCATCGGACCCTTCCACCGTCGGCGGGTCCGCGGCGGGACGCAACCGCGCGTCCGCTGGGCAAGACCGCGGCCGTCCGCTGCGCGGAGCGCGCTGGACAGCGGCGCGTGCGTCCCGCACCCTCCTCCCCCTGCGCGCCCTTGCACGCCCGCACGTGCCCGCGTCCAGGACCGCCGAGCGGGCAGTCGATGTCCCTACCCGGCGCCGGGAGGGGACATCAGCTGCCCGCTCGGCGAGATGGCAACTCTCGGCTGCGCGGGGACGGGTCCGTGCAGCCGAGAGTTGCCATCTCGGCGGGGTGCGGGCGTGCGGTGAGGTCAGCGGGTGGGGCGGTTCCTCGGGTCGATCGGGGCGCTGCGGACGGAGCGGCGGGTCGGGGGCGCGGGGGTCTCGTCCGGCTCGGCTGGCGTGGCCGGCGCGGGCTCGGGGGCGGGGGTCGACCCGACCGCGGGCTGGACCTGGGTCTCGCCGGTCGTGCCCGTCGCGGGCCGGGCGGCGCCGTACGCGGGCAGGACCATCGTGCCGGACTCCTGCGCCGGCTCGGCGGGCGCGGCCGGGGCGGCCGGCGCGGCCTGGGCTGCCGGCGCGGCCTGCTCACCCGGGGTGGCCGGCTCGCCCGGCGCGGCAGGCGCGGCGGGCTCGCCCGGCACCGGCGCGACCGGGGCGCCCGGCGCCTCCCGGCTGGCGCTCGTCGCGGCGCCCGGGGCCACCGACGCCGGCGGCACCGTCCCCACAGACGCCGTGGCCCCCGTCGCCCCCGCGGCCGCCGCGCCGGTCTCCGCCCCCGACGCCGGCGCCACCGGCACCGCGTCCCCCGGGGCACCGCCCCCGGCCGCCGCTGCCGCCAGCGGCACCGCGTCCGTCCCCGGCGCGGGCACCACGCCGACCTTCCGCCCGCCCGAGGACCGCCCCGCGGTGCCCTCCGCCTCCTGCCGGGCCTCCGCGGCGTGCTCCTCGCGCTCGGCGATCACGTCCTCCCCCGGGCCGGCGAACGACCCGGCGCGCTGCATCGCCTCGACGCTCCCGGTGAACAGCCGGGCGTCGAGCTGCCCGGTCTCGGCTGGCGGCTCCACGATCGCGTGCGCGCCGGTCCGCGGCCGACGGGCCTCCGCGGGCGCCGGCTCGACGACCGGCAGCGGCGCACCCCTGGTCGTCTCGATCCGGGTGCGCGGCAGGCCCTGCGGGGCGTTCCGCTGCAGGTAGGACACCAGCCCCTCGCGCAGGTAGCAGCGCAGGTCGAACAGCGTCGGGGCGTCGACGGCGCTCGCCAGCGCCCGCAGCCGGACCACGCCGCCGACCGCGTCGGTGACCTGGAGGATGCCGACCCGGTGGTCCCACAGGTCGGTGTCGGCCAGCAGCCGGTTCAGCTCGGCGCGCAGCTCGTCCACCGGCACCTGCCAGTCGACGTCGATCTCGACCGTGCCCAGCAGCTCGGCGGCGCGCCGGGTCCAGTTCTCGAACGGGGTCTGCGTGAAGTAGGTGGACGGCAGGATCAGCCGGCGGTCGTCCCAGATGTGCACGACGACGTAGGTGAGGGTGATCTCCTCGATCCGGCCCCACTGGTCCTCGACGATCACGACGTCGTCGACCCGGATGCCGTCGGTGAACGCGATCTGCAGGCCGGCGAACACGTTCGCCAGCGAGCTCTGCGCCGCGAGACCGGCGACGACGGACAGCAGGCCGGCGGACGCCAGCAGGCTCGCGCCGAACGCGGAGACGCCCGGGAAGGTCAGCAGCACCGCGGCGACACCGACGACGACCAGCACCGCGACGGTGATCCGCCGGAGCAGCTGGACCTGGGTGCGCACCCGGCGCGCGTGCCGGTTGTCCTTCACGTCGACCCGGTAGCGCTGCAGCGCGAGGTCCTCCACCACGAAGGCCAGCGTGCCGACGAGCCAGGTCGCCGCGGCGATCAGCGCGATGAGCAGCACGTGCCCGATCGCCCGCATCCAGGAGCTCTCCCAGTCGGCGTCCGGCACGGAGATCGCCAGCGCCACCCACACCGCGATGACGATGAGCACCGCGCGCAGCGGGCGCTTGGACCGCCGAGCCAGGTCGGCCGCGAGGGCGGACTTCTTGGCGACGGTGCGGACGAGGGCGCCGATCAGGACCGCGACCAGGAGGGCCACGAGCACGGCGCCGGCCACCCACAGCACCGGGACCAGCACGTCCCGGGCGGTGTCGACGGCCTCCTCGGTCGTCGCGGTCGGCAGGGAGGACGGGGTTGCTGCACGGATCACGCGAGCCATCGAACACGCCCGGCCGCGCGGTCACCACCCGGGGCCGGCCGCTCCGCGGACCCTGCGCACGACCTGCACACCGCCCGGCACCACCCGGGTGGCGCGGGCTCCGGTCGCCGGGGGCGTGCACGCACGTCAGCATGGGTCGGGACGACCCCGAGCCCAGGAGGACGCCCGTGCCGAGCAGCCGCAACCCCCGCGTGTGCGTCCTCGCGCCGACGCCGATCCTCACGGTCACGCTCGAGACGGGCTCGGACGACGAGAGCCCCGAGCTGCACGTGCACTCGGGCGGCCAGGGCCTGTGGGTCGCGCGGATGGCGTACTCGCTCGGCGCGGAGGTCGTCGTGTGCGGCCCGTTCGGCGGCGAGACCGGCACCGTGCTCGGCCACCTCGCCGAGACCGAGAACCTGCGGGTGCGCCGGGTGTCGTACGCCGGCGGCAACGGCGCCTACCTGCACGACCGCCGCGGCGGCGAGCGGAACGAGCTCGCGTTCATGCCGCCGGCCCGGCTCGACCGGCACGAGATCGACGACCTGTACGGCACCGTCCTCGTCGAGGCGCTCGACGCCGACGTGTGCGTGATCACCGGCGCCTACCCGTCGCCGCTGCTGCCGGCGTCGTTCTTCGGCCGGCTGATCGGGGACCTGCGGGCGGCGGGCGTGAAGACCGTCGCCGACCTGTCCGGGAAGGCGGCGGTCGAGGCCGCGAGGGCCGGCGTCGACGTGCTCAAGATGTCGCACGAGGAGCTGCTCGAGGCGGGGCTCGCCGAGGACGGCTCGGTGGACTCGCTGCGCGAGGGGGCCCGGCGGCTGCTGCGCCCCGAGCCGGGCCTGCCCGAGGGCCACGGGGACGAGTTCCCGGACGACCCGATCGACGTCGACGCCGAGGCCCCCGGGCAGGTCGGCGCGATGGTGGTGTCCCGCGCCGCGGACCCGGCCCTGCTGGTCACCGCGTCCGGCGTCTCGGAGGTGGTGGCGCCGTCGGTGACCACGGTCGACCACCGCGGGGCCGGCGACTCGATGACCGCGGGCATGGCCGTCGGTGTCGGGCGCGGGCTGCGGCTGACCGAGGCGGCGCGGCTGGGCGCCGCGGCCGGCGCTCTGAACGTGACGCGCCGCGGGCTGGGCACCGGGCACCGCGAGCAGATCGAGCGGTTCGCCGAGCAGATCGTGGTGCGGGAGGTCGGCTGACCGCCGGCCGGACGACGGACGACCGACGACCCCGGCGCGCGGCCGGGAACGAGGAGGAGCGAGGATGCGCGTCCTGGTGACGAACGACGACGGGATCGAGTCCGAGGGGCTGGCCGTGCTGGCCCGGGCTGCGCTCGACGCCGGCGCGGACGAGGTGGTGGTCGCGGCGCCCGCGCGGGACTCGTCCGGGGCGAGCGCGTCGCTGCTCGGCGCGGAGCACGACGGCCGGCTGGTCGTCGACCGCACGGACGCCCCCGGCCTGCCCGACGGCGTGGACTCGTACGCGGTGCGGGCGGCGCCGGCGCTGATCGCGTTCGTCGCGGCGCACGGCGGGTTCGGGCCGAAGCCGGACCTGGTGCTGTCGGGCGTGAACCGCGGGGCCAACACCGGGCACGCCGTGCTGCACTCGGGCACCGTCGGCGCGGCGCTGTCGGCGGCCACGCACGGCATCCGCGGGCTGGCGGTGTCGCTCACCGACGCCCGGCCGCAGCACTGGGCGACCGCCGAGGCCTACACCGCGCACGTGCTCCGGTGGATGGTCGACCAGCCGCAGCAGCCCGACCGGGTGGTCAACCTCAACGTCCCGGACCGGCCGCTCGCCGAGGTCCGCGGGCTGCGCCGGGCACCGCTGGCCGCGTTCGGCGCCGTGCAGGCGCGGGTGCACGAGGTCGAGCACGGGAACCTCATGCTCACGTACTCGGAGCACTGGGTGTCCCGCGAGCCGGACACCGACGCGGGCATGCTGCTGCGCGGCTGGGCGACCGTGACGCTGCTGCACGCGCCGGCCTTCGAGGCGGACGCCCCGCTCCCGGAGCTGGACGAGCCGCTGGCGGGCTGACGCTCAGCCGCCCCCGGATGCCGGGCGGGCGCCGAGCAGCTCCCCGGTGTCGGCGTCGAGCACGACGACGCCCCCGGGCGGCCAGTCGGGCCCCGGGGCGGGCGGGACGTAGCCCGTCCGGTCCTGCCGGCAGGTCGTCCGGTCGTACAGCGAGATCACCCGGGCGGTGTCCACCTCGACCGTGGCCACGCGCGGGTGCTCGCGCACCTGCGGCGGCCACTCGGCCGGGTCCCGCACGACCGACCCGTCCGGCCGCGCGGGCGCCCCGTTCCACCAGCCCTCGCCGTCGCCCGGCAGCGGCCCGGTGGCCGGGAACTCCGCGCACAGGGCGTAGGTCGGCTCCGGCGACGGGGCCGCGGGCGACGGCGTCACCGGCGCGGGCGACGGGCTAGCGGGCGCGAGCGTCCCGGCCGTGCCGGCGCCGCCGACCGACGCGGTGCCGACGCCGTCCCCGGCCGCGCAGCCCGCGGTCGCGCCGACCGTGAGCGCGGCCACGAGCGCGAGTCGCCACGCCCCTGCGCTCCCTCGCACGCGGTCCTCCCCCGGCTCGTCGTCTGCCGTCGCGAGGTTACCGCCAGGGGCCCGGCCCGCGGGCGGGTTTCACGTGGTCAGCGCGATCGCGATCAGCAGCATCGTCACCAGGAACCCGACGACCAGGTTCAGCCAGAGGAACGTCCGCCACCCCGCGTTGGCCCGCTCGCAGTCCTCGTCGCGCACCGACCAGAACCGCGCCGTGCTCGCGGCGTAGACGAGCGGCAGCACCGCCGCGAGCCACCCCGGCCAGGGCAGCACGAGCAGCACGGCGGCGGCCAGCACGTACGCGACGGTCGCGAGCACCACGGTGGCGTGCGCGCCGAGCACGGTCGCGACCGAGCCGATCCCGCCCTCGCGGTCGGCCCGCACGTCCTGCACGGCGCCGAACGCGTGCGAGGCCATGCCCCACAGCACGAACGCCACCAGCACCGGCCAGACCGAGCGCGACCCGAGGTCGGCGCCGACCAGCACCAGCGCGTAGAGCAGCGGGCCGACGAAGTGCATGGCCGACGTCGCCGAGTCGAGGACCGGGCGCTCCTTGAACCGCAGCACCGGGGCCGAGTACGCGACGACCAGGAACACGACCAGCAGCAGCGTCAGGCCCGCCGCGAGCGAACCCACCGCCAGCAGGTAGACCAGGAACGGCAGCACGGACAGCGCGCTCGCCCACAGGATCCGCCGGTGCACGACCCGCGCGACGGCGGGGTCGGCGAGCGCCCCCTCGATGCCGCCCTTGCGGGGGTTCTGCAGGTCGGAGGCGTAGTCGAACACGTCGTTCACGCCGTACATGAGCAGGTTGTACGGGATCAGGAAGAACAGCGTCCCGATCACGAAGGTGAGGTCGACCCGGCCCTCGGTCGCCAGCAGGTAGCCGGCGGCGAACGGGTAGGCGGTGTTGATCCACGAGAACGGCCGCGAGGCCGCGAGCACCTGCCTCACGCGGCGTCCCCCCGGGCGTCCCCCGCGGACCCGCCCGCCGACGCGCGCGCCGCGGACCGCCGCTCGAGCACCGTCCACAGCACCGGCATCGCCAGCGCGGCCACGACGGCGTAGAAGAAGTCCTCCAGCGGAGCCCCCCACAGGTAGACGCCGAGGATCTTCTCGGGGTCGAAGACGTACAGGTCGGCGGCGATCATCAGGGTGTCGAACACCATGGTCAGCACGCACAGCACGAGCGCCGCGCCGGCGACGGGCCCCAGCCGCATCCGCCGCAGCACCCGCCAGGACACCGCGACGACCGCGGCCAGGACGATCACGTTCAGCACGATGTTGGTCACCGGGCCGCCTCCCCCGCGGCGCCGGCCGGTCCCGCGGCCCGGGCGCGCCGCCCCGCCAGCGCCCGGTCGATCCCCCGCCACGCGAGCAGCGCGTTGTAGCAGAGCAGCGTGAGGAACACCGCCTCCTCGACCGGGAGGTCCGGCGCGAGCAGCAGGCCGGTCATGTGCGGGCTCTCGCCGCGCGCGAAGATCCCGAGCAGCAGGCCGGCGACGTCCCAGAGCAGGAAGCCGACGACGCCGATCCCGACGCAGAGCGCCGCGCGCCGCGGGGCGGCCCAGAACGCGAGGCGCCACCGGCGGTCGATCAGGGCGAGGCCCCCCAGCGCGAGCAGCAGCGCGCCGAGGTAGGCGAACCGGATCACCGCGCCCCCGCCGGCACGGCCTCGGTCCACGCCCCGCGCCGGCGGGCGGCGTCGAGGTAGCCGCTGCGCAGCGGCGCCGGGAGCGGGCTCGGCGAGGTCTCGCCGAGCAGCCGCTTGGCGACCAGCTCGGCGCTGATCAGGCACATCGGCAGGCCCACACCCGGCACGGTCCCGCCGCCGACGTGCAGCAGGTTGGGCACGCGCGGCGACCGGTCGCCGGGCCGGAACATCGCGCTCTGCCGGAGCGTGTGCTCCATGCCGAGCGCGGTCCCGCGCCAGGCGGAGAAGTCGCGGGCGAAGTCCGCCGGCCCGACGACCCGGCGGGTGACGACCCGGGAGCGCAGGTCCGGCACGCCGGCCCAGCGCGCGACCTGGTCGAGGTACCGGTCGGCGTAGGAGTCGAGCTCCGCCGCCCCGGCCGGCCCGGCGCCGATCGACGCGTCCGCCGGGAACGGCACGAGCACGAACAGGTTCTCGTGGCCCGCCGGCGCGGCGGACGGGTCCGTGGCCGTGGTGCGCGAGACGTACAGCGAGGCCGCGTCCGGGACGCGCAGGTCCTCCGGCCGGGACGAGCGGCCCTCGCCGAGGATCGCGTCGAAGTTCCCCGGCCAGTCCCGCGTGAAGAACAGCGAGTGGTGCGCGAGCTCGGGCAGCTCCCCGCGCACGCCGGCCATGACGAGCAGCGCGGAGATGCCGGGGCCCCGGTCCTGCCACCACGGCTCGGGCAGCGTGCGGTGCTCGGGCGCGAGCAGGGCGGTCTCGGTGTGGAACAGGTCGGCGCCGGACACCACGACGTCCGCGGGCACGACCTCGCCCGACGCCAGGCGCACGCCCCGGGCGACGCCGGTGCGCCGCGGGTGCCGGGCCGAGCGGGCCGCGCCGTCGACCTCGACCGCCACGACGTCGGCGCCGGTCCGGATCGTCACGCCCTCCTTGACGGCCAGCCGCTCGATCGCCTCGATGAGGGTGTACATGCCCCCGCGCGGGAACCGGACGCCGTCGACCAGGTCGAGGTGGCTCATCAGGGAGTACAGCGCGGGCACCCGGTACGGCGAGGAGCCGAGGAACACCGCGTGGTAGCCCAGCACCTGGCGGAGCACCGGGTGGTCGGTGGTCGCCGCGACCTTGTCGGCCAGCGACCGGGTCAGCAGCGAGGCCAGCGTGCCGGAGCGCCGCGCCACGTCGGCGGTGATCGCCCGGTCCGGCCGCTCGAACGTCGTGTAGAGGAAGTGGTCGAGCGCGGTCCGGTACGCGTCGGTCGACTCCGCCGTGTACCGGCGGAACGCCTCGCCCGCGCCGGGCTCCATCGCCTCGAAGGTCGCCCAGTTCGCCTCGGGGTCGCCGACGACGTCGAACGGCTCCGACGGCGCGCCGGGCCCGGCGGCCGGGTCGGGCTCCGGGAACAGCCGGTAGGCCGGGTCGAGCCGCACGAGGTCCACGTGGTCCTCGACCCGCTCGCCGAGCAGCGCGAAGAAGTGGTCGAACACCTCCGGCATGAAGTACCAGGACGGCCCGGTGTCGAACCGGAACCCGTCCTGCTCCCAGGTGCCGGTGCGGCCGCCGACGCGGTCGTGCCGCTCCAGCAGCGTGACGTCCGCGCCGCCCCGCGCGAGCAGGGCCGCGGTCGCGAGGCCGCCGATCCCGCCGCCGACCACGACCACCCGACCCGTCACGCAGCACCTCCGTCGTCTCGTCCGTCCCGGCCGCCCGCGCGACCGGCCCCGCCCGCGGAGCGCGACCGCGCCGCGTCCGCCGCCTCGCCCGCCAGCGTCCGCGCGAGCACCGCCACCTTGCGCGGCGTGCTCACCCGGACCCGCGTCGCGAGCACCCGCTCCGGCGGCGTCGCCGCCAGGTCGGCGAGCAGCGTGTCGTACAGCGCCAGCGTCGCGGACACCGCCGCCCGCGCCCGCCGGGGCAGCCGCGGCAGCGCCGCGCGGGCCCGGGCCAGGTCGGCGCCGATCTCGTCCAGGATCGCGGCGAGCTGCCCGTCGGTCGGGCCCTCGGGCCCGACGCCGGGGAAGTAGCAGCGGCCGAGCTCGCCGGAGTCGGCGCCGAGATCGCGCAGGAAGTTGATCTTCTGGAACGCGGCGCCGAGCGCCCGCGCGCCGTCGACCGTGGGGGCGTCCGGCCGGCGCACCGGCTCGCCCGGCGCGCGGTCGGCGTTGAGGAACACCTGCAGGCACATCAGCCCGACCACCTCGGCCGAGCCGTAGACGTACCGGGTGTACGACTCGCGGTCGTGCACGGTCACCGTGAGGTCGGCGCGCATCGACGCGAAGAACGGGTCGACCTCGGCCGCGCCGATCCCGGTGCGACGGGCGGTGCGCGCGAACGCGTGCACGACGAGGTTGGTCGAGTACCCCGACGCCATGGCCCGGGCGGTCTGCGCCTCGAGCTCGTCGAGCAGCGCCCCCGCGTCGGCGCCGCCGCGGGTGTCCACCACCTCGTCGGCGATCCGGACCAGCGCGTACACCGCCTCGATGTCCCGGCGGGCGCGCGGGCCGAGCAGCCGGGTGCCGAGCCCGAAGGACGTCGAGTAGCCGGCGAGCACGGCGCGGCTCGCCCGGGCGGCGGTGCGGTCGTACAGCGCGGCCGACGCGGCCCGGACGGGGATCCGGGTCGCGGTCACCCGGCCACCCCGGCGGTGGCGTCGACCAGGTCGACCAGGTAGCCGGCGAGCGGCTCGGGCAGGCCCTCGGCCGCGGTCGTGCGCGCGGTCCGCACCGCGTCGGCCCGGACCAGCCGGGCCTCCGCGAGCGCCCCGGACGCCTCGATGACGCCCCGCACCCGGGCGGCGTCCGCCTCGGTGAGGTCGGGCCGGCCGACCAGGGCGTCCAGGACCGCCCGCTGCGCGTCGTCCGCGCGCAGGTAGGCGAGCCGCAGCAGCTCGGTCCGCTTGCCCTCGCGCAGGTCGGACAGCACCGACTTGCCGGTGGCGCCGGGGTCGCCGAACACGCCGAGCTCGTCGTCGAGCAGCTGGAACGCCACGCCGAACGCGGTGCCGAACCGGTCGAGCACGCCCAGCACCCGGTCGTCGGCGCCGGCCAGCACCGCACCGGCGGCCAGCGGCGTGCAGCACGAGTACACGGAGGTCTTGAGCTCGGCGACGCGCAGGGCGTCGACCGACGTCGGACCGTGCAGCGCACCGGTGACGTCGAGCAGCTCGCCGGCGACGGTCGTGTCGACCGCGCGCGCCAGCGACCGGACGACCCGCAGCGCCGTCGCCGGCGGGACGGGCGCCGACGCGACCAGGTCGAACGCGGCCGCGATGGCGACGTCCCCGCCCAGCAGGCCGGCGGCGAGCACCGGGTCGTCGGCCGCGGGGCCCGCGACGCCACGGGCCGCGAGCCGGCGGCGGACCGTGCCCGTGACGTTGGGGCGGCCCCGGCGGGTGTCGTCGTGGTCGAGGACGTCGTCGTGCACGAGCATCGCGGTGTGCAGGACCTCCTGCGCCGCGGCGACCGGGGCGACGGCCGCGAGGTCCGCCCCGCCCAGGCCGAGGTACGCGGCCAGGGTCAGGCGCGGCCGCATGAGCCGGCCGCCGCCGATCTGCTCGCCGACCGCGCGCCACAGGGCGGCGTGCTCGGCGGCCAGCTCGCGCGCCCGGGCGCGCCGGGCGGCGGCGTCGTCGACCAGCAGCAGCCGGACCGCCGCGACGCCGTCCTCGACCCGGGCGGCGAGGCCGGGCGCGTCCGGGACCGGGGCGCTCGCGTGCGGGCCGCGGCTCGCGCGGGCGCGCGCCGGGGCGTCGGCGACCAGACCGCCGACCCCCTCCGCTCGGGTGCGGGCACTGCGCACGCGTCCTCCCCAGGGCTCGAGTGGATGCTCAGCATACTGAGCATCTCGCGCGCCGCCACCGGAGCGCCGGCCACGGCGCCGGTCGCCGCGGCCGCCCCACCGGCGGCCTGCGGTGCACTCTGCCGCATCGGGGGCCGGATCGCACCACTCCCGGCCGCATTCGTCAGGGCCAGC
>NZ_DASQCJ010000123.1:0-14819 GCF_035634735.1 Cellulomonas sp.
GTCGAGCCGGGCGACGGCGCGGCCGGGCTCGGCGTTCTCCTCCGCCGGGATGCGTCCGCGCAGGTCGAGGCCGAGCGTCGCCATGCCGGTGGGCCACTGCCGTCGCGGGTCGACCGCGACGCCGGCCGTGGTCAGCAGCGCCTGGGCGCCCGCGACGTGCTCGGCGTCGGGCGCGACGCCGACGGCGGTGCCCGTGCACCGGTCGCACCGCCCGCACCGCCAGGCCTCGCCGGCGGGACCGGCGAGCTCCGGGTCGTCCAGCGCCCGGCGCAGGTGCGCCATCCGGCAGCCCTCGGTGGTGACGTAGTCGACCATGAGCTGCTGCTCGGCCTTGCGGGTCGCGGTCACCCGGTCGTAGCGCTCGGCGTCGTAGGACCACGGCTCGCCGGTGCCCTCCCAGCCGCCGCGCACCCGGCGCACGGCGCCGTCGACGTCGAGCACCTTGAGCATCTGCTCGAGCCGGGACCGGCGCAGCGACACGTGCGTCTCCAGGGCGGCGGTCGACAGCGTGCCGCCCTCCCGCAGCGCCCGGAGCGCGGCGCGCACGTCGTCCTCCGGCGGGAACGCCGTCGAGGCGAACCACTCCCAGATCGCGCGGTCCTCGCGGCCGGGCAGCAGCACGGCGGTCGCGCGGCCGCCGACCGCCTCGGCGGCACGGCCGGCGCGGCCGACCTGCTGGTAGTAGGCGATGGGGGAGGACGGCGCGCCCACGTGGATCACGTAGCCGAGGTCGGGCTTGTCGAAGCCCATGCCGAGCGCGGAGGTGGCCACCAGCGCCTTCACGCGGTTCGCGAGCAGGTCGGCCTCCGCGACCTCGCGCTCGGCCGGGTCGGTCTGGCCGGTGTACGTCCGGACGTCGAGCCCGGCGGCGCGCAGGTGCTCGGTGACCTGCTGCGCGGCGGCGATGGTCAGGCAGTAGACGATCCCGGAGCCCTCGAACGCAGGCAGGTTCTGCGCCAGCCACGCGAGCTGCGCCGCGGTGTCGGGCAGCCGGACCACGGACAGGTCGAGGCTGGACCGGTCGAGCGGGCCGCGCAGCACCAGGACGTCGTCCCGCACCGCGGTGCCCAGCTGCTCGGCCACGTCGGCGGTCACCCGGGCGTTCGCGGTCGCGGTGGTGGCCAGCACCGGGATGCCGTCGGGCAGCTCGCCCAGCAGGGTGCGGATGCGCCGGTAGTCCGGGCGGAAGTCGTGACCCCAGTCCGAGATGCAGTGCGCCTCGTCGATGACGACCAGGCCGGCGTCGGCCGCCAGCCGGGGCAGCACCTCGTCGCGAAACTGCGGGTGGGTCAGCCGCTCGGGCGAGACGAGCAGCACGTCGACGTCGCCCGCGGCGATCTGCGCGTGCACGTCGTCCCACTCGGTGACGTTCGCCGAGTTCAGGGTCGCGGCCTTCACGCCGGCGCGCTGCGCGGACGCCACCTGGTTGCGCATGAGCGCGAGCAGCGGGGACACCAGCACGGTCGGCCCGGCGCCGCGCGCCCGCAGCAGGGCGGTCGCGACGAAGTACACCGCCGACTTGCCCCACCCGGTGCGCTGCACGACGAGCGCGCGCCGGTGGTCGCTCACGAGCGCGTCGATCGCCCGCCACTGGTCGTCCCGGAGCCGCGCGTCCTCCCGGCCCACGAGCCGGCGCAGCACGGCCTCGGCCTCCTCGCGCAGGGCGGCGCGCTCGGCCGCGTCGGGTCCGGTCGGTGCGTTCTGGTCCACGTCAGTCATCGCCCCCGACCCTAGCCACCGCCCCCGACACGGTGCCGCTCACCCGACGGCCACGGGCGGGACCACGGACCACGGCACCGCGTCCTCGCCGGGCCCGGCCGCGAGGGCCGCCCGCGCGCACGCCCGGCCCTGCTCGCGCAGCGGGGCGGCCACCGACCAGATGCCCGCTCCGGCGGCCTCGCGCGAGCCGTCCCACCCGGCGAGCGTCGCCTCCCGCACCGCGCGGTCCGTCGCCGTGCGCGCCCCCAGCGCCAGCTCGTCGCTCATCGCGAGCAGCACGGCGGGGCCGGGGCCGAGCGGCTCGAGCAGCGCCGCGGCGGCCTCCGCACCCCGGGCGCGCTGGTTGCGCTCGACCACGGCGACCCGGACGTCGTCCCAGTCGTGGCCGGCCGCGGTCAGCGCGTCGCGGTACCCGGCGAGCCGGGCCCCGGTGACGGGGAACGGGACCGCCGCGGGGTCCGTCAGGTCCGCGGGCAGGTCGCGGCCGCGGAGGACACCTCCCGTCCGGCGGCGGTCCAGCGGGAAGCTGACGACGACGACGGGGGCCCCGGGGGACGCCGCACGGATCGCCGCCGTCCCGACTGCGGCGGCCGCCGCGCGGTCGTCGGGCCCGATGCGCACCAGCCCCGGGTGGGCGGGGCCGCCCTGGATGGCGGCGGGCCGCCCGCTGCCCGCGACCGCGGCGAGCACCGGGTCGTCCGCCGCGGTGGTCCACAGGACGTACCCGTCCACCGCCGCCGACAGCACCCGGTCGACGTCCGACGCGTCCCCGCGGGTGGGGATCAGCACCACGCCGAGGTCCTCCTCGACGCAGACGTCGGTGACGCCGGCGAGGAACCGTGCCGCCTGGGGGTCGTCGAACAGGTAGGACAGGTGCTCGCCGACCACCACGCCCAGCTGCTGGGCGCGTCCCGAGCGCAGGGCGCGGGCGGTGCTGCTGGGGCGGTAGCCCAGCTCGGCCGCGGCCGCGAGCACCCGGACCCGGGTGGCGTCGGCGACCCGGTCAGGCCGGGTGAACGCGTACGAGACGGTCATCGGCGCGACGCCCGCGTGGCGGGCGACGTCCTTGAGCGTGGGGCGCCGTGCTGCGGGGGTGGACACACCCGCAGCCTATCTGTGTAACGTTACGATCATGAAACGAGAGGGTGCCACCGCCGCGCCCCGTACCCCGCGGAGCCCCGAGCGCGCAGCCCTGGCGCCGTATGCGGCGTTCGCCGCCTTCGGGTTCTTCTGGGGCGCCTGGGGGCTGCGCTGCCGGCGCTGCGCACCCAGGCGGGGGTCGACGAGGGTCGGCTGGGTACCGCGCTGCTCTTCGTCGGCCTGGGCGCGCTGCCGGCGATGGCCGTCACCGGGCGCGCCGTGGACCGCTACGGGCTCCGGGTGGCGGCGTGGCTGCTGGCGGCGCTGGCCGGGGCCGGGCTGCTCATCACCGCGGGGGCCGACGGCATGGCGCGGCTGGTCGTCGGGATGCTCGTGGTCGGCGCGGCCTCGGGCGCCGCGGACGTGGCCGTGAACACGCTGGCCGGGCGCGCCGAGCACGTCACGGCGCAGCCGCTCCTGACCCGGTCCCACGGGCTGTTCTCGGTGGGCGTGGTCGCGGCCAGCCTGGCCACCGGCGCCCTGCTGGGCGCGGGTCTGCCGCTGCCCGCGGCCTTCGTCGTGGTCGCGGCGGTGATGCTCGTCCTGGCGGCGGTCACCTGGCGGACCGCCGCGGCGCTCCGGGTCCCGGGCGACCGGGACGGCGCAGGCCGGGAGGCGGCGGGCGCACCTCCGTCGACGGAGCGACCCGACCGGCGCCGGCTCGCGGGCCTGCTCCGCCGGGTCGGCCCGGCCGCGCCGCTGCTCGTCGTCGGGCTGGTCGCCGCGCTGGCCTACGCCGTCGAGAACGCGCACCAGAGCTGGGGGGTGGTGCTGCTCACGGACGTGTTCGGCGCGTCGCCCCAGCTCGCCGCCGCGGCCCCGGCGACGTTCGCCGCCACCGCCGCGCTGGCGCGCCTGAGCCTGGCGCCGCTGTCGCGCAGCCACCCGACCGCGATGCTGGTCGGCGGCGGGGCGCTGGCGACCGCGGGCACCGCGGTGCTGGCCACCGCGCCGTCGGTCGTCGTCGCGCTGGTCGGACTGGTCCTCGCGGCGCTCGGCACCGCGACGCTGTTCCCGACGCTGCTCAGCCGCAGTCTGCGGGGCGCCGACCCGGCGCAGCACGGCAGGGCCACCTCCGCCGTCGCCGCGACCGCGTACCTGGGCTTCCTGCTCGGCCCGGCCTACGTCGGGCTGCTGGCCGAGCGGACCGACCTGCGCGGTGCGCTGCTCGGCGTGGCCGCGCTGGCGCTGGTCTTCACGGTGACGGCGCCGCCGGTCAGCGCCTGGGCGGCGGGACGGGCGCGGGCCGCCCGCCGGGACCGCCCGCGCGTCGGCCGCTAGGGCCCGCCGCTGCGCCCGCGCGGGGCGGCCGCCTGTGGACGGCCGCCGTCCCGCGGCCGGAGCGCGGATACGATCGCCCGGTGACCGCACCCGACACCGCCCCCCAGGCCGCGCGGCCCGTGCTGCCGGTGCGCCCCGAGCTGGCCGGCGAGGTGCCCTACGGTGCCCCGCAGCTCGACGTGCCGGTGCTGCTCAACGTCAACGAGAACCCGTACCCGCCGTCGGCCGAGGTGGTCGCCGACATCGCCGCCGCCGTCGCCGAGGCCGCCCACGGGCTCAACCGGTACCCGGACCGCGAGTTCCTCGGCCTGCGCGCCGACCTCGCCGACTACCTGGCCGTCGAGTCGGGCGTGCGCGTCGCGCCGGAGCAGGTGTGGGCGGCCAACGGGTCGAACGAGGTCATGCTGCACCTGCTGCAGGCGTTCGGCGGCCCGGGCCGCACGGCGCTGTCGTTCGCGCCGACGTACTCGATGTACCCGGAGTACGCGCGCGACACGCACACGCGGTGGGTCGCGGGTCGGCGCACCGAGCAGTTCGACGTCGACCCGGCCGAGGCCCGCGCGCTGATCGCCCGCGAGACACCGTCCGTCGTCCTGCTCACCAGCCCGAACAACCCGACCGGCACCGCGCTGGAGCTCGACACCGTCCGCGCGGTGCTCGCGGCCGCGGCCGAGGTGCCGGGCGGCTGCGTGGTCGTCGTCGACGAGGCGTACGGCGAGTTCCGCCGGGAGGGCGTCGAGTCCGCGCTCACCCTGCTCGCGGACCACCCGCACCTGGCGGTCAGCCGCACGATGTCGAAGGCCTTCGGCCTGGCCGGCGCCCGGGTCGGCTACCTCGCCGCGTCGCGCGAGCTGGTCGACGCGCTGCGCGTGGTCCGGCTGCCGTACCACCTGTCCGCGGTGACCCAGGCGACGGCCCGCGCGGCGCTGCGGCACGCGCCGGAGCTCATGGCCCAGGTCGGCTCGCTGCGGGCCGAGCGGGACCAGCTCGTGCTCGACCTGCGCGACCGCGGGCTGCGCGTCGCGGAGTCCGACGCGAACTTCGTGCTGTTCCAGGTCGGCGAGGACCGGCACGCGGTCTGGCAGGGTCTGCTGGACCGGGGCGTGCTGATCCGCGAGGTCGGCCCGGAAGGATGGCTGCGGGTGTCGGTCGGCACCCCGGAGGAGACCGCGGCGTTCACCGCCGCGCTGTGGGAGGTGCTGGGGATTTGAGCACGACGACCGGCGGGCGCACCGCCCGGGTCGAGCGCACGACGAGCGAGTCCAGCGTCGTCGTCGAGGTCGACCTGGACGGCACGGGGCGCACGGAGATCAGCACCACGGTGCCGTTCTACGACCACATGCTCACGGCGCTGGGCAAGCACTCGCTCATCGACCTCACGGTCCGGGCGACCGGTGACACGCACATCGACGCGCACCACACCGTCGAGGACGTCGCGATCTGCCTGGGCGAGGCGCTCCGCGAGGCGCTGGGCGACAAGCGGGGCATCGCGCGGTTCGGCGACGCCACCGTGCCGCTGGACGAGGCGCTGGCGCAGGCCGTCGTCGACGTGTCCGGGCGCCCGTACCTCGTGCACTCCGGCGAGCCCGAGGGGCAGGAGTACCACCTGATCGGCGGGCACTTCACCGGCTCGCTGACCCGGCACGTGCTGGAGTCGATCGCGCACCACGCCGCCTTCGGCATGCACGTGCGCGTGCTCGCCGGCCGGGACCCGCACCACATCGTGGAGGCGCAGTTCAAGGCGCTGGCGCGCGCGCTGCGGTTCGCGGTCGCGCTCGACCCGCGGGTCGACGGCATCCCGAGCACCAAGGGCGCCCTGTGACCGCGGGGACGCCGGACGGGCCCGGTCGCCCGGACGACGACGACCTCGGGTTCGAGATCCCGGACGACCTGTCGGGGCTCGACGGCCTGGACGCGGGGCCGGCTGAGCCCGCGCAGGCGCCGGGCTCGGCCGACGGCGACGAGCCGTCCGTCGAGGTCCCGGACGACCTCGCCGGGCTCGAGGCCGCGGCCGCCGAGCCCGACGAGCCGGTCGTGGCGATCGTCGTGACCCAGGTCGCCGGCGCGAAGCCGCTGGCCGCCGCGTGCTCGCTCGCGGGGGTCGACGTCGACGCCGTCCCGTCGCCCGTCGGGGCGCTCGCGGTCCTGCGGCACACCGCGGACGCCGCCGGCACCGCCGAGGCCGCCGGCGCGATCTCCCGCATGCTGCGCACGTCGCCGGTGATCCTGCTGGACCGCCGCGCGGGCCGGATCGCCGCCAGCCGCTGGTCCGCGGGGGAGAAGGAGGACGACCTCGCGGCCGGCCTCGTGCTCTCCGGCGCGCCGGACCTGCTCGACGACCTGCTGGTCGGCGGGAAGCCGGTCGGCGAGGTCCCCGGCGTGGAGACCAGCGTGGGCATGTCGCGGTGGGCCGCGATGCGCGCGCTGTCCGCCGGCGGGCGGCGCCGCAAGGACTGACGCCCACGTCACGTCCCGCGCACCGGACGCGGGACGGCCGGCCGGGCGCGCGCCCGGTAGCCTGGACGGGTGCCCAGCCAGCCTCGTGTCGTCGTCCTGGACTACGGATTCGGGAACGTCCGCTCGGCCGTGCGCGCCCTCGAGCGGGTCGGCGCCCAGGTCGAGCTGACGTCCGACGCCCAGCACGCGGGGGAGGCCGACGGCCTCGTGGTCCCGGGTGTCGGTGCCTTCGCGGCCGTCATGGCCGGCCTGCGCGGGGTGCGCGGCGAGCAGATCGTGGACCGGCGGCTCGCCGGCGGGCGGCCCGTGCTCGGCATCTGCGTCGGCATGCAGGTCATGTTCGACCGCGGCGACGAGCACGGCGTCGAGACCGAGGGTCTGGGCGAGTGGCCCGGCACGGTCGACCGGCTCGAGGCCGAGGTCGTCCCGCACATGGGCTGGTCGACCGTCGACGCGCCCGAGGGCACCCGGCTGTTCGCCGGCATCGAGGACGAGCGGTTCTACTTCGTGCACTCGTACGCCGCGCGCAGCTTCCCGCTGTCCGAGCAGGTCGACGCCGACCGGCTGACCCCGCCGCTGGTGACGTGGTCCGAGCACGGCGGCCGGTTCGTCGCCGCGGTCGAGAACGGCCCGCTCGCCGCCACGCAGTTCCACCCCGAGAAGTCCGGGGACGCCGGCGCCCAGCTGCTCGAGAACTGGGTCGGCTCGCTCGACTGACCGGCCGCGCCGCCGCCGGCGCGCCGCCCCGCACCACCGCACGCCCCCGAACGAGGAGACCCATGTCCGACCGTCTGCAGCTCCTGCCCGCCGTCGACGTCGCCGACGGCCAGGCCGTCCGCCTCGTCCAGGGCGAGGCCGGCTCGGAGACCTCCTACGGCGACCCGCTCGCCGCCGCGCTCGACTGGCAGGTCGGCGGCGCGGAGTGGATCCACCTGGTCGACCTGGACGCCGCCTTCGGCCGCGGGTCGAACGCCGCGCTGCTCGCCGACGTCGCGCAGGTGCTGTCGGGCAAGGGCGTCAAGGTCGAGCTGTCGGGCGGCATCCGCGACGACGCCTCGCTGGAGCGCGCGCTCGCCACCGGCGCCGCCCGGGTCAACCTCGGCACCGCCGCGCTGGAGGACCCGGACTGGACCGCCGACGCCATCGCGCGGCACGGCGACGCCATCGCGGTCGGCCTGGACGTGCGCGGCACCACGCTCGCCGCCCGCGGCTGGACCCGCGAGGGCGGCGACCTCTGGGAGGTCCTGGCCCGGCTCGACGCCGTCGGCTGCTCCCGGTACGTCGTCACCGACGTGACCAAGGACGGCACGCTGCGCGGGCCGAACGTCGACCTGCTCCGCGAGGTGTGCGCGCGCACCGACGCGCCGGTCGTCGCCTCGGGCGGCATCTCCTCCCTGGACGACCTGCGGAGGCTGCGCGAGCTGGTCCCGGTCGGCGTCGAGGGCGCGATCGTGGGCAAGGCCCTGTACGCGGGCGCGTTCACGCTGCCCGAGGCCCTGGACGTCGCCGGCCGCCCGTGACCGGGCGCGAGCTCCCGCCCACCTCGGCGTTCGCCGGGGACGACGGCAGCGCCGACCCGCGGGTCGCGGCGGCGCTCGCCGCGCTGGGTGACGGCACCGGCACGCTGGCTGGGGTCGTCGAGGCCCTGGCCGGCACCCGCGTGCTCGTGCCGGTGCTGGCGGAGCTCGAGGAGGCGGGGACCGTCGAGGTCGGCGGGCACGCGCACACGGTCGACAAGGAGGCGTCCGCGGGCATCGTCGCGCTGCAGGCCCCCGACGGCCGGACCGCGCTGCCGGTGTTCTCGTCCGTCGCGACCATGGCGGCCTGGCGGCGCGAGGCGCGGCCGGTGCCGACGGACGTGGTCCGGGCGGCGCTGTCGGTCGTGAGCGAGGGCTGGGAGCTCGTGGTGCTCGACCCGGGTGGGCCGGTCACGGCGCTGCTGCCCCGGCCGGCCGTGTGGGCGCTGGCGCAGCAGCAGGCGTGGCGGCCGGCGGTGCTGCCGGGCGGCGACGCGGACGCGGCGGGCGACGGCGGTGCGGGCGACGGCGGTGCTGACGCCGCGGGTGCCGCGGGTGCCGCGGCCGACCGTCGGGTCGTCGACCCCGAGGTGCGCGCGGCGATCCGCGCCGCGGTGCTGGGCGCGCTGCCGGCGGGTCCCGCGCCGCACGCGGCCGCGCGGCGCCCGGACGCGTCCGACGCCGCCGACGCGTCCGGCCGCGCCGGCGGCTCGGGCGAGCGGTCGTGGTTCCGGCGCCGCCGCGCCGAGCCCGCCGCGGCGTCGGGGCCCGCCCCCGCCGCGGGCCCGGTCGTCGACGTGGACGCGGTGCCCGGCGCGCGCGCCGAGGTGGCCGTCGTGCTCACGCTCGTGCCGGGGCTCGACCGCCCGACGCTCGACGGCATGCTGCGCCGGGTCGGCGAGGCCCTGGCCGCGGACGAGACGGTGACGCAGCGCGTCGACTCCCTCGAGGTCCGCCTCCGCTGACCCGGCGCGCCGCAGCACCGAGGGGGTAGGAAACACGCCGAGCGGGTACCCGCCGGGTACTCACTCGGCGCGTCTCCTGCACACTCGCGGCCCCGCGCCTCCCGCCGGGCCCGCCCGCCGGTCAGTGGAAGAGGCGGCGTCGGCGCAGGGCCCAGGCGAGCGCGACCGTCGCCACCGCGCCGACCACCTGCCCGCCGAGGATGATCCGGTTCAGGTCGAGCGCCGGCTGCCACTGCGCGCCGTCGTCGTCGATCACGAACACCCCGAGCGGCTTGACCCGCGTCGCGTAGCCACCCGCGTCCGCCGCGCCGACGCCGCGGCCCCCGGGCCGGCCGGCGCCGAACGGCCACAGCGGCCCGCGCAGGAACGGCAGCCGTCCGCCGTGCCCGGGCCCGCCGTGCCAGCCGCCGCGGCCCGGCCCGTGCGGCCAGCCGCCGGGACCCGCCCACGCGACCGGCGCGCCCGGCCCGCCCGGCGCGCCCGGCCCGCCCGGCGCACCCGCCCCACCGCCCGCGCTGCCGACCGCCCCGGCCGGCGCGCCGGGCCCGGACGACGCCCACGGCCCGTCCTCGGGCGCTCCGGCGTGCGCGCCGTGCCCGCTGTCCTCCGCCGCGCCCGCGCCGGGCGTGCCCGCCTCGACCCCGGGACCGCGGTCGCCGCCGTGCGCGCGCGGCCCGCCGGCGCCCTCCGGCGTCGCGCCGTCGCCCGCCGGCCCGTCGCCGTCGCCCGCGCCGTCGCCCGAGCCCGACCCGCCGGCACCGGGCCCGCCGGACCCGCCCGGGCCGCCGTGCCCGCCGCGGATCCCGACCCGCGCGTCCGCGTGCGCGCCGGCGACGCCGTGCCAGCCCATCACCTTGGCCACCGGCACGACGAGGGTGCTGCCGTGCTCGTACGGCTCCCCGAAGACGCGCCGCACGGAGATGATGTCGCTCGCCGCCCGGGTGAGGCCGGGCAGGTCGGGGTGGGTCTCGTCGGTCATCGTCGTCCTCCTCGGTGGGTGTCCGTGCGCCCACCGTGGCACGGCGGGTCGCACGCCCACCAGGGGCCGCGCCGGGTCAGCCCGAGGTGCAGGAGGCGCTCGCCGTGAAGGCGGCCTCGTCGCCGAGCAGCTGGCGCAGGGTGCTGACCGGGACCACGAAGCTCTGCCCCGTCGAGTTCTTGGCGTACACCACGCCGACCACGTGCCCCTCGGCGTCGAGCACCGCGGAGCCGGAGCTGCCGGGCTCGACCTCGGCGTTCGTGACGAGCACCTGGCCGAGGTTCTCGTTCAGGGGGTCGGTGGTCGCGCCGATGACCTGGCCGCTCGTGACCGTGAGCTGGCCGCCCTGCGGGTAGCCGACGACGGTCACCTCGTCGCCGGGGTTCGGGTCGGCGTCGGCGAGGCCGGGCGCGGACGGCAGCGGGTCGGCGGTGCGCACGACCGCGAGGTCCGCCAGCGCGGCCGTCGAGGACGCGGTCACGGCGACGTCCCGGCCGTCGTAGGTGCTCAGCTGCAGGTCGGCGGAGTCGGCGACCACGTGCCGGTTCGTGATGAGCGTCGTCTCGTCGATCGCGAAGCCCGAGCCGGTCGACAGCGAGTTGCAGCCGACGTTCCGGATCCGCACCGCCATCCGCTGCGCGGCGTCGAAGCCGTCGGGGGACAGGTTGCCCGAGGACGACGGCGTGGGGACGGGGGCGCTCGACGGCACCAGGTCGGTCGGCACCGGGCCCGGCATGGGCGGCAGCACGCCGCACCCGGCGAGCAGCAGGACGGCCGCGGCGCCGAGGGCGGTGCGGCGGGCGGTCGGGCGGATCACCCGGTCGCCCCCGCCGCGAGCTGCCGCTGCAGCTCCGTGTTCGCGACCGTGGCGGCGTTGCACACGCCCTGCACGTCGGACTTGAACCGCTGCAGGTCCGCAGGGTCGTACGCCGCCGCGTCCTCGAGGTAGGTGATGAGCTGGTTCTGCGCGTCGATGCAGGTCGACAGCGCGGACGCGACGTTCGCGGCGGCCTGCGAGATGCGCTCCTGGTAGTCGACGAGCTGGCGCTGCACCTCGCGGTCGTCGCCGACCTGGGCCTTCTCGTCGGCGAGCTGGGTGATGCGGCTCTGCGCGGTCGTCAGCTGCTCGTTCACCGCGGCGAGCTCCGCCAGGGTGCCGTCGTGCTGGGTGCGCAGCGTGGCGAGCTCGGTGCCGATGGCGCGGCCCTGCGCCTCGATCCCGGCGGCGTACTCCTCGTACCGGACGGTGCGCACCCACAGGTAGTACGCCAGCGCGGTGACGAGGACGAGCAGCACCGACAGGACCACCACCGCCCAGGGCCGGCGGCGGTGCCGGGGCGCGGGCGGCGGCGCCAGGTGGCTGTGCTCGGGGTGCCGCGTCGCGGAGCGGTCGTCCGGGTGCGTCGCCGGGTGCTCGACCGGCGCCGCGTCGTCGGGGCGGGTGGCGGTGTCCGACCACGACGAGGGCCCGGCCGGCCGCGGCGGGCCGATCGGGTCGTGCGGCCCGGTGGCAGACGTCACGCCACCACCTTACGGGGAGCCAGCGCGGCCCGGATCCGTCCCGGGGCGGAGGCGGGTGGCGGACGTCACGTCCCGGCGCGCGCCCGGACGGCCGAATCCTGTCGTCCGACAGGCGCGCGGCGGGCGAGAATCCTGGGCGTGTCCCTCGCCCCCTACGGCCGCCTGCTGCGGCTGCCCGGTGTCCTGCCCCTGGTCCTCGTCTCGTTCGTGGCGCGCATCCCGCACGCGATGACCGGCGTCGTGCTGACGCTGCACGTCGTCGGCCCGCTCGGCCTCGGGTACGCGCGGGCCGGCCTGGTCGCGGCGGCGATGACCGTGGGCGTGGCGATCGGCTCGCCGTGGCGCGGCCGCCGGGTGGACCGGCTGGGCCTGCGCCGGGCGCTGCTGCCGTCGGTCGTCGTGGAGTCCGCGGTCTGGCTGGTCGCCCCGCGGCTCGGCTACGAGGCGCTGCTCGTCGCCGCCGTGGTCGCGGGCGTGTTCCTGGTGCCGGTGTTCTCCGTCGTGCGCCAGTCGCTCGCGGTACTGGTGCCGGCCGAGCAGCAGCGGACGGCGTACGCGCTCGACTCGGTGGGCACCGAGATGACCTTCATGCTCGCGCCGACGCTCGGCGTGCTCGTGGCGACCCAGGTGTCGACCACCGCGGCGCTCACCCTGGTCGGGGTGGCGACGGTCGGGGCGGGCCTGCTGCTCATGTGGTTCAACCCGCCGACCCGCTCGCCCGAGGGCACGGCGCCCGACCCGGCCGCGGACGGGGGCCGCCGGCCGCGGCTGCTCACGCCGGGCCTGCTCGTGGTGCTGGCCGCCGCCTCCGCCGCCGCGCTCATCCTCAACGGGACGGACGTCGGCATCGTCGCCGCGCTGCAGGGCTGGGAGCGGGAGACCGCGGTCGGCTGGATGATCGCGCTGTGGTGCGTCGGGTCCGTCGTCGGCGGCCTCGTGTACGGCGCGCAGAAGCGGGAGCTGCACCCGCTGGCGCTCGTGGCCCTGCTCGGCGCGGCCACCGTGCCCGCCGCGTTCGCGCAGACGCAGTGGCAGCTCGCGCTCGCGGTGGTCGTCGCCGGCCTGCCGTGCGCGGCCAGCCTGTCGGCGATCAACGCGTCGCTGGTCCGGATGGTCCCGGAGCACCGGCGCGGCGAGATCATGGGCTGGAGCGGCACCGCGAACACGGTCGGCGCGGCGCTGGGCGCCCCGGTCGTCGGCGCGGTGATCGACTCGACGGGCCCGGGCGGCGGGTTCGCGGCCGCGGGCGGCGTCGGGCTGCTGCTGTCGGTGCTGGGGCTCGCGGTGCTGACGGTCGTGCGGCGGCGGGGCGCCGGTCGGCGCGCGGCGGTCGCGGCCGGGCTCGGCGGCGCGCCCGCGGGGGTCGTCCCCGCGCCGTCGACCGAGCCGGCGGGGACGTCGCCCGCCGAGTGGGTCGTCCCGACGCCCGCGCCGGCCGGGGCGGACGACGTCCCGGTGCGGCCGTCCCCGGTCGACGCGGCCCCGGACCCGACGACCCGCTGACCCGGTCGCGGTCGCGGGCGCGGGTGCGCGCCCTCCCCGCCCACGACGACGCCGAGTCTCCGTCCCGCGCCTGTCCCGCGCGGGCGGTCGGGAGGCGGGGGACGGAGACTCGGCGTTCCGGGGGTGCGGCGCGAGCGGGGCGGCGTCAGGACACGTAGCCGGTGAACTTCTCGCCCGGGCCCTCGCCCGGGGCGTCCGGGAACGGGCTCGCCTCGCGGAACGCGAGCTGCAGCGAGCGGAGCCCGTCGCGCAGCGAGCGGGCGTGCTGGTTGCCGATGTCCGGCGCCGAGGCCGTCACCAGCGCGGCGAGCGCGGTGATCAGCTTCCGGGCCTCGTCGAGGTCCAGGTAGTCGCGGCCGGCGTGCTCGTCGGTGTCGGGGGACAGGCCGCACTTGACGGCGGCGGCGCTCATCAGGTGCACGGCGGCGGTGGTGATGACCTCGACCGCGGCCACGTCGGCGATGTCGCGGGTGGCGGTCGTGGGGTCCGGGGTCTCGCTCATGCCGCCGATCCTCTCATCGTCCGCGACCCGCACCGCGACGACGAGGGCGCGGCCGGAGCGAGTGCCGGCCGCGCCCTCGTCGGGTGCCGCGGGGTGGCGGGGCGGGCGGCTGGGGGGCCGCCCGCCCCGCGCGGGGTCACGCGACGGGCGTGCTCGCGGTGGCGGGCTCGCCGTTCTCGACCGGCGCCGTGCCCTGGAGCGCGGCGGCCAGCGCGGCGCCGAGGCCGGCGTCGACGTTGGTCCAGTACTGGATCGCGCGGGCGCGGATGACGTCGCTCTTCACGGCGCCGACGTGGCCGGTGATCGTCTCGAGGAACCGGGCGCGCGCGGCGTCGTCGAACACCTCGCGGTACAGCGTGCCGGCCTGGCCCCAGTCGTCGTCCTCGGGGTGCAGCGTCGCGGCGGTGCGCACGAGCTCGCCGTCCGCCTCCCAGCCCGCCGACTCCGCGGCGCGGGCCGGGTCGGCCGCCGGGCCGCCGACCGAGTTCGGCGCGTAGACCGGGACCTCGGGCGCGTTGAAGTGGTAGCGCGCCGCGCCGTCCTTCGAGTACGAGTGCACCTCGGACTTCGGGGCGTTCACCGGGAGCTGCGCGTGGTTGGTGCCGACGCGGTACCGGTGGGCGTCCGCGTAGGAGAAGATCCGCGCGAGCAGCATCTTGTCCGGGCTGGTGGCGATGCCCGGCACGAAGTTGCTGGGCGCGAACGTCGCCTGCTCGATCTGCGCGAAGTAGTTCTCCGGGTTGCGGTTGAGCTCCATCACGCCGACCTCGATCAGCGGGTAGTCGGCGTGCGGCCAGACCTTCGTGAGGTCGAACGGGTTGAACCGGTACGCCTTGGCGTCCTCGTACGGCATGACCTGCACCGACAGCGTCCAGCGCGGGAACTCGCCGTCGGCGATGTGCTCGAACAGGTCGCGGATGTGGTGGTCGGCGTCGGAGCCGGCGAGCTGCGCGGCCTCGTCGGCGGTCAGGTTGTCGATGCCCTGCTGGGACTTGAAGTGGTACTTGACCCAGAACCGCTCGCCGGCCGCGTTGATCCACTGGTAGGTGTGCGAGCCGAAGCCGTCCATCGTCCGCCAGGACCGCGGCAGGCCCCGGTCGCCCATGAGCCAGGTGACCTGGTGGGCCGACTCGGGGGACAGCGACCAGAAGTCCCACTGCATGTCGTTGTCGCGCAGGTTCGAGCCGGGCAGGCGCTTCTGCGAGCGGATGAAGTCGGGGAACTTGATGCCGTCG
>NZ_DASQCJ010000124.1:0-8090 GCF_035634735.1 Cellulomonas sp.
CGCGGTGTCCTTGAACGGGTCGCCGACGGTGTCGCCGATGACCACCGCGTCGTGCGCCGGGGAGCCCTTGCCGCCGTACCGGCCGTCCTCCACCAGCTTCTTCGCGTTGTCCCACGTGCCGCCGGAGTTCGCCAGGAACACCGCCATCAGCACGCCGGCGCCGATCGCCCCGGCGAGGAACCCGGCGAGCGGCCCGATGCCGAGCCCGAACCCGACCGCCACGGGCGCGGACGCCGCGAGCAGGCCGGGCGTGGCGAGCTCGCGCAGCGAGTCCCGGGTGCAGATGTCGACGACCTTGCCGTACTCGGGCCGCTCGGCGCCGGTCATGATCCCGGGGTGCTCGCGGAACTGCCGCCGCACCTCGAACACGATCGCCCCCGCGGCGCGGGTCACGGCGTCGATCGCCAGCCCGGAGAACAGGAACACCGTGGCCCCGCCGAGGATGACGCCGACCAGGGTCACCGGGCTGATCACCTGGTAGTCGGTCATCGCCAGGACGATGTCGCCCGGCACCTGCGTCAGGTCCAGGCCCGCGAGCGCCCCCGCCACGGCGTCGGCGTACGACCCGAACAGCGCCGTCGCCGCCAGGACGGCCGTCGCGATCGCGATCCCCTTGGTGACCGCCTTCGTGGTGTTCCCGACGGCGTCCAGGTCGGTGAGGATCTGCGCGCCCTCCTCGGTGACGTCGCCGGACATCTCGGCGATGCCCTGCGCGTTGTCGCTCACCGGGCCGAAGGTGTCCATCGCGACGATGACGCCGACCGTCGTCAGCAGCCCGCAGCCCGCGAGCGCCACCAGGAACAGCGACAGCGAGATCGACCCGCCGGCCAGGAGGAACACCCCGCAGATCGCGGCGGCGATGGTGCCCGCCGTGTACACCGCCGACTCCAGCCCGACGCCGATGCCGGACAGGACGACCGTCGCCGCGCCGGTCTGGGAGGTGCGCGCCACGTGGATCGTCGGCTTCGAGGTCGTCCCCGTGAAGTAGCCGGTCAGCCAGAGGATCACGCCCGCCAGCACGACGCCGATCGCGACCGCGCCCGCCGCCACCGCGCGCGGGTCGCCCGGGTGGTCGGCCAGCCCGGCCGTCCCGGCGAGGTCCGCGAACGACGACGGCAGGTAGACGAACGCCGCCACCGCCGCGAGCACCGCGCCGGCCACGGCGGCCACCGCGAACCCGCGGTTGATCGCGGTCAGCCCGCTCTCGTCGCCGCGCACCCGGGTCACCACGACGCCCAGCGCCGCGACCACCGCGCCGATCGCGGTCACCACCAGCGGGAACACCAGCCCCTCCTCGCCGAACGCCGCCCGGCCGAGGATCAGCGCGGCCACCAGCGTCACGGCGTACGACTCGAACAGGTCGGCCGCCATGCCCGCGCAGTCGCCGACGTTGTCCCCCACGTTGTCCGCGATCGTCGCGGCGTTGCGCGGGTCGTCCTCCGGGATGTGCTGCTCGACCTTGCCGACCAGGTCGGCGCCGACGTCGGCCGCCTTGGTGAAGATGCCGCCGCCGACCCGCATGAACATCGCCAGCAGCGCGGCCCCGAACCCGAAGCCCTCCAGCACCGCCGGCGCCTCGCCCCGGTACAGCAGGACGACCACGGCGGCGCCCAGCAGGCCCAGCCCGACGACCGACATCCCGACCACGCCGCCCGTCCGCAGCGCGATCCGCGCGCCCGTGGCGCGGCCGCCGGGCAGCGAGGCCGCCGCCGCGACCCGCACGTTCGCCCGGGTCGCGAGCCACATGCCCAGGTAGCCGATCGACGCGGAGAACCCGGCGCCCACCAGGAAGAACACCGAGCGGCCGATCTTCACGCCGGCGTCGCCCGGCAGCAGGAACAGCAGCGCGAACACGACGACCGCGAACAGCACCAGCGTGCGCAGCTGCCGGGACAGGTACGCCGCGGCGCCCTCCTGGACCGCCGCGGCGATCGCGCGCATCGACGCGGACCCCTCGTCGGCCGCCAGGACCTGCCGGCGGAGCACCACCGCCACGACGAGGGCGGCGACCGCCACGGCCGCGATGACGGCGACCACCACGAGGCTTCCGGACCCGAGCTCGACCATGCATCCTCCTCGGACGCGGGGCACGGCCCTGCCCGAGCCGCCCCCGGTACGCGCCGCTCCGTTGCCGCGCGAGAGGACGCCACTGTAGCCAGATATGTCCGGTTGGGAAGGGGTGCGGCGGCCGGTTCCACCGGTCGGCCCCCCGGTGCGGCGGCACCGGGGCAACGATTCCGCCCCCGCCGCTCGTCATGGTCCGTGAGAGTGGTCGCCGTCGGGTGCGACCAGCGGTCAGGGGGCTGGGGATGGCGGGCTGGGACGACGCGCTGAGCGCGCTGGTGCACGAGCGCGGCGCGGCGCTCGTCCGGTACGCCACGCTGCTCACCGGCGACCCCCGCGAGGCCGAGGACCTCACGCAGGAGGCGCTGGTCCGGACGTTCTCCCGGGCCCGCGGGAGCCTGCGCGAGCCGGCCGCCGTCGAGGGGTACGTGCGCCGGGCCATCCTCAACGCCTACCTGGACGGGCACCGGCGGCGGCGGCTGTGGGACGGCGTCCGGCACCTGGTCGCCCGCCCCGAGCACGTGCCGGCGCACGACCACCTCGCGGCCGAGCGCACCGACGTCGAGGTCGCCCTGACCCGCCTCGCCCCGCGGCACCGCGCCGCCGTCGTGCTCCGGTTCTACGACGACCTGACCGTGCCGGAGATCGCCCGCCGGCTCGGGGTCTCCGACGGGGCGGTCAAGCGGTACCTGCACGACGGCGTCGCCGCCCTGGAGGAGCTGCTGGGGCCGGTGGCGCCGGCGCGCGAGGAGCACGTGATCGACCTGACGACGACCGGGAGGGCGTGACATGAGCATCGACCTGGGGCGCGCGCTGCGCGACGTGGTGGACGGCCCGACCCCGCGCGACCCGCGGGCGCTCGGCGGGCCCGGCGGCCTGGTGCGCCTGCGGGGCCGGGTGCGCCGGGCGCGGACCCGCCGGGCCGTGGCGCAGGCATCGGTGGGCGGCGCCGCGGCGGTCGCGATCGGGGTGGGCGGGTCCGCGGTGGACTGGTCGCGGCTCGGGGACCGGGACGGGCGCGTCGACGGGGCGGCCCCGCCCGCCACGGCGACGGACCCGCGCCGGCCGGTCGAGCCGAGCGGGTCGGCCCTCTGCGGGGCGGACGTCGCGGACCTCGCGACGTCCGCCGCCGACCTGGCGCTGCGGCTGGGGCTGCCCGGGTCGGACGGCGGGGGCGAGCTCGTCGGCCGGTCCCTGGGCACGCAGGTGCCGGTGTGGGTGACCGCGGGTGGCCCGGTCGTGCTCCCCGTCCGGGACGCGGAGATCGCCCTGGTGCGCGACGGCGCGGTCGTGGCGGTGGCGGAGGACGCCGCCCGGCTGGTCGCCGGCGACGCCCCGAGCGAGTCCGCCCTGGCCGGCGTCGCCGCGCCGACGGGGTCGGGCGTGCTGCGCTCCTGCCCCGGGACGGACCCGGAGGGGTTGGCCGGCGCCGTGCCCGCCCCGGGCGACTACACGCTGGTGGCGGTCGCCGCCCTCGTGGACGGAGCCACGGGCGAGGACGACGCCGGCCACGTCGCGTCGCCCGCGGTCGACGTCACGCTCCTCCCCGAGGAGCCGCCGCTCACCGGCGACCCGGACCTGCCCGCCGACTACCCGCTCGCCGACGTGCCGCTCGTCGGCGACGAGGTGCAGGCCGTGATCACGGGCGGCGTCGACGGCTGGAAGGTCACCGTCGCGGTCACCGGCACCGACGCGCTCCAGCGCGCGGCCACCGCCCTCGGGGTGCCCGGCCTGCCCGTGACGCGGTGGGAGCTCATCACCGACGAGGTGACGCTGACCGCCGACGAGGACCGGCGCCGGGTGCAGGCCGGGTCCGAGATCGCGGCCGCGCGCGCGGCCGAGGCGTTCGGCGCCGGCGCGGCCGGGACGGGGCCCACGGAGATCGGCGGGAGCGGCACGTCCTTCTCGTTGCGGCTCCGCGGCTACGACGTGGAGGTGACCGAGCAGGCCGGGGCGGGCGGCGGGGACACCCTCGTGTACCGCGTGACGCGCTGACCCGCCGTGGCGCGGCTGCGCGGGGGCCGACGAGGAGGGCGACCCCCGTGATCCCCTGACCGCCCGGCCGTGGCGGCGGCGTCAGCCCGGCGCCGCCACGGCGGGCAGCGGGTCCGCCTTGCGCGCGAGCATCCGCCGCTGCGCCTCCTGCACGAGCGCGTCGGCGTCCGCGGATCCGGGCGCCGAGACCACCCAGGCCAGCCGGACCGCCGGCTCGTCCCGCGCCCGCGGCAGCAGCGCCCGGCCCACGGCCTCGACGACCCGGGCGACCTGGTCGTCCGCCTCCGACCCGGGCACCCCCGGCAGCAGCACCACGGCCATGAGCTCGTCGCTCCCGGTGCGGCCGACCAGGGCCCCTGCCGGCACCCCGTCGGCGAACCGGTCGGCCAGCAGCCGGAGCAGCCCGTCGCCCGCCGCACCGCCGAACCGCACGTTCACCCGGGCGAACCCGTCGACGTCCGCCTGGACCAGCAGCAGCCGCCGGGCGCTGCCGGGCAGCAGGCGCGCCCACTCCTGCAGGGTGTGCAGCACGAGCTCCCGCCCGGGCAGCCGGGTGAGCGGGTCGTGCAGCGAGCGCTCCGACAGCGCGGCCACCAGCGCGCGCACCAGGTCGGACGTCGCCACGGCGCCCCAGGTCCCGGACCGCACGAGCACGTCGTCGTAGCGGGTCTCGCCGGAGCGCTCCATGGCCCGGGTCGCCGACTCGACGATGCCGGTGCGCTCGTCGACCACGAGCGGGGACCAGTCGGCGACCTCCCCGACGGGCCGGCGGGCCAGCACCGCGCGGCCGTAGCCGAGCCTGCCGGTCTGCGCGTCGGTGAACCGGCTGCGGGACACCATGCCGATCCGGCCGTCCCGCTCGTCGACCACCGCGAGGCACGGCAGGTGGGGCGACCGGAACAGGACCTCGACCTCGCTCATCGGGAGGTCCCGGTCCACCACCGCGACGGGGACGGCGATCTCGCCCACGGAGCGGTGCACCCCTCCGACGGCGCGGGAGGTGCGGACCAGCAGGTCGACGTCGTTCGGCACGACCGTATGGTGCCGCCACGGTCGGGGCGCGCCGGGCCCAGAGCGCCCGTGTCACCCAGACTTCGCGCGGCGTTCACCGGGCCGTCGGCGTGGGCCACCCCTCCGGGTGAGGTCAGCCCTCGCGGTGGCCGGCCAGCGCCTCGTCCACCGTCTCCCGGATGGCTGAACACCTGGGCGGATCGAGATGACCGCTGCGTAGGTGCTCGTGTGAGAGCGGCAGGACCGGCTAGGTGGTGCGCCTCGGAGCGCAGTGTCGAGCGGTGGGGCGACGAGGCCCCACTCGATCTGTGGAGGTGTGTCGCCATGCGCAAGACCTGGGCCGCGACCATCGCGGTTCTACCCCTGGCCGCTCTCACCGTCGGGTCGGCGAGCGCCGCCGAGCTCGGCGCCGACCACCGACCTCCCGCTGCCGTCAACAACCCCGACGTACCACGGGAGCTCATCGACGCCCTGCCCGAGGTGATCCAGCAGGATCCGGACGTGATCATCGACCCCGACGTCGAACTGGGTCCGATCGTCTACCCCGACGGCACCCCGGTCGAAGGACAAGACCCGGCCACGATGCGCGAGGCTCGCGCTCGTTGCGGGGGGACCGCGACAGCCACGGCCGTCATCTGGGGCCCGGAGAGCATCGGCGGATGCACCGTCTGGGGCAGTGTCGGGTACAAGCAGGGCTACGCGTGGGGGGTCCAGGACGCGAGCGGAAGCGTGTGCGCGCAGGGCCGGGGATTCACCGTGTCCGGGACCCGGACCTGGTACTCGATCGGGTGCGGCAAGAGCAACGCAGGAACGACCGTCGCCTGGGGCAACATCTTGAGCAACCCCTCAGTACGCGCCATGGCCACCTCGGGACCCGTCAACTCGGTCGGTTGGTGGATCTAGTCGTGGGCCGGTCGTCGGGCCCACGCAACGGAGTCCTCAGCTGGTTCCGCCGACGAGCGGGAGGGCTCGCGGCGGCCGGGGACGCCCGCCTGACCAGGGAGTCGTTCCGACCGCCGGTGCCGGAGGGGCTGACGTCGTCGGCGCAGCCGCGGGATCCGGGCGGCCAGCGCCCACCTCGGGTCCGTGGTGACGCTGACGCCGGCACGTCGACGAGCTAGAAGGCTCCCCGAGGCGGACCGTACGTCCGCGCGGTTCGCCTCCGGACGTCGGTGCGAGGCCAACCTACCCCGGGTGAGGTCAGCCCTCGCGGTCGGCGGCGAGCGCCTCGTCCACCGTCTCCCGGATGGTGAACACCTGGGTGAGCGCCGTGATCCGGAAGACCTTGAGCAGCCGCTCGGAGTCGATGACGAGCTGCAGCCGCCCGTCCGCCCCGCGGACGCGCTTGAGCACGCCGACCAGCAGCCCGAGCCCCGTGGAGTCCATGAACCGCACCTCGGTGAGGTTCACGACCAGGTCCACGTGCCCGGCGTCCACCAGGCCCGTGAGCTTCTCGCGCAGCGCGGGCGCGGTGTACACGTCGATCTCGCCGGTCACGTCGACGACGGTCCTGCCCTCGACGGTCCTGCTGGCCACGCTGACGTCCACCGGAGCTCCCCTCTGCCTTCCGGGAGCATTCAAACAGACCGCGCGCCCCCGGCCCACGTCTTCGGTGCTCACGCGTGTCCGGCGTGGTGCTCCGGGAGGCCGTCGGAGCGGGCGAACGCGACCGCGTCGCCGGGTCGGAGCTGCGCGGCGACGTCGCGGGACCGCGGCTCGACGACCGCCAGCACCGGGTACCCGCCGGTCACCGGGTGGTCCGCCCCGAACACGACCGGCCGCCCGTCCGGCGGCACCTGCACCGCGCCCGGCACCAGCGGCTCGGAGGGCAGCTCGCCGCGGTCGGCGCGCTCGACGGGCGGGCCGTCGAGCCGCAGCGCGACCCGGTCGCTCGCCGGGGTCACCGCGTACCGGCCCGCGAGCAGCCGGTCGAACGCGCCCGGCGCGAACCAGTCGCCGCGCGGCCCCGGCACCACCCGCAGCACGGCGGTCGCCGGCCAGTCCCGCGGGGGGTCCGCCCACGGCTGCGCGGCGTCCACGACCTCGGCGCCGACGGGCAGCACGTCCCCGGCGCGCAGGGGTGCGGGACCGAGGGCCGCGAGGCGGTCGGCCGCCCGCGAGCCGAGGACGGGCGGGACGTCGAGCCCGCCGCGCACCGCGACGTACAGCCGGAGCCCGCGCGTCGCCGTGCCGGCGCGGAGCACGCCGCCGGGCGGGACGCGGGTGGCGGCGTGCGGGGGGACGGGGACGCCGTCGACGTCGGCGGGCACCTCCGCACCGGCGAGCGCGACGACGCCGCCCGCCGGGAACCGCAGCGCCAGGCCCCCGAGCAGCACCTCCAGGCCGGCGGCCCCGGGGGCGTTGCCGACGAGGCGGTTCGCGAGGCGGAGCGCGCCGGCGTCGGCGGCGCCGGAGCGCCCCACGCCGACAGCGGCCAGGCCGGGGCGGCCCCGGTCCTGGACGAGGGCGAGGGGGCCGGGCGCGAGGACCTCGACCGTCGGGCGGGCGGCGGCGTCGGCGGGGACCGGGGACGCGACGGCCGGGGACGCGAGGGCCGGGGACGGGGTCCGGGGCGGCCGCCCGGCCTCGGTCGAGCCGTCGGACGGGGCGGAGGCCGCGACCGCGGCCGGGGACGGGGCGACGTCCTCGGGGGCGCCGGCCGGGACGAACCGCACCCGGGCGCCGGGGCGGAGCAGCGCGGGCGGGTCGCGGTCGACGTCGAACAGCGGCACGTCGCAGGTGCCGAGCAGCATCCAGCCGCCCGGCGTCGCAGCCGGGTAGACGGCCGCGAACTCGCCCGCGACGGCGACCGAGCCCGCGGGGACCCGCTCGCGCGGGGTCGCCCGCCGGGGGACGTGCAGGGCCGGGTCCAGGCCGGTCAGGTAGGCGAAGCCCGGCATGAAGCCGCCGAACGCCACGGTGTACTCGGCCGCGGCGTGCCGGCGGACGACCTCGCGCTCGTCCAGACCGGTGAGCCGGGCGACCTCGGCGAGGTCGGGGCCGTCGTAGCGGACGGGGAT
>NZ_DASQCJ010000125.1:0-15778 GCF_035634735.1 Cellulomonas sp.
GCACGCGCCAGGCGTGCCGTCCGACCGTGCACCGCAGCGACATCGTCGTCGCCCCCCTCCCGTGGACCGGTGCGACCACGGTCCCGCGGCGGCGCCGGGCCGTCAACCGCCCGGTCGGGTCACATCCCGACCATGTAGGTCCCGTTGTGGGGCTCGTAGCCCGGCCGGTCCCGGCCGCACCGGGCGCACACCTGGTACTGCGCGCCGGCACCGCCCTTCTCGGCGTTCCGCCGGACCTCCCAGACGTGCCGACCGACGATGCAGCGCAACGGACGCATGACAGCCTCCTCGCTCGTGCGGTCCGTCCACGGTCCTCCCCCGGCGGCGCGCAGGTCAACGACCCCGGTCGCGTCACCGAGCGCGGCGCACGGCGTAGCGCAGCCAGAGCGTGCCGTTGCCGAAGCCGCGCTGCTCCAGCAGCTCCAGGTCCAGCGGCACGCCCTCGGGCCAGAACCGCAGCCCGCCGCCGACCGACACCGGCGCGAGGTACGGCTGCACCTCGTCGACGATCCGCGCGCGCAGCGCGTGCGCCGCCAACGTCGGGCCGTCGACGGTCACGTCGTGGTCGAGCCCCGACACCCACGCGCGCACCGCCTCCGGGTCGAACGACCGCTCCACGGTGGTGCGCGCGGTGGTCGGCTCCGCCAGCGTCGAGGAGTAGACGACCTTGTCGGCCGCCTGCCACACCTGGGCGTAGGTCCGCACGAACTCGGGCGGGTCCGGCGCCTCGAGCGCGGTCTCCCAGAACGACATCGTCTCGTACATGCGGCGCCCGTACAGGTACGTGCTGACCGACCGCGTCTGCTCCGAGATGAAGTCGTGCAGCGCCGGGTCCAGCGCGCCGCCCCAGTCGCTGCTGCCGGACGCGTCCGCCGCGTAGCCGTCGAGCGAGGTGAACATCGAGTAGATCAGCCGCCCCATCGCCCTACCGTACGGGCGGCGACCGCGGGGGCGCCATGGTCCGCCGGGGCGGGTGAAGTCCCGCGCCCGCGCTCGGTTGCCGCCCCGGGACGCCGATGGTGTGGGTGATGCCCTCCTCGATCACCCCGCCGCGGCGACGCGTCCTGCCGCCCGGCCCGCTGCTCCTCGGCCCCGCGGCGCTCGTCGCCGCGCTCGCCGTGGTCGAGCACCTGGCGGGGCTCGGCGGGCTGACCGCGGCGGGCGGCGCCGTCGCCGCGCTGTGCGCGGGCCTCGTGCTGCGGCAGCAGGGGCCGCTGCGCTCGCTCGAGGAGCGCGGGCTGTGGCGGTGGTGCGGGCGGTCGGTCACCGCGGTCGCCGCGGGCCTGTCGGTGGAGGCGGTCGTGGACCTGGCGGTGCGCGGCCCCGCCGCGGCCGGGCTCCGCGGGCTCGCGCTCACCGCGGGCGGCGTCGTCGCCGTGATGTGCGCGCACCAGGGCATGCTCAGCTGGAACCGGTTCCGGACGTCGGCCGTGCACCCGGTGGACTGGGTCAACTTCGTCGGCTCGACGCTCGGCACCCTCGCGCTGCTGGTGTGGGCCGTCGCCGTCGGCGTGCTGCCCCCCGACGGCCCGGGATGGGCGGCGGAGGGGCACCTGCTCCGGGCCGCGATCCTGGGCGTCCTCGCGGTGATGACACTCGTCGTCACGGTGCTCGGCGGGCTGCGGGACGACCCGCGCGCCTGGCTGCTGCTGACCGGGGTCGGGGCGATGTCCGTCGTCGAGCTGGTGCTGCTGCCGTGGCTGCCGGCCGACGGCGCGCCGGCCCTGCCGGTCGTCCTCAGCTGGACCGCGCTGACGCTGGTCACCGCCCGCGCCGGCGCGATCAAGCCGCCGCCGCTGCGCGGGCACTTCGCGTCGACGCTGGTGGTGACGACCTGCGCCATGATCGCGGTCCTCGCGAGCACCGTGGTCCTCGTGCTGGACAGCCTGCGCCCCGCGGGCACCCCGTTCGTCGCGCTGCTGGCCGCCGCGGGCGTGGTCGGCGGCTGCGCCCAGCTGCTCCGGACCGCGAGCGAGCTCGCCGCGCTGGCCGCCACCCGCAAGGAGGCCCGCACCGACCCGCTCACCGGCGTGGCCAACCGCCGGGCGATGCTGGAGGTGGCCGACCGGTTCGCCGCGGCGCGGACGGGCGCGGCGCTGCTCGTCATCGACCTCGACCGGTTCAAGGACGTCAACGACCGGTACGGCCACCCCGCGGGCGACGCCGTGATCCGGACGGTCAGCCGGCGGCTGCAGGCGCGGCTCGACGGCGGGGCGCTGCTCGCCCGGTTCGGCGGCGACGAGTTCGGCGTGGTGCTCGACCACGACGACGTCGAGCGCGCGACCGTGGTGGCGCACGCGCTGCGCGAGGCGGTGCGCGAGCCGGTCGACGTGACCGGCCGGGTGGTCCGGCTGGACGCGAGCATCGGCGTCGCGAGCACGGCGTTCGGCGACCACCACGACGGCGAGCTGGTGCGTTGGGCCGACACCGCCATGTACGCGGCGAAGCGCGCCGGCGGCGGCGTCCGGGTCTACGACGAGGCCGCCGACGCCCGGGACCGCGACGAGATCGCGCTGGCCGACGAGTTGCGCGCGCTGCTGTCCGCGCCCGAGGGCGACGACCGGCACGGCACCCTGGAGCTGCACTACCAGCCGCAGCTCGACTGCGCGGACGGGCGCGTGGTCGGCATGGAGGCGCTGGTCCGGTGGGCGCACCCGGAGCGGGGGCTGCTGCCGCCGGTGGCGTTCGTCGACCTGGCCGAGCAGAGCGGCTCGATGTTCGCGCTGACCGAGCGGGTGCTGGCGCAGGCGACCCGCACGGCCGCCCGCTGGCAGGCCGAGGGCCGCGACCTCCCGGTGGCGGTGAACCTGTCGACCTCCTGCCTCGGGCACCCCGGCCTGCTGCCCTCGCTGGACGGCGCGCTCGCCGCGGCGGGGCTGCGGCCGGAGGCGCTCGTCGTCGAGATCACCGAGACCACGCTCATGCACGACCCGCCGCACGCCGTCGCGGTGACCCGCGCGATCGCGGACCGCGGCATCGCCGTGGCCATCGACGACTACGGGTCGGGGTACTCCTCGCTGACCTACCTCAACGAGCTGCCCGCCGGCGAGCTCAAGCTCGACCGGTCGTTCACGATGCGGCTCACGTCCGACGACCGCACCCGGGCGATCGTGTCCGGCACGCTCGAGCTCGCGCACCACCTCGGGCTCCGGCTGATCGCGGAGGGGGTCGAGGACGCCGAGACGGCCGAGGCGCTGCGCGGCATGGGGTGCGACCGGACGCAGGGGTACCTGCACGCGAGGCCCATGCCGCTGGCCGACGCGGACGCGTGGCTGCGCGCCCGGGACGACGCGGGGCGCGCGGCGCCGGTCGGGGCGTAGGCGCCGGTCGGGGCGTAGGCGCCGGCGACGTCCACCCGAGCGGCGCCAGGGGGCTCGCATCCCCGCCGTCCGGAGCACGCTGATCCGAATCAGAACGGGGGCGGTTCGTCGTACGGGTCGGACGTGGCGTCATGGCACTGCCCGGTGCCGGGGCTCGTCAGGTAGCGGTGCCCGGTCGGGGTGATCCACTCGAACAGCCCGGGTTCGATCTGGCGGAGTCGGAAGCCGCCGTCGGTCTTGAGCCGGTGGTGCCGGTGGCACACCGGGCCCAGGTTGCCCGCGTCGGTGCGGCCCAGGCGGGTGTCGTCGGGCGCGTCGGGGTCGCCCGGGGCGTTTCCGGCGTCGCCGGGGTCGCTGCCGGGTTGGGGGTGGAACTCCTTGGTGTGGTCGAGCTCGCAGCGGCAGGCCGGCACCGTGCACCCGGGAGCCGAGCAGGTCCCGTCCCTCGTTCGCACGAACTCGTCCAGCGCGACCGGGGGTCGGTAGCGTTCGCGGCCCACGTCCAAGACCCGGTGGGTGATCGGGTCGGTGACCAGTCGCCGCCAGACCCCGCCGGCGGCCAGGGCCCGGGCACGGACCGCGTCGATCGGGCCGTACCCGTCCAGGTCGGCGGGCTGGTCGTCCAGACCGAGCAGGGTCGAGGCGTTGATGGTGATCCGGACCTCGGCGCCGGGGCGCCCGGAGCAGCGGGTGCAGCCACGGCGCGCCGCAGCGGGAGCGAGGGCGGTGCCGATCGGCGCGGTGGCGCCAGCGGGCGGCTTCCGGGAGGTGCCCGGGTGCGCGGGGTCGGTCAGGGCCGGGACGCCGAGCATCGCCGGAGGCCCGGGTCCGGGTCCGGGTGCGCCCGCGGGGAGCGGTGTGGGTGTGGCGTCGGGCGCGGGTTCCAGGGTGGTGGGGTCGAGCGGGACGAGGGTGCCGGTCGGGACCGGGTCGACCGGCGGCCTCGGCATCAGGCTGAACGTGGTGGTGTCCAGGTTCTCGGTCGACCGGCGGGGCTTGGGCACCACCGGGGGCGGCGGGTCCAACCGCACCTCGCACGCCGGCCCGTCCGAGGCCGGCACGTCCCCCACGACCAGGTCCCGCAGTCCGTCGGCGCGCAGCTCGTCCAGGGTCCGGCCGTCCCCGAGGGCCTTCGCCGACCGGGCCGCGTGGTCCAGGACCCCGTCGACCCGGGTCGCGTCCTCGGCGGCCAGCACCAGCCACATCGAGGCCATCCCGTGCGGCCGGGACCGCGGGTGACCCACCCGCCGGGTCCGCCGCGCCCGGTCGTGCCGGGCCGCTTCCCCCTCCGGGTCGACCAACCGGACGGCGCGCTGCACGCGCTGCTCGAGCTGGGCCCTGGAGCACTGGTCGGCGTCCGGCAGCACCTCGTCCTCCACCGCCTGCGCGCCCTCGAACGCCAGGTCCTTGACCCCCTCGACGATCACCACGCACTTGGCCGCGTCGATCCGCCCCGCCTCCAACGCCTCGCGGGTGGCGCCGAGCATGCCGTCCAGGAACACCGCCCGGTGCACCAGCTTCACCGCGGACATCCGCGACCAACCCAGGCGCATCGCCAGCTCGTCACCGGCGACACACCGCACCGTGGGCGGGGCACCGGCCAGCGGGGACCAGTCCGGGCGCATCTCCTCCCGGCGGGCGAGCTCGGCGGCCGCGTCGAGCTTGCGGGCGTGGTGGTAGGCCTCCATCCGGTCCTCCGCGGCGACCACCTCGACCAGCACCTTCGACGACAGCACCCGGGAGTCCAGGCCCCGCAGCCACGCGTCCAGCTCCGGCCCCGGCGGGCACGCCGCGATCGCCTCGACCTGGCGCTCCTCACTCGTCCGCGGGGCCCGACCGGCCGCCACGACCGGGTCCGGGCCGAAGTCCGTCAGGCACGTCCCGTCGGGCCCGTAGACCGGCAGCACGACGCCGGCGACCGGGTCGCCGTCGTCGTGTTCCCGCAGGTCAGATGCCATGCAACGACACTACCGACGCCCACCGACACGATACCGGCCACCGACCGAGACCTGGGGACGACGCACGACGAACCCGCCTGTGGAGGACTCGGCGCCCGCACGAGGACTTCCCCCGGTCCCGCGCGAGCCCCCGCCGTCGTGCGGGGGCTCGCGCGGCTCAGCGAGCCTCGGCGGCCCCGGGGCCGCCAGCTGCGGCTCCCGCTGCCTCCGGCGCCGCCAGCGGGAACAGCCGCGCCAGCACGTCCGCCAGGGTCACCACGCCGAGCGTCCGCCCGCCGTCGAGCACCAGCGCCAGGTGCTGCCGCTGCTCCCGCATCTGCGTGAGCGCGCCCGACACCGGCGCGTCGGCCTCGAGCCGCAGCACCGGCCGCGCGAGCGCCCTCGCGGGCGCGTCGTCCGGGTGGGCGAGCGTGTCGCGCACGTGGACGACCCCGTCCAGCCCGTCGCCGCCACCGGCGCCGACGAGCACCCGCAGGTGCCCCGAGCCGCGGGTCGCCGCCCGGACGTCCGCCATGGTGGCGTCCGCCGCGACGGCGGTCGGCGCGCCGCCGGCCCGCACGAGGTCCCGCACGGTCAGGTGCTGGAGCTCCAGGGCCCCGGTCAGCTGCCGCGAGTACGCCGCGTCCAGCGCGCCCACGTTGGTCGAGTGCTCGACCAGGTGCCGCAGGTCGTCCGGGTTCTGCCCGGTGGCGACCTGGTCGGCCGGCTCGACGCCGACCTTGCGCAGGCACCAGTTCGCCGCCTCGTTCAGCACGCGCAGCAGCGGCCGGGTGAGCCACATGAACGCGCGCATCGGGGTGGCGAGCAGGATCGCGGACGTCTCGGGGTGCGCGATCGCCCAGGACTTGGGCGCCATCTCGCCGACGACCAGGTGCAGGAACGTCACGATGACGAGCGCCAGGACGAACCCGGCGACGTCCGCGAGCCAGAGCGCGACGCCCCAGCCCTCGAACAGCGGGGTCAGCCAGTGGTGCACCGCGGGCTTGGTCACGGCGCCGAGCGCCAGGGTGCACGCGGTGATGCCGAGCTGGGAGCCGGCGAGCAGCACGGTGAGCTCGGTCGAGCTGCGCAGCGCGGCCCGGGCGGACCGGCTGCGCGGCGCGGCCTCCTCCAGCCGGTACCGCTTGGCGGCGAGCGCCGCGAACTCCACGGCGACGAAGAACGCCGACAGGGCGATCAGCCCGACGGTCACGACCACGACGACGAGCGGGCTCATCGGTCCTCCTCCCGGTCGCGCTCGACGGCCTCGGCGCGCTCGGACTCGGTGGGCGGCGGGTCCGCGGGCACGGTGACCCGGACCCGCGCGGGCACGTGCCGCTCGAGCTCCAGCACGTCGACCCGCAGCCACACCGGGTCCGGCTCCCCGGCCAGCGCCAGGTCCCCGGGGTCGCCCGGCAGCAGCACGACGACGGAGTCGCCGGCCGCGGGCAGCGCGCCGTGCGCGGCGATCACCAGGCCGGCGATCGTCTCGTAGTCGCCGGCGGGCAGGTCGCGCCCGATCGCGCGCTCCACCTCGTCGACGTGCACCTCCCCCGCCATCACCCAGGAGCCGTCCTCCTCCGCGACGCCGAGCACCGCGGTCGCGGCGTCGTCGTGCTCGTCGGTGATCTCGCCGACCAGCTCCTCCGCGAGGTCCTCGAACGTCAGCACGCCGGCGAAGCCGCCGTACTCGTCCAGCACGCACGCCAGCTGGTTGCGGCCCGCGGCGAGCTGCCGCAGCGCGTCGGGCAGAGCCATCGACGTCGGCACGAGCTCGGGCGCGCGCATCAGGCGCTCGACGGGCTCGCCGGGGTCGGTGGCGACCAGCACGTCCTGCAGGTGCACGACGCCCAGCACCTCGTCGTCGGCGGACAGCACCGGGTACCGGGAGTGGCCGCTGGCCATCTGCTCGCGGACGTCCCCGACGGTGGCGCCGGCCCGCACGACGTCGACCCGCGACCGCGGGATCATCGCGTGCTCGGCGTCCTGCTCGGGGAAGTCGAGGATCCGGTCCAGCAGGACCGACAGCTCGCGCGGCAGGTCACCGGACTCGGCGGACTCGGCCACGATGTGCTCGAGGTCGCGCGCGGTCGCCGAGTGCTCCACGTCGTGCACCGGCTCGATGCGCAGGACCCGCAGCAGCGCGTTCGACGCGGAGTCGAACACCCGGATCAGCCAGCCGAACACCGTGAGGTACGCGGTCGTCGACCCGGCCAGCCGCACGGCCACGGGCTCGGGGCGGGAGATCGCCAGGTTCTTCGGGAACAGCTCGCCGAACAGCATCTGGACCAGCGTCGACAGCAGCAGCGCGAACACGGTGCCGACGGCCACGCCGACCCCCGTGGGCACGCCGACGCCGCCCAGCGCCTCGCCGAGCGCGTCGCCGATCAGCGGCTCCGCCACGTAGCCGACCAGCAGGCCGGTCACGGTGATGCCGAGCTGGGCGCCCGACAGCATGAACGACGTGCGCCGGGTCACGGACAGCGCGCGGCGCGCGCCGGCGTCACCGTCGGCCGCGCGGGCGTTCAGCCGGGACCGGTCGACGGCCATGTAGGCGAACTCCTGCGCGACGAAGTACCCCGTCGCGGCGGTGATCGCCAGCACCACGAGCACGCCCAGGAGCAGGGACAGCACCCACATCAGATCTCACCCCCCGTCGCCGTCTCGCACGGGCGCAGGGGGTCGGTACTACTGTCGCCGTCCATCTCTCTCCAGGTCGGGGGCACGATCGACACCCTCAACGCGCCGGGTGCCGCCCGGGTTCCCGGGACCGGCGACGGATCTGCGCGCGGCGCCCCGGCCGGCCGCGCCCGGTCAGACCCAGTACCCCGACGACGCCGAGTAGGCCCCCTGGTACTGCCCCCGCCGCAGCCGGATCGCGTTCCGCTTCACGTCGTACGCGAGCAGCCGCCACTGCGGCACGGTCCACCGCCGGACGACCGAGGCCAGCGCCCGCGCGCGGTCGGCGGGCGGCAGCGGCGCGGCCAGCGTCTCGGCCATCATCCGGGACGCGAGGTACCACTGCGGGAACGCCACCGGCCGGCGGAAGGCGGGGTCGTAGCTGCGCACCTGCACGATCGGGTCCGCGCCGACCGCCTTGCTGTTCTGGTTGTCGTGCCGCCGGCACCGGAACAGCCGCTCGGGCACGACCACCCACTCCGCGCGCAGCGCCGACCGGATGCCCAGCACGATGTCGCCGCCGAAGAACCGCGGGTGCCCGCCCATCGCCCGCAGCGCGTCGGTGCGGAGCACGCCGCCCCAGGCGATCGCCTGCCAGGACTCCCGGCGCAGCAGCTGGTCCACCCGCTCGGCGGGGGCCAGGCCGAGGTAGGACAGGTCCTCGTCGTCCATGTACCCGACGACGTCGCCCGCGGCGTCCACGAGCGTGACCCGCGGGAACGCGATCGCCGCCTCGGGGTGCGCGAGCAGCGCCTCCCGGCAGCGCACCAGGTGCTGCGGCTCGACGACGTCGTCCGCGGCGTTCCACAGGAACAGCGGCGCGCGGGCCAGGTCGAGCACCCGGTTGAAGTTCCACGGGACGCCGCGGTTCTGCTCGCTGCGCACGTACCGGAACCGCGGGTCGGCCTCGGCGAACGCCCGCGCGATCTTGCCGGACTCGTCGGTCGACCCGTTGTCGGAGACGATCACCTCGATGTCGCGGAGGTCCTGGTCCCGCAGCGCGGTCAGGGCCTCCTCGAGGTACAGGTCGCCGTTGTAGACGGGCACGCCCACGCTCACCAGGGGCGCGGGGCGGTCGTCGGCCGGCCCCGCGGGCACGGCGTCGTCGGGCAGCTGCACGGGCGGGCCTCCCTGGTGACGCACCCGGGCCGACCGCGCTGCCTGCCCGATTTGTGACGTTTGCCCGGAATGCTACGCCCGGTTCACCCGTTTGCGCGCGCCTGCCGGGCGCGCGGCGTCACCCGTTCGTGCCCGCGTCGTCCTGCAGGCCCAGGTGCACCACCAGCAGCGCGATGTCGTCGTCCGGCGCGTCCCCCGCCGCCCCGCGCGCCAGCACCGCGTCCGCGAGGAACCCCGGGTCCAGCGTGGCCGACCCGGTCGCCCGGGCCTGCGCCTCCGGCGCCAGCTCCGCGACGAGCTCGGCCAGGGCGTCGATCCCCTCCTGGAGGTGCGCCCCGCGCCGCTCGACCAGCCCGTCGGTGTAGAGCAGCACCGTCGACCCGCGCGGCAGCTCGACGACCGAGTCCGTGCGGGCGTTCTCCGGCGACACCCCGAGCACGAGCTCCGGCCGCGAGGCCCGCAGCTCCCGCACGGTGCCGTCCGGCGCGACGAGCAGCGGCGGCAGGTGGCCCGCGTTGGTCCACCGGAACCGGGTCGTGCCCGCGGCGCGCTCCTCGGCGGTCTGCTCCAGGCGCCCGACGACCGCGGTCGCCATCGCGTCCACCCGCAGCGTGTCCAGCGCCTGGTCCAGCGCGCGCAGCACCTCGGCCGGGCTGCCCCCGGTGGTCGCCGCGATGCCGCGCAGCAGCGTGCGGACCTGGCTCATCACCGCCGCCGCGTGCCGGTCGTGGCCCATGACGTCGCCGATCACGACGACCGTCGACCCGGACGGCTGCAGGAACGCGTCGTACCAGTCGCCGCCGACCTGGGCCGCCCGCGCCGCCGGCACGTACCGGACGGCGACCTCCAGGTCGTCCGGCTGCGCGGGCGCGGACAGCAGCGCGCGCTGCAGGGTCTCGGCCATCCGGCGCTGGCCCTCGTAGAGCCGCGCGTTGTCGAGCGCGAGCCCGGCCCGGTCCGCGACCTGCACCAGCAGCGCGAGGTCCTCGTCGGTGAGGTCGGGGTGCCCGTCGTCGAGGAACAGCGAGATCGCGCCGACCGTGCGCCCCCGCGCCCGCATCGGCACGGCGTACCCGGTGCGCGGCGCGAGCGCGGCGAACACGTCCCGCGCCTCGCCGGTCAGCAGCGGCAGCACGGAGTCGGTCGCGCCCGGGATGACGACCGGGTCGCCCGACCGCAGCGCGCGGTGCAGGAACGAGGTCGGCGACAGCGCGCCGAGCCGGAGCTGCGCGTACCGGGCGACCTCCCGGCGCCGCGCGGGGTCCGCGTGGTAGCCGGCGATGTCCCGCAGGTGCCGTCCCTCGTCCCACAGCGTGACGAGCGCCCAGGAGCCGAAGTGCCGCACGACGTGCCGGGCCAGCCGGCCGACCGCGTACTCGGTGTCGAGCGTCGCGCTCAGGTCCTCGCTCACCGTCGCGAGCAGCGCCAGCCGGCTCGTCGCCGCGTCGGCCTCGGCGAGCGCGGCGGTCCACCGCTCCTCGAGCCGGCGGCGCTCGGTGATGTCGTGGAAGTACACCGACAGCCCGTCCGGCCCGGGGTGCGCGCGCACCTCGTACCAGCCGTCGAGCGGCGGCGGGTAGTAGGCCTCGAACGACCGCGCCGTCCCGGACTCCGCCGCGCCGCGGTAGTGCTCCTCGAACGCCGAGCCGACCGACAGCGGGAACAGGTCCCAGATGACGCCGCCGAGCAGCTCCCCCCGGGTCCGGCCGAGCACGCGCTCCGCCTCGGCGTTCACGTAGGTGAACCGCCACGCGTCGTCCAGCAGGAAGAACGCGGTCTGCATCGTCTCCAGCACCCGCGCGATCCGGGTGTCGGCCTCGCGTTCGGTGGTGGTGTCGTACGCCGCGCCGAGGACCCGGACCGCGGTGCCGTCGGGGCCGGGCAGCGCCATGCCCTTCGCCTTGACCCAGCGCACCGCGCCCGACGGGTGCACGACCCGGTACTCCGCCGTGTACTGCCCCACCGCGTCGATCGCGCCCTGCAGCGCCTCGGCCACCCGCGCGCGGTCGTCGGGGTGCAGGCACGCCGCGAACGCCTCGATGGTGCCGCCGAACGTGCCCGGCTCCATCCCGAAGATCGCGTGCAGCTCGTCGTCCCAGGCGAGCACGCCGGTGAGCAGGTCCCAGTCGAAGCTGCCGACCTCGCCCGCGGTCACCGCGAGCTGCCACCGCACCCGGTCCGCCTCGTACTCGACGGCGAGCGCCGACAGCTCCAGCTCCGCGACCGCCGAGGCGGCCAGGTCGGTCAGCACCAGCACGTCGTCGGTCGACCACGCGCGCACCTGGGCGTCGTACACGCACAGCGCGCCGACGACGTGGCCGTCCTTGCCGACCAGCGGCACGCCCAGGTAGGCCCGGACCCGGCCGTCCGCGACCACGTCGAGGTCGCGGAGCCGGTCGTCCGCCCGGGCGTCGGCGACCACCAGCGGCTCGCCCAGCGACGCGGTCACGGCGCACACCTGGTCCTGGAGCGGGCTCCGCAGGCCGGTCGCGCCCACGACGGGCCCGGCCTCGGCGGGGGCGCGGCCCCCGTCGTCGGCCGTCGGGACGTCCGCGACCAGCGAGACCTGCGAGGACGGGGCGGCGAGCAGCCGGGACGCCAGCTGGGCCAGGCGCTCCAGCGCCGGGTTGCCGACGGAGGCGAGCAGCCGCTGCACGGCGGCGCGATCGGGGTCGGGCACGGGGTCCCTCCCTGGAGTCGCGGCCTGCGTGCAGCATAGGCGAGCCGCGCGCCCCCGCCGGCGGGTTCAGGTCAGGACGACGCGAGCACGTGCGTCGGCGCGCCGCCGTCGGCCCGGTCCGACGGCGCCCCCGGCGCCACGCGGTCCCGGTCGTCGGCCATGAGGAACCGCGCCACCAGGGTGACGGCCAGGATCACGCCGGCCATCACCAGGTAGGAGTGCGCGAAGCCGATCGCGGAGTACGACGCCCCGAACACGGACGCGAAGATCGCGATGCCGATCTGCTTGGCGAAGTTGAACCCCAGCATGTAGGCCGTCGCCGAGATCCGGACGTCGAACATCCGGGTGATGTACTTCATCACCGACACCAGCAGGAACGGCATCTCGATCGCGGCCAGCAGGCGCCAGGCGATCAGCAGCCACTCGTGCGTGAAGAAGGCCGAGCCGAGCACGCGGACGAGCAGGATCGCCGCGAACACCATGAGGCCCTTGCGGGCGCCGATCCTGTTGACGATGAACGGCGCGGCGACCATGAACGCCGCCTCGGCGAAGATCTGCACCGCCACCACCCGGGAGAACAGCACCTCGGGGTCGCCGCTGACGACGAACGTGGCGAAGTAGTTCGGGAACTGCTGGTCGAACACGTCGTACAGCGCGGCGGTGCCGAACATCAGCACCACGAAGCCCAGGAAGTTCCGGTCGCGGAGCAGGGCGAGCACGGTCTCCTTGGAGACCTTCGTGCCGCCGGAGCCCGCGTCGGCCGCGGCGCCCGCGGCCTCCGCCCCGTCGCCCCGCGGCACCCGCGCGACGAACAGCAGCGTGCCCAGCACGATCGCCGACACCGAGCCGGCCCACCAGATGCTGTCCGGGTTGGCGGCCCAGATGAACCCGCCGACCAGCGCCGCGGTGCCGCCGGCGAGCGAGCCGAACAGCCGGGCGTGGCCGTACTCGTAGCCGTTGGCGCGGCTGGCCCGCTCGCTGAACGCCTCCACGACGCCGACGCCGGAGTTCAGGCACAGGCTGAGGAACACGCCGCCGACGACCGCGGCCAGGTACTCGTTCACGCCGATCAGCGGCTGGAACACGAACACGAAGAACGGGCCCATGAACGCCGCGCAGAGCACCACGAACGCGAACAGGTACTTCTTGAAGCCGAGCCGGTCCTGCAGGAACCCGTAGACCGGCTGGAGCGCGAGCGCCGTGATCGCGGAGACCGTGCTGACGACGCCGATCGCGCCGGTGCCCATGCCCTCGCGGGCCAGCCACAGCGGCAGGAACGTGAACGCGAGCTGCCAGATGGCGAAGTAGAAGAAGAACAGCCCGCCGTAGTTCCAGAACACGCCCCTCCTGAGCGACTCCAGGGCGCTCGGGCGCGGCTCTGCGGCGGGGGTGGTGCTGGTCGTCACTGCGGGTCTCCGGCGGGGCTGAGGACCTCGGTCGAGGTCGGGGTGGGGCGGGTGTCGGGCACGGGCGTGCCCCACACGGGGTTGCCGTCGGCGTCGAACGGCAGGACCTGGGCGCGGGCGTGCCGGTTGGGGTCCCAGAGCGGGTCGCCGACGATCTCGGTGTAGGTGCGGGCGTGGTAGACGAGCACCGGGGTGCCGTCCGCGAGCTCGGTGAACGAGTTGTGCCCCGGGCCGTACTGGCCCGCCGCGGGGTCCGAGACGAACACCGGGGTGGGGCTCTTGGTCCACGACGCCGGGTCCAGGAGGTCCGACCCGAGGTCGGCGGTGAGCACGCCCATGGCGTAGTCGATGCCGGTCGCGGCACCCGAGTAGGTCAGGAACACCCGGCCGCCACGGACCAGGACCGAGGGGCCCTCGTTGACCCAGAAGCCCTTGACCTCCCAGTCGAACTCCGGGCGGGTCAGCTCCACCGCGGGCCCGGCCAGCGTCCACGGGTTCGCCATCGGCGCGATGTACAGGTTCGAGTGCCCGCGCACGTCGAACGCCTGCTGCGCCCAGACCAGGTACTGGGTCCCGTCGATCACGGTCGACGTCGCGTCCAGCGCGAACGACTCCCACCCGGTGTCGACCTGGCCGCGCTCGACCCACTCCCCCTCGAACGGGTCCGCCGCGGTGTTCTCCAGCACGTAGATCCGGTGGTTGAACGTCTCGGCGGTGCCGGGCACGTCGACCGTGCCGTGGTCGTCCGGCGCCGCCGCGTAGTACACGTACCAGGCGCCGGCGACCCGGTGGATCTCCGGGGCCCAGATCAGGTGCGACTGCGGCCCGTCGGCGTGGCGCTCCCAGATGGTCACCTCCGGCGCGGCCTGCAAATCCTCCAGGCGCTCGGCCCGGCGCAGCACGATCCGGTCGTAGAGCGGGTGCGACCCGGTGAAGTAGTACTGGCCCTCGTGCCGCAGCACGCACGGGTCCGCCCGCTGCAGCACGATCGGGTTCACGCCCACGCCGTCCGTCACTGTCGTCTCCTCGTCGAGACCGCCGGGCGCACCCCGGCGGGTTTCTCCATCGTTGTATGTTAACGCTCACACACCGTACGCCCCGTTGTCCAACCGGGTGCCGGGACGCTGGTCCCGGGGCCGTGGCGCGGGCCGGGCCGCGCCGCCGGGCGCGCCCCGCGGCCCGGCCGACCGGCCGCCGGTAGCCTGTCCGGCGCACCGTCCGCCGACCACCCGGAGCCCCGCATGCCCGCGCTCGACGACCCCGCCCCGCGCCCGGCACCCGCCGCCGGCGCCCGGCTCACCCCGGGCGCCCGCGACTCGCGGATCCCGCCGCGGTGGCTCCCGCGCGCGCTCGCGATGGCGGTGGCGGCGGCGTTCGCCGGCATCCTGATCTGGCGCGCGGCGTCGATGCTCGGCAACGTCATCACGATCGTCGTCATCTCGTGGTTCGTCGCGCTCGCGATGGAGCCGATGATCCTGTGGCTCGGCCGGCACGGCGTGAAGCGGCCGCTCGCCACGGGCATCACGATGATCGGCTCGCTGGTCCTCGGCCTCGCGGTGCTCGGCCTGCTGGGCGGGCTGTTCGTCAACCAGCTCGTCGACCTGGTGCAGTCGATCCCCGGGTACTACGCCGACCTGCGCGCGATGGCCGCCGACCGGTTCGACGTCGAGCTCCCGCGCACCGACGAGCTGCTCACCAGCGCCGGCGACTACGCGGGCAACATCGCCGACGGCGTCCTCGGCGTCGGCGCGTCCATCGCCGGCGGGCTGTTCACCGCGACCGCCGTGCTGCTGGTCGTCTACTACATGGCGAGCGCCGGCCCGAAGTTCCGCGCCGCGGTGTGCCGCTACCTCGCCCCGCACCGGCAGCGCGAGGTGCTGCGGCTGTGGGAGGTGTCGCAGGACAAGGTCGCCGGGTTCATCAACTCGCGGCTGGTGCTCGCGGCCATCTCGACCGTGGCGACCTGGCTGTTCCTGCAGCTGCTCGGCATCCCGTACGCCCTGCCGCTCGCGGTGTTCACCGGCCTGGTCTCGCAGTTCATCCCGACCGTGGGTACCTACATCGGCGGCGCCCTGCCGGTGCTGGTCGCGCTGACCGTCTCGCCGCTGCGGGCGCTGGCGGTGCTGGCGTTCATCATCGGGTACCAGCAGATCGAGAACCTGGTGCTGACCCCGAAGGTGTCCCAGCGGTCGCTCGCGCTCAACCCGGCGGTGGCGTTCCTGTCGGTCATCGCCGCCGGGGCCGTGTTCGGGGCGCTCGGGGCGTTCCTGGCGCTGCCGGTCGTGGCGACGATCCAGGCCGTCATGTCGACCTACGTCCGGCGGCACGAGCTCGTCGACCCGTCGCTGCTCCGGGACGAGGCGGTCGGCCGGCGCCGGGACGCACAGGAGTCCGGGGACGGCGCCGCCGACGGCGACCTCCCCGGCGAGGGCGAGCTCCGGCCCCCGGTCGCGTCGCCGTCCGACCCGGCCTAGCGTCGGGCGCACCGGCGCCACCAGGGCGCCGGCCCCGACCCGAGGAGGACGCGTGACCGACTCGACCGACGACTGGATCCCGGACACCCCCGGCGAGGACCCCGACGCGCCGGACGCCGAGCCCGAGCGGGACCTCGGCGGCGTGGACCGCGGCGACGACGTG
>NZ_DASQCJ010000126.1:0-8764 GCF_035634735.1 Cellulomonas sp.
CGGACGAGGAGGGGTCGATGCGGATCGGCGTCCCGAAGGAGGCCCGGCCGGGCGAGCGGCTCGTGGCCGCCACGCCCGCCACCGTGGGCCGGCTGGCGAAGCTGGGCTACGAGGTGGTCGTCGAGCACGGCGCGGGCGAGGGGGCGAGCTTCCCCGACGCGGCCTACGCGGAGGCCGGCGCCGCCCTCGGCGACGCGGCCGAGGTCTGGGCGAGCGACGTGGTCACGACCGTGAACGCCCCGGCGGACGCCGAGGTCGCCGCGCTGACCCCGGGCGCGACGCTGGTCTCGATGCTGGCGCCGGCCGCGCACCCGGAGCGGGTCGCGGCGCTGTCCGCCCGCGGCGTCACCGCGCTGGCGCTCGACGCCGTGCCGCGCGTGTCCCGCGCCCAGGCGCTCGACGTGCTCAGCACGATGTCGAACGTCGCCGGCTACCGCGCGGTCATCGAGGCCGCCGAGGAGTTCGGCGGGATGTTCACCGGCCAGGTCACGGCCGCCGGCAAGACCCCGCCGGCCACGGTGTTCGTCATCGGCGCCGGCGTCGCCGGCCTCGCGGCGATCGGTGCGGCGGGCAGCCTCGGCGCGCAGGTCCGCGCGTACGACGTGCGGCCCGAGGTCGGCGAGCAGATCGAGTCGATGGGCGCGTCCTTCGTGCAGGCCGCCGCGGCCCAGCAGGAGGTGAGCGCCGACGGCTACGCCCGTGAGCTCACCGCCGAGCAGGAGCGGCTGACCGCCGAGATGTACGCCGCGGAGACCGCCAAGGCCGACATCGTCATCACCACCGCCCTGGTCCGCGGCACCGCGCCGCGCACGATCAGCGCGGACATGGTCGCGGCCATGCGCCCGGGCAGCGTGATCGTCGACCTGGCCGCGTCCGGCGGCGGCAACTGCGAGCTGACCGTGCCGGGGGAGAAGGTCGTCACCGCGAACGGGGTGACGATCCTCGGCTACACGGACCTGACCAGCCGGATGGCGCGGCACACGTCGCAGCTGTTCGGCACCAACGTGGTCAACCTCCTCACGCTGCTCACCCCGGGCAAGGACGGGGCGCTCGTCCTCGACCTCGACGACCCGGTGCAGCGCGGCATGGCCGTCACGCGGGCCGGCGAGGTGCTCTGGCCGCCGCCGCCCGTGCAGGTCTCGGCGGCCCCCGCCGCGGACGCGGCCCCCGCGGTCGCACCCGTCGACCCGGCGGAGCGGGCCCGGCTCGCCCGCGAGGCGGCCCGGCGGAAGGGGCAGCGGCAGATGGTCGGCCTGGCCCTCGGCGCCGTCCTGCTGGCCCTGGCGATCACGTTCTCGCCGGCGGCGTTCCTCGGGCACTTCACGGTGTTCGTGCTCGCGGTGTTCGTCGGCTACTACGTCATCTCGAACGTCAGCCACTCGTTGCACACGCCGCTCATGGCCCAGACCAACGCCATCTCCGGGATCATCCTGGTCGGCGCGCTGCTGCAGATCGGCAGCGACAGCTGGGTCGTGTCGGCGCTGGCGTTCGCGGCGGCCGCGGTCGCCTCCATCAACATCTTCGGTGGCTTCCTGGTGGCCTACCGGATGATCGGGATGTTCCGGAAGGAGGAGGCCTGAGATGCTCACCTCCGCAGCCCAGGGCGTGTACCTCGTCGCCGCCGTCCTGTTCGTCCTGAGCCTGGCCGGGCTGTCGAAGCAGGAGACCGCCCGCCGCGGCAACCTGCTCGGCATGGTCGGCATGGGCCTCGCGCTCGTCGCGACCGTCGTGCTGAGCCTCGACGTCTCCGAGCGCAGCCCGCTGACCACGCTGCTGCTCATCGCGCTGGTGCTCCTCATCGGCATCGCCGTCGGCACCTGGCGGGCGCGCTCCGTCGAGATGACGCAGATGCCCGAGATGATCGCGATGCTGCACTCCTTCGTCGGCGCCGCGGCCGTCCTGGTCGGCTTCAACTCCTACCTGACCGAGACGCACGCCGACGCGGTGCACCTGGTCGAGGTGTTCCTGGGCGTGCTGATCGGCGCCGTGACGTTCACCGGCTCGATCGTCGCCTACCTCAAGCTGTCGGCGAAGATGAAGTCGGCCCCGCTCACGCTGCCCGGCCGCAACTGGCTGAACCTCGGCGCGCTGGTCGCGTCCGCGGGCGCGCTCGGCTGGTTCCTGTCGTCGCCCTCGCTGGTGCCGCTGGTGCTGATGACCGTCGTCGCGCTGGCCCTCGGCTGGCACCTCGTCGCCGCGATCGGCGGCGGCGACATGCCGGTCGTCGTGTCGATGCTGAACTCGTACTCGGGGTGGGCCGCGGCCGCCGCGGGCTTCATGCTGAGCAACAACCTGCTCATCGTCACCGGCGCCCTCGTCGGCTCCTCCGGCGCGATCCTGTCGTACATCATGTGCCGGGCGATGAACCGGTCGTTCGTCAGCGTGATCCTCGGCGGCTTCGGCGCCGAGGGCGGGACCGTCGTCGCGTCGGGCTCGGCCGAGGTCGGGGAGCATCGCGAGATCCAGGCCGCCGAGGTCGCGGAGCTGCTCAAGTCCGCGTCCAGCGTCGTCATCACCCCGGGCTACGGCATGGCCGTGGCCAAGGCGCAGTACCCGGTCGCCGACCTCGTCTCCCGGCTCCGCGCCGCGGGCGTCGAGGTCCGGTTCGGCGTGCACCCCGTCGCCGGCCGGCTGCCCGGGCACATGAACGTGCTGCTCGCCGAGGCCAAGGTGCCGTACGACATCGTGCTCGAGATGGACGAGATCAACGACGACCTGGCCGGCACCGACGTGGTCCTCGTCATCGGCGCGAACGACACCGTGAACCCCGCCGCGCTGGAGGACCCGGGCTCGCCGATCGCCGGCATGCCCGTGCTCGAGGTGTGGAAGGCGAGGCAGGTCGTCGTGTTCAAGCGGTCGATGGCCACGGGGTACGCCGGCGTGCAGAACCCGCTGTTCTTCCGGGAGAACACCGCGATGCTGTTCGGCGACGCGAAGGACCAGGTGGAGCGCATCGTCGCCGCCCTCTGACCGCCGTTCACGCGCCCGTCGCCGGCCGCTTGCCGAAGGTCCCACCGACGCACCGGACGGCGCGCACTAGGCTGAGGTCGCAAACCGACCCGTTTGACGAAGGAGCACCATGGCCAGCATCGAGGCCGTCGGCGCCCGCGAGATCCTCGACTCGCGCGGCAACCCCACTGTCGAGGTCGAGGTCGCGCTCGACGACGGCACCATCGCCCGGGCCGGCGTGCCCTCGGGTGCCTCGACCGGGGCCTTCGAGGCCGTCGAGCGCCGTGACGGCGACAAGTCGCGCTACCTGGGCAAGGGCGTCGAGGACGCCGTCAACGCGGTGATCGACGAGATCGCCCCGGAGCTCATCGGCTTCGAGGCCACCGAGCAGCGCCTGGTCGACCAGGCCCTGATCGAGCTCGACGGCACCCCGAACAAGGGCAAGCTCGGCGCCAACGCGATCCTCGGCGTCTCGCTCGCGGTCGCGAAGGCCGCGGCCGACTCGGCCGACCTGCCGCTGTTCCGCTACGTCGGCGGCCCGAACGCCCACGTGCTGCCCGTCCCGATGATGAACATCCTCAACGGTGGGTCGCACGCCGACTCCAACGTCGACATCCAGGAGTTCATGGTCGCCCCGATCGGCGCGCCGACCTTCCGCGAGGCCCTGCGCACCGGCGCCGAGGTCTACCACTCCCTCAAGTCCGTGCTGAAGAGCAAGGGCCTGTCGACCGGTCTCGGCGACGAGGGCGGCTTCGCGCCGAACCTCGAGTCGAACCGCGCCGCGCTGGACCTCATCCTCGTCGCGATCGAGAAGGCCGGCTTCGTCCCGGGCAAGGACGTCGCGCTCGCGCTCGACGTCGCCGCCACCGAGTTCTTCAAGGACGGCGCGTACCAGTTCGAGGGCAAGGCCCTCGCGCCGGCCGAGATGATCGCGTTCTACGAGCAGCTCGTGGCGGACTACCCGCTGGTCTCCATCGAGGACCCGCTGTCCGAGGACGAGTGGGGCACCTGGTCCGAGCTCGTCACCAAGGTCGGCGACAAGGTGCAGATCGTCGGCGACGACCTGTTCGTCACCAACCCGGAGCGCCTGGCCAAGGGCATCGAGCTCAAGGCCGCCAACTCGCTCCTGGTCAAGCTGAACCAGATCGGCACCCTGACCGAGACGCTGGACGCCGTCACCCTGGCGCAGCGCAACGGCTTCACCACGATGACCTCGCACCGCTCCGGCGAGACCGAGGACGTCACGATCGCCGACCTGTCCGTCGCGACCAACGCCGGCCAGATCAAGACCGGCGCCCCGGCCCGTGGCGAGCGCATCAACAAGTACAACCAGCTGCTCCGCATCGAGGAGGAGCTGGACGACGCCGGCCGCTACGCCGGCCTGTCGGCCTTCCCCCGCTGGAAGGCCTGAGCCCTCAGGCTCTCGACCGGAGGCCGGTGACCCCACGGGGTCGCCGGCCTCCGGCGCGTCCGGGGTGCCGACCTCGGCACCGGCAGCATGTGCGGATCGTGTGCGCGCGCGGACACGGCCGGGTCGCCTGCGGGTGCCGGGGCGTGCCGCGGGGCACAATCGGGACCATGCCCGCCCCTCGTCGTCCCGCCGCGCCCCGCACCGGCGCCGACGACGACGCGACCCGCGGCGGCGACCGGCGCGGCCCGGCGCCCCGCACCCCGGCGCAGCGGACGCCCGCGCCCCGGAACCCCGCCCCCCGCACGTCCAGCGTGCCGCGCTCGCCCGCGCCGGCCCCGCGCGCGAGCGGCACCCCGGCGACCCGGTCGACGGCGGGCCAGGAGAAGGCGCCCGCCACCCGCACGCCCGCGGCCCCGCGCACCGGCGCCCCGCAGCAGTCGGTCCCGCGCCCGGCCACCCCGCGCCCCAGCACCTCGCGCGCCCGGTCCGCCCCGCCGCGCCCGGCGGCGGGGCGGCCCAGCAGCTCCCGGCCCGGCGGCCGCGGCGGCTCGGGCGGCGGCCGCGGCGGGCGCGCCGAGACCGTGCAGCAGCGGCTGCCCCGGCTGTTCACCGTCCGCGCGATGGTGATGTTCGTCGTGCTGTCGATCGCGTTCGTCCTGGTGTTCCCGACGCTGCGGCAGTACCTCGACCAGCAGGTCCGGCTCGAGCAGCTCCGCGCCGAGGTCGCCGCCGCCGAGCAGGACAACGAGGAGCTGCAGGCCGAGCTCGACCGGTGGTCCGACCCGGCCTACGTCGAGGCCCAGGCGCGCGAGCGGCTCGCGTTCGTCATGCCGGGGGAGCGCGCGCTGCGCGTCGCCGACCCGGAGGTCGTGCCGGACGACACCGCGACCGACCCGGCGGCGACCACCACCCCCGGCACCGTCGAGTCGGACGACCCGACCCGCCCCTGGTACGCCCAGCTGTGGGACTCCGTGCAGGTGGCGGGCGCCGCGGGCACGGGGGAGGCGGGGACCGGGGCCGACGGGTCCACCGGCACCGGCACGACGGGGGACAATGGGACCGCGCCGGACGGCACCGGGACCCAGGGGTCCGGGGAGCCGGTCGCGCCGACCCCCTGACGCCGACCGCCCGAGGACCGCACGTGACCGACCTGCCCACCACCCCGGCGCCCGCGCTGCCCGACCCGGCCGAGGTGCCGCGCGCCCGGCACGACGCCCCCGAGGTGACCGAGGCGGACCTCGCGGTGCTCCGCGAGCAGCTCGGCCGGCCCGCGCGCGGCGTGGTCGGCGTCGCCGCCCGGTGCGCCTGCGGCCGCCCGCTCGTGGTCCGCACCGCGCCCCGGCTCGACGACGGGACGCCGTTCCCGACCACGTACTACCTGACCTGCCCGCCGGCGGTCGGCGCCGTCAGCACCCTCGAGGCCACCGGCCTGATGAAGGAGCTCACCGCCCGCGTCCAGGCCGAGCCCGAGCTCGCCGCGGCGTACCAGCGCGCGCACGAGGCGTACCTCGCCGACCGCGCCGAGCTCGGCGACGTGCCGGAGATCGCGGGCGTCTCGGCCGGCGGGATGCCCACCCGGGTGAAGTGCCTGCACGTGGTCGTCGGGCACGCGCTCGCCGCCGGGCCGGGCGTGAACCCGGTCGGCGACGACGTGCTGCTGCGGCTGCGCGACGTGTGGCGCCCGGACCGCTGCACCTGCTGACGCCGGCGGGACCCCGGGTCGGGCCCGGGGCCGCCGGGCGCGGCGCGCGGGTCGGCGCCGGGATGGGAGGATGGCCCGCGTGACGCGTGTGGCTGCCATCGACTGCGGGACCAACTCCATCCGGCTCCTGGTGGCCGACGTCGACGCGGGGGCGGGGACCCTCACGGACCTCGACCGCCGCATGGAGGTCGTCCGGCTCGGCCAGGGCGTCGACCGCACCGGCCGCATCGCCCCCGAGGCCATGGCCCGCACCCTCGACGCCACCCGCCGGTACGCGCAGGTCTGCCGCGACCTCGGCGTCGAGGCCGTCCGGTTCGTCGCCACCAGCGCGTCGCGCGACGCCGAGAACCGGGACGAGTTCGTCGCGGGCGTCCGCGAGGCCCTGGGCGTCGAGCCCGAGGTCATCGGCGGGGTCGAGGAGGCCGCGCTGTCGTTCCGCGGCGCCACCGGCGTGCTCGGCGCGACCCACGACGGCCCGTTCCTCGTCGTCGACCTGGGCGGCGGCTCCACCGAGGTGGTCCTCGGCGAGCGGGAGCCGGAGGCCGCGTACTCCATGGACGTCGGCTGCGTCCGGATCACCGAGCGCCACCTGCTGTCCGACCCGCCGACGGCGGAGCAGGTCGCCGCCGCCGAGGCCGACGTGCGCGCCGCCCTCGACGTCGCCGCGCAGCACGTGCCGCTCGGCCGCACCGCGACGCTCGTGGGGCTCGCCGGCTCGGTCACCACGATCACCGCGCACGCGCTCGCCCTGCCCGCCTACGACCGGGACGCGATCGACGGGGCCGTGCTGGCGGTGGACGACGTGGTCGCCGCCTGCGACGACCTGCTCGCCCGCGACCACGACGCCCGCTCGGCGCTCGGCTTCATGCACCCGGGCCGGGTCGACGTCATCGGCGCGGGCGCGCTGGTGTGGCGGGCGGTCGTGGAGCGCGTGCGGTCCGAGGTCGCGGCGTCCGGCGGGACGCTGACCGAGGTCGTGACGTCCGAGCACGACATCCTCGACGGCATCGCCTGGAGCGTCGCCGAGCGGCAGCCCGCCCCCCGGGCCTGACCCCGCGGCGCGCCGACGCGCGCCCGCCGCGCGCGCCGAGATCGGTGCTCCGGGCCGAGATCGGTGCGTGCACCCACCGATCTCGCGCCGAACCACCGACCTCGCCGCCGGCCCCGCTGCCGGCCTCGCCGCGCGACCGCGCACCCGGACCAGGCGCCGAGATAGGACCGTCCCGCCGAGATAGGGCCGTGGACGGTCCTATCTCGGCGCGCGGGTCCTATCTCGGCGAGCGCTGGCCGGCGGGCGGGCGCTGGCTGCGGCCGGCGGGCGCTGGCCGGCGGGCGGAGAGTGGCGCGCCCCGGGGCACGCGCGGCGCGCCGGTAGCGAACTTCGCCCGGTACTGCGCAATCTGTACTACCGTGTGTCCTGCGGGAGCCGAGGAGGGTCGGCTCCCGCACCAGACAGCGGGTGCCGCGGCCGTCAGGGGGCCGACCGCGGCGCCCGCCACCGCACCTGCGGCGCGCCGGACCCGCCGGCGCCCGCGCCAGGGAGGCCCCGGGTGGACACGACCCAGCTGCTCAAGGGAGTGCTCGACGTCGCGGTGCTCGCCGTCGTCGCCGAGGAGGACGGGTACGGCTACGACGTCGTCCGCCGGCTGCGCGCCGCGGGGCTGGCCGAGGTCGGCGACGCGTCCGTCTACGGCACGCTCCGCCGGCTCTACTCCCAGGGCGCGCTGACGTCCTACGTGGTGCCCAGCGACGAGGGCCCGCACCGCAAGTACTACGGGATCAACGCGCAGGGCCGGGCGATGCTCGCCGCCCAGCGCAAGGACTGGCGCGAGTTCGCGGGGACGATGACCCGCCTGCTCGACGGGGAGGCGGCGGCGTGAACGGGACGAGCCAGGCCGGGACGGGCCGCGCGGCCGCGCCGGCGACGGTGGCGGAGTACGCGGCGCGGGTGCGCCAGCACCTGGCGGGGATGCCGGCCGAGCAGGTCGACGACCTGACCGACGGGCTCGAGGCGGACCTCGCGGACGCGCTGGCCGACGAGGCCGCACCGGCCGGGGCGCGGGGCGACCTGATCGCCCTGTTCGGGCCGCCCGCGGACTACGCCCGGGAGCTGCGCGTCGCCGCCGGGCTGCCCGAGCCGGAGCCGGCGCCCGTGCGCCGGGACCTCCGCTCGCGGCTCCGGGGGATGCGCGGCGACGTGCGGCGCACCGCGCTGCGCGCGACCGCCGGGCTGCGCCGGCAGCCGTGGTGGCCGGGCGTGCGCGACTTCGGCGTCGCGGTCCGGCCGCTGTGGTGGGTGCTGCGGGCGTGGGTGGTCTACCAGCTGCTGCTGCAGATGGCGGGCGGCCGGTACGGCTCCGGCGGCGGCAAGGGCGGCTGGGTCCCGGCCGACTTCCAGACGTGGCTGCTGCTGGCCGGGCTCGTCGTGGTGAGCGTGCAGTGGGGCCGGGGGCTGTGGCTGCCGCGCTCCGGGCGGTGGCTGCCCACCGCGGCCGGCGTGCTCGCCGTGCTGCTCCTGGTCCCGGCGATGGTCTGGGCCGGGAACGGGGCCGTGCGCTGGCAGACGCAGTACGACACCGCGTACGTGGAGCAGCCGTACGACGGCGTCCCCCGTGAGGACGGCGTGTGGGTCGACGGGATGCAGGTGAGCAACCTGTTCGTCTACGACGCGGAGGGCAACCCGCTGTCCGACGTCCAGGTGT
>NZ_DASQCJ010000127.1:0-2574 GCF_035634735.1 Cellulomonas sp.
GCCCGCCCGGGGGCGCCCGGGACCGCCGCGACCCCCGACTCCGCGACCCATCCGGACCGCCCCCCCGCTCCGAACGACCGGGTGAACGCCCGCCGGACCCCGCCGGCGACCGCGACCCGCCCTCGCCCACCGGAGCCCCCATGACCGCCCTCGCCCCCCTCGCCCGAGCCGCCGCGACCGACCTGTTCGGCGAGCCCCTCAGCCCCCGCGAGCGCATCGTCCTCGCCGAGCTCGCCGAGGACGTGACCCTCGAGGACATCGCCCGCAAGCTCTTCGTCTCGCGGAACACCGTCAAGACGCAGGTGCGGTCGATCTACCGCAAGATCGGCGCGTCGACCCGTGCCGAGGCGGCCGCCTGGGCCGAGGCGGCCGGCCTGCGCTGAGCCGGTCGGCGCCCTGACCTGCACCACCGCCCGGCCGGGGCCCGCGGGTCGCGCGACCTGCGCGCGCCCCCTTCAAGTGTGTCGTAGGTCACATCTACGCTCGCCCCATGGAACAGGCGATCGAGGCCCGCGGGCTCGTCAAGCGCTACAAGGGCGTCACCGCCCTGGACGGCGTCGACCTCACGGTGCCGTCCGGCACCGTGCTCGGTCTGCTCGGCCCCAACGGGGCGGGCAAGACCACCATCGTCCGGGTCCTGTCCACGCTGCTGCGCCCCGACCAGGGCACGGCGCGGGTCACGGGCGTCGACGTGCTCGCCCGCCCGGCCGAGGTCCGGCGCCGCATCGGGCTGTCCGGCCAGTACGCCGCCGTGGACGAGTACCTCACCGGCTACGAGAACCTCGACATGATCGGCCGGCTCTACCACCTCGGGAAGCGGCGGTCGCGCGACCGGGCGCGCGAGCTGCTGGCGTCCTTCCGGCTCGAGGACGCGGCGGACCGGCCGACCAAGACGTACTCCGGCGGCATGCGCCGGCGGCTCGACCTGGCCGGGGCGCTCGTCGCGGACCCGCCGGTGATCTTCCTCGACGAGCCGACCACCGGCCTGGACCCGCGCGGGCGCACCGAGATGTGGGACGTGATCCAGACGCTCGTCGCCGGCGGCACCACGCTGCTGCTGACCACGCAGTACCTGGAGGAGGCCGACGTCCTCGCCGACGAGATCGTGGTCATCGACCACGGCCGGATCATCGCCCAGGGCACCGCCGACCAGCTCAAGCGGCAGGTCGGCGGGGAGCGCCTGGAGCTGACCGTCGCGGACGTCGCGCTGCTCGCGGGCGTCGAGGAGGCGCTCGCCCCGCTCGGCGTCGGGCGGCCCACGGTCGACGACGGCCGGCGGTCGTTCGTCATGCCCGTGTCCGGCGGGCCCGAGGTGCTCAGCGAGGCGCTGCGGCGGCTCGACGAGCGCCAGGTGCGGCTGGAGGACGTCGGCCTGCGCCGCCCGACCCTGGACGACGTGTTCCTCGCCCTGACCGGCAAGACCGCGGAGCAGGACGGCAACCCCGACCCGAAGGCAGGTGCGTGATGCCGGTGCCACCCGTGATCGCGGACGCCTCCGTGGTCGCCAAGCGGAACATCATCAAGATCAAGCGGGTGCCCGACCTGCTGGTCTTCACCACGCTGTCCCCGATCATGTTCGTCCTGCTGTTCTCGTACGTGTTCGGCGGGGCGATCGACCAGCAGGGCGGCGGGCAGGCCTACCGGGAGTTCCTCATCGCGGGGATCTTCGCCCAGACCGTGATCTTCGGCGCCACCGTCACCGGGGCGGCCCTCGCCGAGGACCTGAAGAAGGGCATCCTCGACCGGTTCCGCTCGCTGCCCATGGCCCCGTCGGCGGTGCTGACCGGGCGCACGTTCTCCGACGTCGTGAACAACATCATCGTGCTCGTCGTGATGGGCCTGACCGGGCTGGTCGTCGGCTGGCGGATCCGGTCCTCGGTGCTGGACGCGCTGGCGGGGTTCGGCCTGCTGCTGGTGTTCGCCTACGCGATCAGCTGGATCATGGCCTGGATCGGGATGCTGGTGCCGAGCCCCGAGGTGGTGAACAACGCGTCGTTCATCGTGATCTTCCCGCTGACGTTCGTCGCGAACACGTTCGTCCCGCTCGACACCCTGCCGGCGCCGCTGCAGACGTTCGCGGAGTGGAACCCGGTGTCCGCCGTGACCCAGGCCGCCCGCGAGCTGTTCGGCAACATCCCGCCCGGCGTGCCCGAGCCGACCGCGTGGCCGCTGCAGCACCCCGAGGTCTACACGCTCATCTGGTCGGCGCTGTTCCTCGTGGTGTTCGTGCCGCTCGCGAACGCGCAGTACCGGGTGTCGACGAGCCGCTGACGGGCGCGGTGCCGCTCGCGCCGGGCCCCTAGACCGACCCGCCGACCCGCCGCCCCTTGCGCGCGTACAGCGCCTCGTCGGCGCGGGCCAGCGCGTCCCGGACCGGCTCGTCGCCGACGGCCTGCGCGACGCCGTGGCTCCAGGTCGGGTCCCCCAGGGTCTGCCGGGTCCCGGCGTCCGCCACCCAGCCCTCCGCGCCCGCGGCGTCCCGCCCGGCGAGCACCACGGCGAACTCGTCGCCGCCGACCCGGCCGATGAGGTCGCCGTCGCCGAGCCCGGCGCGCCAGCCGTCCACGAGGCGTA
>NZ_DASQCJ010000128.1:0-9895 GCF_035634735.1 Cellulomonas sp.
GAGCAGCGCGATGCCGGCCGTCGCGACCACCGACAGCACGAACCCGACGTCCCGCGCCAGCCACGGGTCCACGACCAGCAGCACCAGCACCGCGCAGGCGAGCGCGGGCACCGACCGCGCGGGCCGCCCCGCCACGATGCCGAGCACGCCGACCGCGCCCATCACCGCGGCGCGGACCACGCTCGACCCGGGCTGCACCACCGCGACGAACCCCCCGAGCACCACCGCCAGCGGTAGCCACCGCCACCGCCGGGGCACCCCGCACCGCGTGACCACGGCCAGGACGACCGCCCCGAGGATCGAGAAGTGCGCCCCGGACACCGCGGTGATGTGCGCCAGCCCGGACACCCGCATGGCGTCGTCGAGGTCGCCGACGCCGCGGGTGTCGCCCACGGCGACGGCGGGCAGCAGCCGGCCCGCGTCGCCCGGCACCGCGGTCGCCGTGCCGACCAGGCCGGTGCGGAGCCCGTCGGCGGCCCGGAGCACGGCGGGGGGCGGTGCGCGGACCGCGGGGTCGCCGTCGGCCCGGGCGCGCGCCATCGCGCGCCGGGAGACGTCCGGGAGCGGGGACAGCGTGGCCTCCACGGCGACGACCGTGCCGTACGCGAGGTCCGACGCCGTCGCGGGCGCGTAGACCTCGACGGCGGCGGCCGTGCCCGACGAGCGCGCACGCGCCGCCGACGTGCTCGCACCGGGCTCCGACGAGCTCGCACCCGTCGCCGACGAGACCGCACGCGCCGCCGCGTGCGCACCCCGTGCCTCGTCGGCCTCGTCCGCTCCCACGCCGGGCGTGCCCAGCACCTCGACCGACGTCGCCGCGAGCAGGAACCGCACCAGGCGCGAACCACCGGGTCCGCCCGGCTCCTGCGGGGTCGACCGGACGACGCCGACGAGCCGCACCCGCGCCCGGTCCTCCGCGAGCGCGCGCACGTCACCGGCCTCGCGGGCACGCACCTGCCCGGCGGTGGCGAGCAGCAGCACCGCGACCGCCCCGAGCGCCAGCCCCGCCTGCGCGCGCACCGCGACCCGACCGGGCACGCGCACCGATCGTCGGTCGGGGGGAGGTGGCGCGAGGCGGGAGCGGGTGAGCGGAGAGCGCCTACCGCCGACCGGAGGCGCCAGGCGAGCGCGGATGGGCGACGAGCGCCTGCCGCGGACCGGCGGCGCGAGCGGGGCGGTGACAGGCGACGTCCGCCGGTCGCTCGTCCGCAGCGTGCGCCGACCGGAGATCGGCGGTGCGGGCCGCGTCGGGGCGGGCGGCACGAGCCCGCCGAGGCGCACCGACGACCGGTCAGGTGGCGCGGCGGCAGCTCCTCGGCGGTCCCCGCCGCGGACCCCGTGCTCTCCCGCGCCGGTGGCGACCCCGGGCCCGGCGAGCACGCCCGCCGCGACCGCGCCGAGCACCACGGCACCCACGACCAGCGCCCACGGGCGAGCCCCGACGACCAGCGCGGCGGTCGCCCACACCGCCAGCGCGGCCGGGACCAGCCGGACGTCGACCGCCTCGTCCGCGCTCACACCCGCACCAGGTCCCGGATCTTCCCGAGCACCGCGGGCCCGATGCCCGAGACGTCGAGCAGGGCGTCGACGTCGGGAAAGGGGCCGTTCGCGTCCCGCCACGCCACGATCCGGTCGGCGAGCACCGGCCCGATGCCCGGGAGCGTCTGCAGCTCGGCGCTGCCGGCGGTGTTGACGTCGACGGCGCCGCCCCCGCCACCCGACCCGCCGCCGCCTCCGGGACCGCTGAGGCCTCCCGACCCGTCGTCGGCGTCGGCCGGGGGCTCCTCCCCCGGTGCCGGGACCCGGATCTGGGCACCGTCCTGGACGACGGCCGCCAGGTTGAGCCCGGCGAGGTCCGCATCGGGCAGCGCACCCCCGGCCGCGGCGACCGCGTCCCCGACCCGCGAGCCCTCCGGCAGCGCGACCACACCCGGTGCCGCCACCCGCCCGACGACGTGCACCCACACCGTCGGGTCCTCGGCGGCGGCGTCGGCTCCGTTCGCCTCGGCCCCGTCCGTGGTGGCTCCCTCCGTGTCGGCCGCACCCCGGGTCACCGCCGGCTCCTCGACCGCGACCGGGTCCCCCGTCGGCTGCGCCGCCGAGCGCAGGGCCACGGCCCCGCCCACGAGAAGCAGCGCCCCGAGTGCGATGGCGGCGGTCCTCGGCGCCAGCCGCCACCGCACGACGTCGGCGAGCCGGGGCCGCTCGGCGCGCTCCGGCTCGTCGTCGACGCCTGGGCCGGCGACCGCTCGCTCGCCGTCGTCGTGACCCAGGTCGGGCGAACTCACCTCGTCGGCGTGGCCCAGGCCGCGCGAGCCGCCGTCGTCGCCGATGCCCAGGCCGTACGAGCCCACGTCGCCGTCGTCGGCGTAGCCCGAGCCGGCCGACCCGCCCGCGCCGGTGGGGCCGGGTGCCCCGCGGCCGTCGTCGTACCCGGGGCCGGGCGCCACGCGTCGGGCGGGATCCGGGCTGGGCGCCAGGCGGCGGACAGCAGGGAGGGGGCCCGGGCCGGGCGCCCGACGGCCGCCGTCGCCGGGGCGGCGCGAGTCGCCCCTGCGGTCGCGCGCGTCGACCGCCACCGAAGCGGCCCGCGCTGCGGCGCGCAGCCGGGCTCGTCCTGCACCCACCGCCGCCCGCGCCGCCTCGTCGCGGCCCGGTTCGTCGCGCAGTGCCGTGTCGCGTGCCACCCCGTCCCACGGCGCCCCGATCGCCGGCACCACGGCCTCCGGCGACCCAGCCACCGGCAGCACGTCCCGCGGAGCCGCGCCGCCCGCCAGCACGTCGCGCGCGGTCCCGCCGCCCGCCGGCACGTCGCGCGCGGTCCCGCCGCCCGCCGGCACGTCGCGCGCTGTCCCGCCACCCGGCAGCACGACCCGCGGAGACCCGCCGCCCGACAGCACGTCGCGCGCGGTCCCGCCGCCCGGCAGCACGTCCCGCGGAGGGCCGTCCGCCTGCGGCGGGTCGTGCCGCGGGGCAGGCGCCGGGCTGCCGTCGTACCAGGTCATGCCGCGACGCTAGGTCGGCAGCGACCCGGGCCCTCGGCGCCGGCGGCCCGGTCTGGGGACGGCGCAGCACCGGCCGCCCTGTGGAGGGCTCGGCGACCGCTCTCCGAGCGGGCAGCACGCGGTGCACCCCGCCGCGCACGGTCGGCGCATCACGGCCCGCCGGGCCGGCGCGGACGTCTTCGTCGGTCCGCCGTCCGCCGGCGCCGCGGCGCGCCCCCGGCCGCCACCGTCCGGGATCGCACCGCCTCCCCGGTCGCCGCCTGCCGCCGCGAGTCGTCACCGGCCGGCCCCGGCCGACACCGCTCGTCACCGGTCGGTGACGGTCACCGCCAGCGCCCCGACCCCGAGGTGGCCGCCGAGCACCGCCCCCACCTCGCGCACCAGCACCTCGTCGAGGCCCAGGGCCGCGCGCAGCCGCGCCGCGACCTCCTCGGCCAGCTCGGGCCGGCCGAGGTGCTGCACCCCGACCCGCACCGCGCGGTCCGCGGCACCCGGCGCGACGTCCCCGGCGCCACCGTGCGCGTCACCGCGCGCGCCGTCCCCCGCTCCAGGACCTGCGCCCGCACCACCACCAGCGCCAGCACCAGCGCCAGCACCGGCACCCCCGACGGCCCCCGCGGCACCGCGCACCGCCGGCCCGGGGGCCGAACCCGCCCCCGCCGACACCCGCCGCACCACCTCCGCCACGGCCAGCGCGTGCAGCCGGTCCCGCGCCGCCCGCCGGGTCCGCACCCGCTCGGCGACCTCGATCCGCCCGTCCCGCAGCGCGAGCACCGGCCGCAGCCCGAGCACCGTCCCGAACGCGGCCGCCGCGGCCGACAGCCGCCCGCCCCGCCGGAGGTGGTCGAGCGAGTCGACGACGAACCACGCGGCGGTCGAGCGCCCGACCTGCTCGGCGGCGCCGGCCACGGACGCGCCGTCGGCGGGGCCCCACACGGTCCCCCGCGCGGTCTCGGCGGCGGCGAGGGCGGCGAAACCCAGCCCGAGGCCGGCGCTGCGCGAGTCGACGACGTGCACCGGCAGCGGCGCGAGCTGCGCGGCGAGGCCCGCGGCGCGCACGGTGCCGGAGAGCTCGCCGGACAGGTGCACGGAGACGACCTCGGCGGCCCCGCGCGCGGCGGCGGCCTCGTAGGCGGCGGCGAACGCGGCGGGCGGCGGCTGGGACGTCGTGACCCGGCGCCCGGACTCCAGCGCGGCGACCAGCCCCTCCGGGGTGAGGTCGACGCCGTCGCGGAACCGCTCGCCGTCGGCCGCGACGTCGAGCGGGACCACGTCGATGCGCCACGCGGCGGCGTCGGCCGCCGTCAGGCAGGACGTCGAGTCGGTGACCACCACGACGCGCGGCGGCGCGGGCGGCGCGACCGGGGCGTCCGGTCCCGGCTCGGCCCCGGCCGCGGGTCCGCCCTGCGCGACCCGCCGCAGCCGGCGCGCGACCCGCTCGGCCCACGCGGGCGGCACCACGGCGATCCGCAGCCCGCGGCGCGGTCGGCCCTCGCCCCCGGTCGCCCGGGCGTCCTCGCCGCGGGGCGCGCTCCCGGCGGCACCCTCGGGGTCCGCCGCGGCGTCCCCCGGGCGCGCGCCGCCGCGCCCCGCCCCCGCGCCGAGCGCGGCGGACGGGGTCTCGGCGCCCTCCGGCACCGTCAGGCCGGCACCACGTTGACGAGCTTCGGCGCGCGCACGATCACCGTGCGCACGTCGCGCCCGGCCATCGCCCGCTGGACGCCCGGGTCGGCGAGGGCCAGCTCGCGCAGCGTGGCCTCGTCGGCGTCGGGCGCGACCTCGGCCCGCCCGCGGACCTTGCCCTGGACCTGGAACACGCAGGTCACGGAGTCCTGCACCAGGTACTGCGGGTCGACGGCGGGGAACGGCTCGTGCGCGAGCGACCGCTCGTGGCCCAGGCGCGACCACAGCTCCTCGGCCAGGTGCGGCGCGACCGGCGCGGTCATCAGCACCAGCTGCTCGGCGACGGTCCGCGGCACGGCGGGCAGGGAGGTCAGGTGGTTGTTGAGGACGATGAGCTTGGCGATCGCGGTGTTGATCCGCATCGCCTGCATGTCCTCGCCGACCTCGGCGATCGTGCGGTGCAGCACGCGCAGCGTCTCGACCGTCGGCTCCTCGTCGACAACCGTGACCGCGCCGGTCTCCTCGGAGACGACGTTGCGCCACACGCGCTGCAGGAACCGCTGCGCGCCGACGACGGCCCGGGTCTCCCAGGGGCGGGACAGGTCCAGCGGGCCCATCGACATCTCGTAGACGCGCAGCGTGTCGGCGCCGTACTCGGCGTACATCTCGTCCGGCGAGACGGCGTTCTTCAGCGACTTGCCGATCTTGCCGTACTCGCGGAACACCGGCTCGCCGTTCCAGGTGAACCCGGACTCGACGGAGTCGTCCTCGACCACCTCGGCGGCCGGGACGTAGACGCCGCGCACGTCGGTGTAGGCGTACGCCTGGATGTAGCCCTGGTTGAACAGCTTGTAGAACGGCTCGCGGCTGGACACGTGGCCCAGGTCGTACAGCACCTTGTGCCAGAACCGGGCGTACAGCAGGTGCAACACGGCGTGCTCGACGCCGCCGACGTACAGGTCGACGCCGCCGGCGCCGTGGGTGTCGCCGGGGTTGTGGCCCGGGCCCATCCAGTACTGCTCGAGGGCGGGGTCGACGACCTGGTCGGTGGCGTGGGTCGGGTCCAGGTAGTGCAGGTAGTACCAGCACGACCCGGCCCAGTTCGGCATGGTGTTGGTGTCGCGGCGGTAGACCTTCGGGCCGTCGCCGAGGTCCAGCGTGACGTTGACCCAGTCGTCGTTGCGGCTCAGCGGCGCCTCCGGCGAGGACTCCGCGTCGTCGGCGTCGAAGGTGCGCGGCGCGTAGTCCGGCACGTCCGGCAGGTCGACGGGCAGCGACTGCTCCGGGATCGCGATCGGCAGGTCGTTCTCGTCGTAGACGATCGGGAACGGCTCGCCCCAGTACCGCTGGCGGCTGAACAGCCAGTCGCGCAGCCGGTAGGTGGTGGTGCGGGACCCGGCGCCCCGCTCAGCCAGCCAGTCGACGACGCGCGTCTTGGCCTCCGCGACGGACAGGCCGTCCAGGCTGATCTCGTCGTTCGACGAGTTGATGATCGCGCCGTCGCCGGTCCACGCGCCCTCGTGGCCCTCCGGCGGCTGCACGGTGTGCACGACCGGCAGGCCGAACGCCTCGGCGAACGCGAAGTCGCGGGTGTCGCCGCCCGGGACGGCCATGATCGCGCCGGTGCCGTAGCCCATGAGGACGTAGTCGGCGATGAATACGGGCAGCTGGGCGCCGTTGACCGGGTTCAGCGCGTAGCCCCCGGTGAACACGCCGGTCTTGCGGCCGGCGTCGGCCTGCCGCTCGACGGCGGTCTTGGCGGCGGCCTCGCGGCGGTAGGCGGCGACGGCCTCGGCGGGCGACGACGCGCCCCCGCGCCAGGACTCGGGCACGTCCTCGTCCCAGACCGACACTGCCTCGGACTCGGCGACGATCGCGTCGACCAGCGGGTGCTCCGGCGCCAGCACGACGTACGTCGCGCCGAACAGCGTGTCGGGGCGGGTGGTGAAGACGGTCAGCGGCTCGTCGACGTCGGTGACCTCGAAGTCGACGTGCGCGCCCTCGGACCGGCCGATCCAGTTCCGCTGCATCGCGGTGACCTTCTCGGGCCAGTCGATCAGCGACAGGTCGTCGGCCAGGCGATCGGCGTAGGCGGTGATCCGCATGTTCCACTGCCGCAGCGTGCGCTGGAACACCGGGAAGTTGCCGCGCTCGGACCGGCCGTCGGAGGTGACCTCCTCGTTGGCCAGCACGGTCCCCAGGCCGGGGCACCAGTTCACGGGCGTCTCGGAGACGTAGGCCAGGCGCTGCGCGTCGACCACGCGGCGGCGCTGCACGGCGTCCAGGTCGGCCCACGCGGCGCCCGCGGGCACCCCGTCGATCCCGTCCGGCACCGCGCGCCCCGCCTCGTAGGCCTCGACCAGCGTCGACACCGGCCGGGCCGCGCCTGTGCCGCCGTCGGGCCGCACGGCGTCCTCGTCGTACCAGGACTCGAAGATCTGCAGGAAGATCCACTGGGTCCAGCGCACGTAGTCCGGGTCGATCGTGGCGAACGACCGGCGCGGGTCGTGCGCGACGCCCAGGCGCTTGAGCTGGCGCGCCATGATCTCGATGTTCGCCTCGGTCGTCGTGCGCGGGTGCTGGCCCGTCTGCACGGCGTACTGCTCGGCGGGCAGGCCGAACGCGTCGTAGCCCAGCGCGTGCAGCACGTTGTCGCCCTGCATCCGGCGGAACCGCGCGACGACGTCGGTGGCGATGTAGCCCAGCGGGTGGCCGACGTGCAGGCCCGCGCCCGAGGGGTACGGGAACATGTCCATCACGAAGAACGGCCGGGCGCCCTCGCGGGCGGAGGCCCCGTCGCCGTCGGTCAGCGCGCTGCCGGCCGGGTTGGCCGCGAAGAACGTGCCGCGCTCGACCCACTCGTCCTGCCACCGGAGCTCGATCTGCTGGGCGAGCTCGGCGGTGTACCGGAACGGCACGTCCTGGCCGCCGGCGGTGGCCGGGGCGGAGGCGGGATCGGGCTGGGTGCTGGCGGGCGACGTCACCGGGGAAGTCTATCGACGCGCGGGGGCGCCACCGGACGCGCGCCGGGCGGCGTCAGGCGGTCCGCCGCCGCGCGGCCCCGCCGAGCACGACCGCCGAGATGACCAGGCCGATCACGGTCAGCCCCGCACCGACCCAGGCCGGCGCGACGTACCCGAGCCCGCCCGCGATCACGAGGCCGCCCACCCAGGCGCCGAACGCGTTGCCGGCGTTGAGCGCCGAGTGGCAGAGCGCCGCGCCGAGCGACGGCGCGGTCGGCGACAGGTCCATCAGCCAGGCCTGCAGCGAGAGCCCCAGCACCTGCGTCGTCACGCCCAGCAGCACGATCGCCAGCACGCCCGGGACCACCCACTGCGCGAGCACCGCGATCAGCACCAGCGCCACGATCGTGGACGCGAACCCGAGCAGCACCGTGCGGGCCACCGACCGGTCCGCGAGCTTCCCGCCGAGCAGCGTGCCGACCGTCATGCCGACGCCGAACAGCGCGAGCACGATCGGCACGGTCGCCTCGGTGATCCCGGTGACCTCGGTGAGCAGCGGCGACACGTAGGAGTAGACGGCGAACATGCCGCCGAACCCGATCGAGCCCGCGGCGCAGGCGACCCACAGCCGCCCGTTGCGCAGCGCCCCGAGCTCCGCCCGGACCGTCGCGCCGTCCCGCACCGGCAGGCCGGGCAGGAACTTGACCAGGGCCAGCAGGGTCAGCGCGCCGAGCACGCCCACGGCGACGAACGCCACCCGCCAGCCGAACGCCTGGCCCAGCACGGTCGACAGCGGGACGCCCACGACGTTCGCGATCGTCAGGCCCGCCATCATCGTGGCGACGGCCTGGCCGCGGCGCCCGGGCCCGGCCACGTGCGCGCCCATGACCGCGCCGACGCCGAAGAACGCGCCGTGCGGCAGGCCCGCGACGAACCGCGCCGCGACCAGCCAGCCGAGCGACGGCGCGAGCGCCGAGAGCAGGTTGCCGACCGTGAACGCCGCCATGAGCAGCAGGAGCAGCAGGCGGCGGTCCATCCGCGCGGCGATCGTCGTCAGCAGCGGGGCGCCGACGACCACGCCGAGCGCGTACGCGGTGATCGCGTGGCCGGCCTCGGGGATCGTGCCGTCCAGGTTCTCGGCGATGAGCGGCAGCAGCCCCATCGTCGCGAACTCGGTGGTGCCGATCGAGAACCCGCCGAGGGCGAGGGCCAGCAGCGGCAGCCGCGCGCGGCGGCGCACCAGGTGCGGGTCCAGGACCACGTCGGTGTCCACGGCGGGCCCGGTGCCCGGCGTGCTCGTGTGCATGTGCGGCTCCCCGCGGTCGTCGTCGTTCCGCGTGGGGCCCCGGCGGCACGCGCCGACGGGTGCGGCGGCCCGTCCCGGGGACCGCGTCGGCGAGGAGTCCGGTGCCGCCAGCCTACCGGCCGGTCGGGGCCCGCCCGGGGCGCGGGGCGGGGCGGGGGCCGCGGGCGGGTCAGGGCGTGTCGAGCAGCACCCAGATCGCGCGCGCGGCGACCTCGCCCAGCTCCACGGGCCGCGGCTCGGCGACGGCCCCGACGGCCTCGGCCGCCGCGTCCGCGACGGACCCGCCGTCCAGCGGCGGCAGCACCCGCACGGCCGTCATCCCGGCGAAGTCGCGGCGCTCGACCACCTCGACCCGCGCGTCCAGCACCACGCCCACCGAGGCGAGGTACCGCAGCAGACCGGGGTCGGCGTCGGAGATGCGCGCGATCCGCCCCGACCCGGTGGTGAGCTCCCACAGCATGTCCGCGGCCGGCGTCGGCACGGTGCCGTCGGGCGCGGGGATCGGGTCGCCGTGCGGGTCGCGGGTCGGGTGGCCCAGGCGGGCGTCGATCCGCTCGACCATGAGGTCCGACACGGCGTGCTCGAGCACCTCGGCCTCGTCGTGCACCTCGTCCCAGGCGTAACCCAGCTCGCTGACCAGGAACGTCTCGATCAGCCGGTGCCGACGGACGACCTGCACCGCGTGCCGGACGCCCTCCTCGGTGAGGGTGATCGCGGCGTACGGCGCGTGCTCGACGAGGCCCTGGTCCGCCAGCCGGCGCACGGTCTCGGACACGGTCGACGCGCCGACGCCCAGCCGCTCGGCGAGCATCTTGGTGGTCACGGGGGCCGACGACCACTCCTTCGCCGTCCAGACCACCTTGAGGTAGTCCTGGGCCACGGGGGTCAGGTCGCTGGTCTCGCTCACGCCGACCAGGTTAGGGCCCCGCGGCGGGCACCCACCGGCACCGACCACACCGAGATCGGTGGTCCGGGCCGAGATCGGTGGGTCCAACCAC
>NZ_DASQCJ010000129.1:0-8471 GCF_035634735.1 Cellulomonas sp.
GTGCGGTCCAGCGGCTCGCCCCAGACGGCGTAGATGTCCGCCTCGGCGGCGCCGACCTCGAAGGCCGCGTCCGAGGAGCCGCCGAACGAGATGGTCGGGACGTGGCCGTCGACCGGCTTGGTGTCCAGGTGGAAGTCGGCGAAGTCGTAGAACCGGCCGTGGTGGTCGAACGGCTCGGTGGAGGTCCAGGCCCGCTTGACGATCTGGATGTACTCCCGGGTGCGGGCGTACCGCTCGTCCTTGGTCAGGGTGTCGCCCTCGCGGCCCTGCTCGTGGTCGTTGCCGCCGGTGATGAAGTGCACCGAGAGGCGACCGCCGGACAGCTGGTCCAGGGTCGCGAACGTCTTCGCGGCGTAGGTCGGGTACGAGACGTTCGGCCGGTGCGCGAGCAGCAGCTCGATGGACGGCAGGCGCGAGGCGACGTACGCGGCGAGCGCCGCCGGCTCCGGGCCGGACGAGCCGTAGGCGAACAGGACGCGGGTCCAGCCGGTGTCCTCGTGCGCCCGGACGATCCGCTCCAGGTAGCCGGGGTCGAACGCGCGGGTCGTGGCGGCACGCGTCTCGGACGCGTCGTTGGTGGTGGCGATGCCGAGGAACTCGACGGGCATGGCGGTGGCTCCTTCTTCTTCCCGCCGAGAGAGGGCCTGCTCGCCGAGATAGGTCCGTGGGGGGTCCTATCTCGGCGGGGCGGTCCTCTCTCGGCGCAGGTGCGGGTGCGGGGTGGGCGGGGCGGGGCGCGGCGGGGCGGGCGGGTCAGGCGGGGGCGTCGGTGGGGGGCTCGGCGGGGAGGCCGGCGGCCTTCCAGGCCGGGAAGCCGCCGTCGACGTGGGACACGGTGTAGCCGCGGGCGGCCAGGGCCTCGGCCACCGGGCGGGAGCCGTTCTCCGAGCCGCAGACGACGACGACCGGGGTGTCGATCGAGATGACCGGCTCGTGCGCCGGGCCGAACAGGGCGTCGAGGTCCGCGCGGTCGAGCAGGGTCGAGCCGGGGATCTCGCCGTGCGACGCGCGGCCGCCGGCCGAACGGACGTCGACGAGCAGGGCGCCGCGGGCGACCTCGGCGGCGGCCTCGACGGGCGGGCGGAGGGCCGGGGCGGCGTCGGGCGCCGCGCCGTCGGCGGGGGTGGCGTCGGCTGGGGTGGCGTCGGCGGCCGCGGAGAGGGCGGTCTCGGAGGCGTCGGCGGCCGCGAGGTCGGCGCGCGTGCTGGCGGTGCTGGTCATGGCGGGCTCCTTCAGACGAGGGTCAGGTGCGGGTCGCCGGCGGTGGCGGCCCCGGCGGGCGTGGCGTCGGCGGCGGGCGCGACGCCCCACGCCTCCGCGAGCAGCGCGAACGACCGCCGGGCGTCGGCCGCGTCGTGCGTGGCGGTGGTGATCAGCAGCTCGTCGGCGCCGGTGACGCGCTGCAGCGTCTCCAGCCGCGCGACGACGTCCGCGGGGGCGCCGACCACCCGGGTGTCGACCCGGTCCGCGACGACGGCGCGCTCGTCGGCGTCGCGGGCCTCCCAGGGCACGGCGTCGTCGGGGTGCGGGTACGCGACGGCCCCGGCGGCGCCGCGGCGGATGGACAGCACCCAGTCGGCGAACGGCGTGGCGAGCGCGCGGGCCCGCTCGGTGGTCTCGGCGACGAGCACGTCGGCGGAGACCACCACGTACGGCCGGTCGAGCACGCCGGGGCGGAACGCGGCCCGGTAGGCGGCGATCGTGTCGAGCGTGGTCGCCGGGCTGACGTGGAAGTTCGCCGCGATCGGCAGCCCGAGATCCCCCGCCACCCGGGCGCTCTCCCCCGCGGACGAGGCGAGCACCCACAGGTCGAAGTCGGCGCCCTCGACCGGCGGCGCCACGTGCCGGGTGCCGTCGGCCTCGGCGTAGTCGCCGGCCCGCAGCCCGAGGACCAGGCCGAGCTCGTCGCGGAACGCGGCCGGGGTGCGGGACGCGCCCACGACCCGCTTCTGGGCGAGCAGCCGCTCCCGCAGCACCGAGTCGGAGCCGTCGATCGGCGGGGCGCCGGGGACGTACAGGCCGTCCACGACCCGGGGGCCGCGGGCGGGGCGGGGCGCGGGCGCCGGGTCGGCCGGGGCGGGCGCGGGCGCCGGGTCGGCCGGGGCGGGCGCGGCCGGGCCGTCGGCGGGCGCGCCGTCCGCGGGCGCCTCCCCCGCCGGCCGGGACGGCGGCGTGAACGCCCGCCCCAGCCCGAGGTCGACCCGCCCCGGGTGCAGCGCGGCGATCGTGCCGAACTGCTCCGCGGCGACCAGCGGGCTCGTCGTGCTGAGCAGCACGGCCCCCGAGCCGACGCGGATCCGCTCCGTGCGGGCCGCCACGGCGGCGGCGAGCACGGCCGGGGACGCCGACCCGACGCCCGGCGACAGGTGGTGCTCGGCGTACCAGACGCGGCGGTAGCCGAGCCGGTCGAGGTCGACGGCCAGGTCGACGGCCGCCCGCACGGCCTGGGCGCCCGTGCCGCCGGCGGGCACGACCGCGAGGTCGAGCACGGACAGCGGGACGCGGGGGTTCTCGGACATGGGTCTGCTCCTCGGGTGGGTGCGGGCGGCCGGACGTCAGGACGTCTTCGGCAGGCCCGGCGGGTTGGTCTCGGGCGCGTCGATCGCCTCGGCCTCCAGGCCCCAGCGCTCGAGGACCTCGGCGTACGACCCGTCGTCGAACGCGCCCTGCAGCGCGGCGGTGACGGCGTCGGCCCAGCCGCCGCCCTTGAGCGTGGTGACGGCGATCTGCGCGGTGTCCGGCCAGCCGCCGTTCAGCGTCCCGACGACGGTGAAGTCCTGCGGCGAGACCTTGGCCTTGTAGGCGGCGGTGGCGTTCGGGCCGAACGAGGCGTCGATCCGGCCGGACTGGAGCGCGAGGATGGTGTCGCCGTCGTTCTCGAAGTACTCGACCTGCACGGGGTCGAGGCCGGCGGCCTGGTTCTCCTCGTCCCAGGCGAGCAGGATCTTCTCCTGGTTGGTGCCCGAGCCCACGGCCACGGTGAGGCCGGCGATGTCGGACGGCTCGTCGATCTCGGTGATGTCGCTGCCAGCCTTGACCAGCCAGCCGAGCTCGTCGTTCCGGTAGGACGAGAAGTCGAACAGCTCCTTGCGCTCCTCGGTCACCGTGACGTTGGAGATGGTGGCGTCGACGTCGCCGGACTGGACCGCCAGCGGCCAGTCGGCCCAGGCCTTCACCTGGAGATCGAGGTCCTTGCCGAGCGCGTCGGCGACGAGCTGGGCGATGTCCGTCTCGTTGCCGATCGGGGTGGCGTCGTCGTCGGCGAGGAACGCCAGCGGCGCCACGTACGCGCTCACCGCGACGGTGAACGTGTCCTGCGCCTGGAGCTCCGGCGGCAGCAGGGCGATGGCGTCCGGGTTCTCCGCGGTGTGGATGCGGTCCTGCTCGGGGCTGGTGTTCACCTCGAGGCCGGCGGCCTCGGCGGCGTCCTGCAGCTCGCTGCCCGCGCCGCTCTCCGCGGCGTCGGAGGTCCCGCCGCAGGCGGCGAGCAGGGCGAGGACGGGCACGAGCGCCAGGGCGGCGTGCGGGCGGCGGCGGAAGCCGGGCGGGCTGGTGCGGGTCGTGCGCATGGCGGGGCTGCCTCTCGGGAGGGGTGGGCGGCGGGCGCGGGGGCGCGCGCCGGGCGGGACGGGGTCAGCGGACCTTGTCGAGGAACGCGCGGGTGCGCGGGTGCGCGGGGCTGCCGAGCACCTGGGCCGCGGGGCCCTGCTCGACCACGGCGCCGTCGTCCATGAACACGACGGTGTCGGCGACGTCGCGGGCGAACGCGACCTCGTGCGTGACGATCACGAGGGTGGTGCCGTCGTGGGCGAGGTCCCGGATCACGCCGAGGACCTCCCCCACGAGCTCGGGGTCGAGCGCGGACGTCGGCTCGTCGAACAGCAGCAGCGCCGGCCGCACGGCGAGCGCGCGGGCGATGGCCACGCGCTGCTGCTGGCCGCCGGACAGCTGCCGCGGCCGGGCGTCGGCCTTGTCGGCCAGCCCGACCCGGGCGAGCAGGGCGCGCGCCTCGGCCTCCACCTCCGCCCGCGGGCGGCCCTGGGCCGAGACGGGCGCCTCGACGACGTTCTCCAGGGCGGTCAGGTGCGGGAACAGGTGGAAGTTCTGGAACACGAAGCCGATCCGGGTGCGCTGCCGCAGCACGTCCCGCTCGGTGAGCTCGCGCAGCACCTCGCGGCGCCGCGGGCCCCAGCCGGCGCGGCGCCGGGCGTAGCCGATGACCTCGCCGTCCAGGGCGACGAACCCGCGGTCGGGGCGCTCCAGGTGGTTGACCAGCCGGAGCAGCGTCGACTTGCCGGAGCCCGACGGGCCGAGGATCACGGTGACCTCGCCCGGGCGGACCTCGAGGTCGACGCCGCGGAGCACCTCGAGGGTGCCGTACGACTTGGCCAGGCCCTGGACCCGGAGGTGGCCGCCCGCGGGGGCCGCGGGTGCGGCGGGCGTGGACGCGGCGGCCGGGGCCGCAGCAGGGGCGTGCAGCACGCTGGTCATCGGTTGCCTCCGGTGCGCTCGGTGGTGCGGGCGGCGGCGCGGGGTGCCGTGCGGGGTGCGGTGCGGGTGAGGTGGCCGCGGCGGGCGCCGGCCAGGAACGTGGGCGGCAGGTCCGCGGGCAGCGGGCGCCCGGTGACGCGGGCCGCGGCGACGGCGGCCGTCCAGCGCAGCCGCTGCAGCGGGGTCGGCGGCAGGGTGCGCAGCGCGCCGCGGGCGTAGTACCGCTCCAGGTAGTACTGGGCGACGGTCAGGACCGTGGTGGTGAGCAGGTACCAGATGGCCGCGACGAGCAGCAGCGGGACGACCCGCTGGTTCCGGCCGTAGATGACGCCGACCGTGTAGAACAGCTCGCCGTACGCCAGCACGTAGACCACCGACGTGCCCTTGAGCAGCCCGATGATCTCGTTCACCGACGTCGGGACGATGGTGCGCATGGCCTGCGGCAGCACGATCCGCCACTGCTGCCGGCCGCGCGGGATGCCGAGCGCCGCGGCGGCCTCGTGCTGGCCCTGGTCGACGCCGAGGATGCCGGCGCGGACGATCTCCGCGGAGTACGCGGCCTGCGACAGCCCGAGCCCGAGGACCGCGGCGCCGAACTTGTCGACGACGTCGAGGGTGTCGAGCTGCAGCCACTCCGGCCCGAACGGGATGCCGAGGGACAGCTGCGGGTAGAGGTAGGCGAGGTTGTACCAGAGGAGCAGCTGCAGGATCAGCGGCACCGACCGGAACACCCAGGAGTACGCCCAGGACACCGACTGCAGCAGGGGCGACCGGGACAGCCGCATCAGCGCGAGCACCGTGCCGAGCCCGAAGCCGATCACCGCGGCGACCGCGGTCAGCCGGATCGTGGCCCACACGCCCTGCAGCACCGAGGGCCAGGTCAGGTACTGCGCGACGACGTCCCACTCCCACTGCGGGTTGGTGAGCAGCGAGCTGAGCACCATCGCGAGCAGCACGGCCACGCCGGCGGTCGCGACCCAGCGGCCGGGGTGCCGGGCGGGCAGCACGGGCAGGTCGGCGAGGGCCTCGGGGCGGTCGACGTCGGGGGCCCCGGTCGCGGCGCCCGGCCCGGGCGCGGCTGCCGCGGGGGCCGTGGTCGCGGCGCTCACCGGTCGAGCCACTTCTCGAAGGCGTGCGGGACGAGGTCGCCCGGGTACGCGGCGGGCTCGAACAGCGGGGTGTAGCCGGCCGCGAGGTACAGGCCGACCGCCTCCGGCTGCTTGGGGCCGGTGGTCAGGTAGAGCCGCGGGTAGCCGGCCGCGGCGGCCCGCGCCTCGAGCTCGGCGAGCACGACCCGGGCCAGCCCGCGGCGGCGGTGCGCCTCGTGGGTCCAGATCCGCTTGAGCTCGGCCGTCGGCACCGCGGGCGCGCCCTCGCCGTCCCGGGCGGTCGGGTCGGCGAGCCGGGCGGCGTCGCCGTGCTCGGGCTCCCACCGGCGGCGGAACGCGCCGCCGGCCACCGGCACGCCGTCCTGGAGCACGAGCACCAGGGCGCCGTGCGGCGGGGCGAACTCCTCGACCCCGTAGTGCTCCAGCTCGTCGCGGAGCTCGGCGGGCGTGAGCAGGCCGGTGTACCGGGTGCTGTACTCGTGCGCGAGGCCGTCGAGCAGCGGGCCGACCAGCGGGTCGTGCAGCCGGGCGGCGCGCACGGTGAGCCGCGCCGGGTCGAGCGGGGCCGGGCGGGGCGCTCGGTCCCGCAGCGGGGTCGTGGTCATCGGGTCACCTCGGGGTCGGGGGTGGGATCGGGTGCGGGGTGCGGGGTGCGGGGTGCGGCGGCGGGCGCCGTCAGGTGAGGGCGAAGGGCGCGGCGGACCACGGGCCCTCGGCCGGGACGACCCGGGCGCGGCGCGGCGCGGCGGCGCGGGTCGAGACCGGGCCGACGGGGCGGTCCCCGGGATCGGCCCGGTCGGCCGGCTCGTCCCCGTCGCCCGGCCGGAGCCGGAACGCGCCCGCCTGCTGCAGCGCGGGCACCGTGCGCTCGACGACCGCCGCCAGGTCCGCCTCCACGGACGTCGGGCGGACGACGAACCCGTCGACGGCGCCGTCCCGGACCGCGTCGGCGAGCACGGTCGCCAGGTCGGCCCCGGTGCCGGCGACGACCGCGCCGGCATCGCCGAGGTCCGGCCGGTCGACCGCGCGCACCAGGTCGAGCCGTGCCAGGGCGGCCTCGCGGTCGTCGGCGAGCGCCACGTCGACGTCGAGCAGCACGCGCACCGCGTCGGCGGGCCGGCCCGCGGCCACGGCGGCGGCGCGCACCCGGGCCCGGGCCGCGGCGGCGGCGTGCAGGTCGGGCGCGGTCACCCGGGCGACGTCGGCGTAGCGCCCGGCGAGCGCCTCGGCGGCGGGACCGGCGACGGGGACGACGACCAGCGGGCGGTCCGCGGGGCTCGCAGGGCCCGCGCCCGCGAGGTCGGCGCCCCGGATGGCCGCCCGGCCGCGGACGGCGAACCGGATGCCGTCGTGGTCGACGCGGAACCGGCCGTCGCCGCCGCGGCGCACCGCGCCGGGCTCCCCCGCGTCCCAGGCGGCCAGGACGGCGTCGAGGGCAGCGGCGGCGCCGTCGGCCCACGCCCGCTCGGCCGCCGGGTCGACCGGGGCGAGGGCACCGGCGTGGGCCGCGCCGACGCCGCCGGGCGCCGCCGGGCCGGACAGCTGCCAGCCCGCGGGGCCGCCGGCCGCGCCCTGCACGCCGCGGACGGCGCCCGCCAGGTGCCCGGGCTCGACCTGGTCGTGCGGGACGCCCGCCACCAGCGCGGCGGTGCGCACCAGCGGGGCGACCCGCGCCGCCGCGACGGCCGCGTCCAGCCGCCCCGGCACCCGCCCCCGGCCGGGGTGCAGCAGCAGGGCGTCGCCGAGCACCACCAGGTCGAGCAGGCCGCGGTCGGCGCGGTGCGCCAGCCGGGCGAGCCGCTCGCCGTCGAACGCGCGGGCGGCCACGGCGCCGAGCGCACCGTGCGCGCCAGGCCGGGCGCCGGCGGCGGTCAGGTCGACGCCGAGCAGCGCGCGGCGGGCGGCGCGGGGGGACGAGAAGGGCATGACGGCTCCGTTCGGGGGCGGTCGCGGGCGGGTGGCCGCGGGCGGCGTAGTCGCGGGCGGCGTAGTCGCGGGCGGGTGGTCGGGCGGTCGCGGGTGGCGCGGTCCGGCGGTCGCTGGCGCGCCGGCGCACCGAGCGGGCGACCGATGAGCAGGTGGCGGGCCGCGGCGGCTCGCTGAGATAGGACCTCCACGCCGAGATAGGGCCCTGGGAGCTCCTCTCTCGGCCGGGACGTCCTATCTCGGCGCGGGCCGGCCGGCTCGGCGCGGGCCGGCCGGCTCGGGGCGGCGCGGGTCGGCCGGGGCCGAGCGCGGCGGGGCCGCGGCGGGCGCGGACCGGCGGACGGCTCGTGGCCGCGCCGGTCAGGCGCCGCGGCGGGCCGGGGTCACGCGCCCCGGGCAGGGTGCGGCGCCGGCCGGCGGGCCGTCAGCGGCGACAGCGACAGCGGCCGCCGGACGTGGCGGCGACGGTCGGCAGGGCGGGTGCCGAGGGCGCCCACGGCGCCTGCACGGTCCGGCTCATGCGATCTCCTCGTGTGCCCCCGCCCGGTCGGGCGGGTCCGCGTGTTGTCCGTCGCCGGGCGGCGGCGGACCTGGTCCTCACCCGGGGCACCCACCCGCGCGGGGGGTTGCCGTCCGACCAGCCGGGGCTTCGCGTCGGAGCTCATGACCACCCGGGGCGTCCCGGGACCCGCCCTGCGGCGCGCCCCGGTCCGAACCGGTGCCGGGGAACCTACGAACCGGGGCGGGCGGGCGTCAACGGTGCGGGCGCCGCGTCTCGCATGCCGGAGCGATGTCACAGGACCGAGGTCCCAGGCGTTCGCACGGTCCCGGATCGTGAGAACTCCCCCCGCGGGTGGGCCCGGGCACGGCGGACCGGTGCTAGACCTCCGCCCCGAGGTCACGAGTCCCAGCGCCAAGCCCCGGCTGGCTGGGCAGCAACCCCAC
>NZ_DASQCJ010000130.1:0-42330 GCF_035634735.1 Cellulomonas sp.
CGCTCGCCCTCGGCCCCGCCGCCGCGCTGCTGCACCTCGCGCTGGTCGGGGCCGCCTGGGCGTACAACGCGCGGCTCAAGTCCACCCCCTGGTCCTGGCTGCCCTACGCGGTCGCGTTCGGCGGGCTCCCGTCGGTCGCGACCCTGGGCGTGCCCGGCGGCGCGGCACTCGCGCCGTGGTGGGTGACCGCGGGCGGCGCCCTCCTCGGGGTCGGCGCGCACCTCGCGAACGTGCTGCCCGACCTGGAGGACGACGCCGCGACCGGGGTCCGCGGGCTGCCGCACCGGCTCGGCCGGAGGCGGACCGCGTTCGCCGCCGCGGGGGTGCTGCTCCTGGCCGTGGCCGTCGTGGCGCTCGGCCCGCCCGGGGCACCGGGTGCGGTGGCCGCGGCGGGGCTCGCCCTGGCGGCGGCGCTCGCCGCGTCGGGCGTCGCCGTCGCGCTCGCCCGGCCCGCCAGCCGGTGGCCGTTCGGCGCGGCGATGGCGGTCGCCGCCGTCGCCGTCGTGCTGCTGGTGGTGCAGGGGTGACCAGCGCGGCGGGGCGGTCGGGACCGACCACCCCCCGACCGGTCGCGGACGCGAGGGTCGGAGGGCAGCATCGGGGCATGTCCCGCATCGCGGCCGTCGCCCCCGCGCTCCCCGAGCACGTCTACCCGCAGGCCGAGATCACGGCGGAGGTGGCGGGGCTGGTGACCCGGGACCCCCGGCGGCGGGCCCTGCTGGAGCGGGTGCACGCGTCCAGCGGCATCACGACGCGGCACACCGCGCTGCCGCTCGAGAAGTACGCGGGGCTGACCTCGTTCGGCGAGACCAACGACGTGTTCCTGCGCGAGGGCCTGGAGCTGGCCGCCCGCGCCGTGGCCGACGCCCTGCGCGCCGTGGGGCTCCGCCCGGCCGACGTGGACCACCTGTTCTTCACCACCGTCACGGGCGTCTCCGCGCCGTCGCTCGACGCGCTCCTGGTCGGCCGGCTCGGGATGCGGCCCGACGTGCGGCGGGTCCCGAGCTTCGGGCTCGGCTGCGCGGGCGGCGCCGCCGGGCTGGCGCGCGTCGACGACCACCTGGCCGGCCACCCCGACGAGGTCGCGGTGCTGCTGTCGGTCGAGCTCTGCTCGCTCACCCTGCAGCACGACGACGACTCGACCGCCAACCTGGTCGCGAGCGGGCTGTTCGGCGACGGCGCCGCCGCGGCCGTCCTGCTGGGCGACCGGCGCGCCGCGGCGCTGGGCCTGGACGGCCCGGCGGTGGTCGGCGCCCGCAGCGCGCTCTACCCGGGCACCGAGAACGACCTCGGCTGGCAGGTCGGCGGCTCGGGGTTCCGCATCGTGCTGTCCGGCGGCATGGCCGACACGGTCGCCGCGCACGCCGCCCCGGACGTCGAGGCGCTGCTCGCGCCGCTGGGCGCCGGCGTCGCCGACGTCGCGCGCTGGGTGGTGCACCCGGGCGGGCCCAAGATCCTCGACGGCGTGCAGGGCGCGCTCGGCCTCGGGCCCGACGCGCTCGCCGGGTCCCGCGCCGCGCTCGCCCGTGCCGGGAACCTGTCGTCGGCCGCCGTGCTGCACGTGCTGGCCGACGTCCTCGCCGGGCCGCCGCCGGACCCGGGGGCGCTGGGGGCGGTCCTCGCGTTCGGGCCCGGGGTGGGCGCCGAGCTGGTCGCGCTGCGCTGGTCGGGGGTGGCCGCATGAGCCCGCTGGCGTGGTTCGACGTGCTGGTGGCGCTCACGGCGCTGGAGCGGCTGGCCGAGCTCGTCGTCTCCTCGCGGAACGCCCGCTGGTCCTTCGCCCGCGGCGGCGTCGAGTCGGGGCGCGGGCACTTCCCGCCGATGGTCGCGCTGCACACCGGTCTGCTGCTCGCGTGCGTCCTGGAGGCGCACCTCGCCGACCGCCCGTTCCTCCCCTGGCTCGGCTGGCCCGCGCTGGTCCTCGTGCTGGCGAGCCAGGCGCTGCGCTGGTGGTGCATCGCGACGCTCGGCCCGCGGTGGAACACCCGGGTCATCGTCGTGCCGGGCCTGCCGCTCGTGGACCGCGGGCCGTACCGGTGGATCCCGCACCCCAACTACGTCGCCGTGGTCGTCGAGGGCATCGCGCTGCCGCTCGTGCACACCGCCTGGGTGACCGCGCTGGCGTTCACCGTCCTGAACGCGGTGCTGCTGCTCGGGTTCCGGATCCCCGCCGAGGAGCGCGCGCTGGCGGCCGCGACGGGCGGCGGCGACCCCGTGCCCGCGCCGGGCCGGTGACCGGGACGCCCGACGTCGACGTGCTGGTCGTCGGCGGCGGCCCCGTCGGGCTCGCGGCGGCCCTGGAGGCGCGCCGCGCCGGGCTGTCCGCGCTCGTGGTCGAGCCCCGCGGGACGCCCGTCGACAAGGCGTGCGGCGAGGGCCTCATGCCGCGGGCCGTCGACCTGCTCCGGCGCTGGGACGTCGACCCCGCGGGGCGGCCGCTCGCCGGCATCGCGTACGTGCGGGACGAGCTGCGCGCCGAGCACCGGTTCGCCGGGTCGCCCGGCCGCGGGGTGCGCCGGACGGTGCTGCACGCAGCGCTCGCGGACCGGGCCGCGGCGGCGGGGGTCGAGCGGCTCACGGCCCGAGTGGGCGACCTCGCGCAGGACGGGTCCGGCGTGACCGCCGCCGGCGTCCGGGCGCGGTGGCTGCTGGGGTGCGACGGGCTGCACTCGACGGTCCGGCGGCTCGCGGGGCTGGCGGACGGGCCGCGGGGCGGCGCGGGCGGGTCGGGGGCGGCAGGCGGGCGCGGGACGGCGGGCGGCGCGGGCGGCGCGGGCGGATCGGCGGGTGCGGGCGAGGCCGGCGCGCGCGGCGCCCGGGCCCGCGCGGCGCGCCGGTTCGGCGTCCGCCGGCACTACCGCGTCGCCCCGTGGACCGACCTGGTCGAGGTGCACTGGGGCCGGCGCGCCGAGGCGTACGTGACCCCGGTCGCCCCCGACCTGGTCGGCGTCGCCCTGCTCGGGCCGGCGCCGCTCGACGTCGACGCCGAGCTGGCCGCGATGCCCGCGCTCGCCGCCCGGCTGGCCGGCGCCCCGGTCGACGCCGCCGACCGCGGCGCGGGTCCCCTCCGGCAGCGCACCCGCGCGCGGACCGCGGGGCGGGTGCTGCTGGTCGGCGACGCGTCGGGCTACGTGGACGCGCTCACCGGCGAGGGGCTGCGGCTCGGCTTCGCCCAGGCGGTCGCGGCGGTCGCGCACCTGGACGACCCCGCGGGCTACGAGCGCGCGTGGGCCGCCGCCACCCGGGACTACCGGCTGCTCACCTCGACGCTGGTCGCGGTGGCGACCTCCCCGCTGCGCGGCGCGCTGGTCCCGGCGGCGGTGCGCCTGCCCCCGGTGTTCGCCGGCGCGGTCGAGCGTCTGGCACGCTGACCGCCCGGTGCGCGGGCCCGCGGCCGCCCCGCGCGCGGGCTCGCGGCCCGCCCCGCGCGCGGGCTCGCGCGAGCTCGCCGGTCGCGCACCTCACGACCCCGCGGAGCCGGCGGGCTCGCGCGCAAGGAGCGCGCTGGCGGCGCGGCGCCCTACGCGCGGGTGGTCGCCTTGCGGTCGCGCTTGTCCGCGTAGAGGTCGGCGTCGGCGCGCGCCAGCAGGTCCCGCGGGGCGTCGCCCGGCTCGTGCACCGCCACGCCCGCGCTGCACGGCAGCGGGGTCCACGCGCACGCCAGCGCGGCCCACCGGCGCGCCGCCGCCTCGTCGTGCCCGGGCAGCACCGCGACGAACTCGTCGCCGCCGAGCCGCCCGACGAACCCCGCGCGGTCGAGCTCCGCGTGCCAGTGCGCGACCAGGTCGGCCATGAGGTCGTCGGCGCCCAGGTGCCCGTGCGTGTCGTTGACCTGCCGGAAGTCGTCGATGTCGAGCGCGACCACGCCCAGCGGCTCGCCGCGCCGGCGCGCGCGCACCAGGGCGGCGTCGAGCCGCTCGTAGAACGGCCCGCGGGTCAGCGCCCCCGTCAGGTGGTCGGTGCCGCCCGCCTGCCGCAGCCGGTGCCCCTGCCAGCCGAGCAGCACGCAGGACAGCACGCACAGCGTCGCCATGCTGACGATGTTGGTCGCGTGCACCGGGGCGACGGCCAGCCACGCCCCCACCGCGATGGTCGAGGCCGCGGCGGCCACCACGACCGCCGCGCGCCGGGTGTCCAGCACGTACGCGGCGAGCTGCCCCGCCAGGATCACACCGAGCGCCAGGACGACCACGCCCTCGGTCGCGCGGCAGCTCGCGAGCACGCCCCCCGCCACGACGATGCCGGCGACCAGCACCACCTCGGTGCTGGTCGGGTGCGCGGGCAGGGTCACCGCGAGCACGGCCAGGACGGCGTACGCCGCGGCGGCGACCGCCCAGCGGGCCGTCGGCGTCTGCGGGTCGACGGGCGTGAGGCCGCCGACCGCCGTCAGGACCGAGACGACGAGCAGCGCCACGGCGAGCTGCGGACGCAGGTCCCCGTGCGGCGTCTGCTCCACCGTCGGCATGGCCCGATGGTCCCGTGTCCGCGTCCCGCGCGCGCCCGCGCGACCGGGTGAACTCGGTGACGTGCCAGGCGTCGCCCGGGCCCGCCGGCAAGCGCTCACCCGAACGGCGGCGGCCGCGCGCGGGCCGGCTTACCCGTTCGGCCGCGGGCGGTCTCGGCTACCGTCGCGCGGGTGACCGCCGCACCCCCGCCCGACGCCGCCGACCGCACCGCGACCGCCGACGACGGCACGCCGCTGCGCTGGCGCGAGGAGGGCGCCGGCAGCCCGGTCCTGCTGCTCCAGGGCCAGGCGACCGCGATGGCCGGCTGGGACCGCGTCGCGGCGGACCTCGCGACCGAGTTCCGCGTGCTGCGCACCGAGCAGCGCGGCGTCGCCGGCACCGCGCCCGGCCCGGGCGGCCGCGTCCCGGACGACCTGACGACCCGCGACCTGGCCCGGGACGTCCGCGCGGTGCTCGACGCGGCGGGCGTGGACCGGGCCCAGGTGGTCGGGCACTCGATGGGCGGCAAGATCGCCCAGTGGCTCGCCGTGGACGCGCCGGACCGGGTGGCGTCGCTGGTGCTGCTCGCGACGAGCGCCGGGGCCGGCGACGGGGTGCCGCGGGACGCGGAGGCGCACCGGCTGCTGCTCGGCGGCCGCGGCGGGGACGCCGCGGCGCGCACCCGGCTGTTCTTCGACGACGCCTGGGCCGCCGCGCACCCCGATGAGGTGCGGGCGTTCTTCGCGCTCGACGCCGGCCGGCCGACGCTGCGCGCGCTGTACCGGGCCAGCACGGAGCACGCCGCGCTCCCCGCCCTCGGGGCGGTCGTCGCCCCCACGGTCGTCGTGCACGGGACCGACGACCGGCTGGCGGCCCTCGCGTCCGCGGAGCGGCTGGCGGCGGCGGTGCCGGGCGCGCGGCTCATCGCCGTGGCCGGGGCGCGGCACGGGCTGCACCTGGACAGCGCGGAGGCCGCGGCGGCGGTGCGGGCGTTCCTGCGGGAGCACGCGGCGGGCTGACACGGGCCCGGGGCTGGCGCGCCGGACCGTCCAGGGCCTTGACTGGTCGCCCGGCCAGCCGCACCAGGGGGACGACATGACCAGCACCGACCGGCACGACCTGCGCGGGGCGCGCCTCGTCGAGGCCGACCTGCGCGGCGCCCGCCTGATCCGCGCCGACCTGTCGGGCGTCGTCATGCGCGGCGTCGAGATCGACGGCGGCGACATCGACGCACCCTGGCTGCTGGACGGCGGCTCGCTCCTGGTCAACGGGGTCGACGTCGCGCCGTACGTCGACGCCGAGCTGGACCGGCGGTTCCCCGGCCGGGCCCTGCGGCGCGCCGCGCACCCCGACGGCCTCCGGGCGGCCTGGGCCGCGGTCGAGGCGACCTGGGCGGCGACCCTCGCCCGCGTGGCCGCGCTGCCGCCGGGGACCGTGGACGTGCAGGTCGACGGCGAGTGGTCGTTCGCCCAGACGGTCCGGCACCTGGTCATGGCGACCGACACCTGGCTGCGCGGCGCCGTGCTCGGGGTCGAGCGCCCGTACCACCCGCTCGGCCAGCCGAACGAGGAGTACGCCCCCGACGGGCACGACCCCGCGGTGTTCGCGGCCGGCACCCCCGCGTGGGACGACGTGCTGGCCGTGCGCGCCGAGCGGGTCTCGATGGTCCGCGACTACCTGGCGGGCGTCACCGACCAGGACCTGGACGGGACCCGCCCGAACCCGTGGGCCCCCGAGCACCAGGAGACCGTGCTGTCCTGCCTGCACACGGTCCTCGAGGAGGAGTGGGAGCACCACCGGTACGCGGTCCGCGACCTCGACGCGCTCGCGGCCACCGCCTGACCCGGGCCCGCCCGACCCCGCCCGCCGGCCCCGCGCCGACCCCTCCACGGTGGAACGTCGTGACCGACACGCCGTCGGCGTGTCGGTCACCGCGTTCCAGTCAGCCCGGTCGGCGGGCGACCACGAGCCGGAACGCGTTCCGGAACCGGTACGAGCCGTCCGCGTGCCGGAACGGCGCCGCAGCCGCGACCACCACCGGTCCCCGGTCGGCGAGCCCCGCGGCGTCCTCGCCGAGCAGCAGCCCGCGCACCAGCGCGCCCGCGTCCGGCGCGGACCACGGCACGTCCACCAGCGCGACGTGCTCGACGGCCAGCCCGGCGCCGGCCAGCAGCGCGCGCACCGGCGCCTCCCGGCGCAGCGGCCCCTCGGGGCCGGGCTGCTCGCCGTCGTCCGCCGCCAGCGCCGCCTCGACCGCGTCGAGCTCGCACCGGTCCCGCTCCGCCCAGCCGCACACGGCGAGCAGCCCGCCGGGCGCCAGCACCCGCGCCGCCTCCGCCACCGCGGCCGCCGGGTCGTCCGCCAGGTGCAGCACGTTCACCGCCGCGACGACGTCGAACGCACCGTCCGGCCAGGGCAGGTCCTCGGCGTCCGCGACCCGGACGTCGGCCTCCGGGGCGCACCGCCGGGCACGCGCGGCCATCCCCGGCGCGACGTCGGCGCCCGCCGGGGTCGCGCCCCGGGCCGCCGCGGCCGCCAGCAGCTCGCCGGTGCCGCAGCCCACGTCCAGCAGGTGGGTCCCGGGGCCGGCGCCCACGGCGTCCAGCAGCGCCGCGCGCGCCGGGTCGGCGACGGCGCCCCAGGACGCGGCCCAGTCGTCGGCGAGGGCGGTCCAGGGGTCGTCGTCGGGCGCGGGGTCCGGGCCGGGGTCGTCGTGCACGGACCCAGTGTCGCCCGCCCGCGGCGTCCGCCCGCCCGCGTCCGCCCCGGCCCGGCCCGGCGTCAGCCCGCCCACACCCGCAGGTGGTCGAACCGCGCCGTCGCGCGCGGCGCCACCCCGTCCCAGCCGTGCGCGACCAGCCCGACCCGCAGGTCGGTGCCCGGCGGGAACGTCCACACGCCGCCGCCCACCCAGGTCGTCCCGTCGGTGCTGGTGAGCGCGCGCACCTCGTGCTCCCCCGCGTCGTCGGTGCGGTGCACGAGCCGGAGCCAGGTGGTGTCGCCCGGCGGGCCCACGATCGTCCCGCCGTAGGACAGCCGGCCCGCGTACGGCGTCTCGCGGCCGAACTCGGTCTGGCGGGTGTTCCAGATCGCGACGTGCGACAGCCGGGCGAACTCGTCGTCGCCCGCGTACGCGACGATCCCGGCCTGCTGGTAGTTCCGGACGTCGTCGGCGCCGAGGTCGACCTGCACGGCGGTCTCGGCGGTCCAGTCGCCGTCGGGGACGTCCCGGAGCAGCACGCCGGCGTCGTTCCCGGTGCCGGTCAGGTCGGCCTGCTCGACCGGCCAGACCAGGGCCCCGTCCGCGACGGTCACCTGCGGGGCGCGCACCGCGGTCCAGCCCGGCCCGAGGTCGCCGGCGGTGCCGCCCGGCGCCGCGTCGAACGTCACCTCGTCGACCAGCTCACCCGTCGACGGCAGCGGCTCGGTGTCCGTGACCGGCTGCGCGAGCGGCACCGCGCTCAGGTCGTCGACGTGCACGCCGGAGGTGCGCGCGACCGCGCCGGAGGCACCCGGCCGGAGGCGCTGCGGCAGGTCGAGCGTGACCACCGCGAGCGGGTCGCCGAGCCGGGCCTGGCTGACCTCGGCGCGGGCGAGCCGGCCCTCGACCTCGAGCGCGACCGCGTGCCAGGTGGACCAGTCGACCCCGGCGGGCAGCGGCACGGCGGCGCGCGCCGACCCGGACCGGAGGACGAGCTCGCCCGCCGCCGGGTCGAGGACCGCGCTCACCCCGCTGGGCGTCCGGGCGGCGCCGCGCAGCCCCGCCGGACCCGGCGCCGCCGCGGACCCGCCCGTCGAGCCGCCGCGCCCGAGCCCGAACCCGGCGACCACGCCGCCGGACGCGCCCGGGTTCAGCCGCACGTCGGCCTCCACCCGGACCGGCCCGGGCAGCCGTGCGCGGGTGAGCAGTGCGCCCTCCCCGACCGACACCGCGTGCGCGCCGCCCTGCGGGTCGCCCTCGACCGTCCGCCAGGCGTCGCCGCGCCAGCGGGGGCCCATGCCGCCGTCGAACCCCGCGACCGCGGGCCCGCCCGCCGCCGGGGCGGGCTGCGCGTCGTCGGACGCGCCGCGGCCCGCCCGGACCACCGGCCAGCCGTCCACCCAGTCCAGCCGGTCCAGCAGCATCGGCCGCCGGTTGATGCCGTCGGTGCCGTCCAGGTAGGGCTGCTCGCGGTCGATCGCGTGGTAGACGATCCAGTCCCGCCCGGCGAGGTCGGTGACGACGGCGTTGTGGCCCGTCCCGACCCACGCGTTCCCGTTCGGCGCGAGGACCGGCGTGCCGCCGGCGCGGGACTGCAGCAGCGGGACGCCCTCGCGGTCGACGTACGGCCCGGTCAGCGACGTCGAGCGCCCGACCTGCACGGCGTAGCCCGTGGTCGGGCCCGCGCAGCAGTTCGCCGTCGACGCGAACAGGAACCAGTACTCCCCGCGCCGCACGACGTACGCGCCCTCGAACTTGTTGTCGACGGCGATCTGCACCGGGTCGCCGACCGCACGGGTGCCGGTGCCGTCCAGCGCGGTCACCCAGATCCCGCCGTAGTAGGAGCCGTAGACCAGGTGCTCCGTGCCGTCGGGCCCGAGGACGTGCGACGGGTCGTACGTCCACAGGAAGTCGTCGGGCGCGCCGCTGCCGCCGGGGCGGGGGTCCACGACCGGGGCGCCGGCGTCCGTCCACGGCCCCGTGGGGGTGGGCGCGGTGGCGACGCCGATCGCCGAGTCGCCCGCGCCGGGGGTCAGGGTGGTCTCGGTGACGACGTAGTAGAGCCGGTACGCGCCGTCGACGTACCGCACGTCCGGGGCCCACAGCGCGGCGGGGTGCGCGGGGTCGGTGTCGGCCCACGCGGGCAGGGTGTCCTCGGTGAACGCGTCGCCGACGTGCTCCCAGGTGACGAGGTCGGCGGACCGGGACACCGGCAGCAGGTGCCGGGCGCCCTCCCCGGAGCGCAGCGGGTCGGTGGTGCCGTAGGCGTACCACCAGCCGTCCTGGCCGCGGATCACCGCGGGGTCGGCGAACGTGTCGGCGAACCCGGCGCTGACGGGGTTGGTGGACGTGCCGGGGGCGCCGGTCGGGGCCGCGCCGCCACCCCCGGGGAACCGGGCGTCGCCCACCGGGACCTCGGGGAACGCGGCCGCGGGCAGCGTCGCGGGCGCGCGCGGCGTCGCGGGGGCGGGGGCCGCCGCGGCGGCGGGGGACGCGGCCGGCACCGACCCGCCCACCAGCGCGAGCGCGAGGGCCGCGACGGGGGCGGCGGCGCGCAGGCCGGCACCCCCCGGGGCGTGCCGGGGCCGAGGGGTGCGCTGCGCCATCGCAGGCTCCTGCCGTTCGTGGGTCCGGAGCACCCTTGTACGCCCGGCGACGCACAGCCGCCACTCAGACGGGCGATCCGCCGGCGCACGATGCCCGGTTCGCCGGACAGAGTGGGCCCCGCTCCCCTAGCGTCTCCGGTGTCCCGGGGCCGCCCCGCCCGCCCCGGCCCGCCGACGAAGGGTCCCGCCGTGGTCCGGGTGCTGCCCGTCCTGATCCAGCTCGCGCTGCTGGTCTACTGCCTGATCGACTGCATCCAGACGGACTCGGCGCTGGTGCGCAACCTGCCGAAGGCCGCGTGGGTGCTGCTCATCGTCTTCCTGCCGCTGGTCGGCGGGGTGGCGTGGCTGGTCGCCGGGCGGCCCGCTCGGGGCGCCGCCGCGCGGTCCGTGCCCTGGCCGAGCACCGCGACGGCGGGCTTCCCCGAGTACGAGCGCCCGCGCGTGACCGGGCCCGACGACGACCCGGAGTTCCTCGCCGGCCTGCGCGACTCCGACGAGCGGCACGAGCGGATGCTGCGCGACTGGGAGGCGGACCTGCGCGCCCGCGAGCAGGGCCTCCGCGACGGCGGCCCGGCGGGCGACGACGGCACCCCGGAGCCGCGGCCCGGGTCCTGACCGGGCGACCACCACCCCCGCGGTGGAGCGTTCTGCCCGACACACCCCGGGCGTGTCCGGCAGAACGCTCCACCCGAGCCCACCCGAGCCCGCCCCGGCCGGGCGTCAGCGGCGCGAGGTCGCCCGCATCCGCCAGAGCAGCCAGAGGAAGTACGGGGTCCCGACCACGGCCGTGACCAGCCCCGCGGGCAGCTGCGCCGGCGCGATCGCCGTGCGCCCGACGACGTCCGCGACGCACACCAGGGCCGCCCCGAGCACGACGGTGAGCGGCAGCGTCCACCGGTGCCGCTTGCCGATCAGCATCCGCGCGGCGTGCGGCGCGACGAGGCCGACGAACACCACCGGCCCGATCGCGGCGGTCGCCGCGGCGGTCAGCAGCACGGCCACGCCCACGTGCAGCGACCGGGACCGCGGCAGGTCGACGCCGAGCACCCGGGGCGTCACGTCGTCCACCTGCACCAGGTCGAGGTCCCGGTGCGTGCGCGCGACGACGAGCACGCCGATCGCCAGCGCGACCGCCATCGGCACCAGCTGCGGCGTGCCGGCCCCGTACGTCGAGCCGCCGAGCCAGGTGATCGCCTTGGTCTGGTTCCACGGGTCGGTGCGCACCAGCAGCAGGGTCGTGACCGCGCTCGCCGCGGCGCCGGTGCCGAGGCCGACCAGCACCATCCGCCCGGACGACATGCCGGTCCCGGCCGTGGCGCCGAACACCAGCAGCCCCGCCAGGACCGCGCCGACCAGCGCGCCGGCGAACATCAGCGCGAACGACGGGGCGGTGGTGAGCACGATGACGACGACCGCGCCGAGCCCCGCGGCGTGCGAGACTCCCAGCACCCCGGGGTCGGCCAGCGGGTTGCGGGTGACGGTCTGCACCATCGCCCCCGCCAGGGCCAGGCACGCGCCCGCGAGCACGGCGGCCGCGACGCGCGGCACCCGGGAGTCGAGGATGATGTCCAGCCGCACGGACGCCTTGCCCGCGAGCCAGTTCGCCACGTCGCCGAGCAGCACCGTCGAGTCGCCGAGCAGCACGCCCGCGACGACGACGCCGACCAGCGCGAGCACGCCGGCGCCGAGCAGCACCGCGGGCGCGCGGCGGGCCAGGGCGCTGCCAGCGCGCAGCGTGACGAGGGTGTCCGGCTCGAGCGCGGCGCGCGCCCGGCGGGCCAGCACGACCAGGGCGACGGCGCCGATCAGGCTGGTGACGACGCCGGTCGGGACCGTGACGCCGGAGATCGGGCCGAACACGGCGCGCAGCGCGACGTCGGCGGTGAGCACGAGGGCCGTGCCGGCGACCGCGGCGGCAGGGATCAGCAGCCGGTGCCGGCCGAGCGGCCGGACCCAGGTGGCGAGCAGGCGCACGAGCAGCGGCGCGCACAGGCCGACGAACCCGATCGGGCCCGTGACCGTCACCGCGCAGGTCGCGAGCAGCACCGCGAGCAGCACGCCGACCAGCCGGGTCCGGGCGACGTCGATGCCGAGCGACCGCGCGGCGTCGTCGCCGAGGCCCAGCAGGTCGAGCCGGCGGCCGAGCAGCACCAGGCCCGCGAACGCGACGGCGACCACCGGCGCGACCGCGCGGACCGTGCCCATGCCGTTCTGTCCGAGCGAGCCCGCGCCCCAGGCGAACAGCCCCTGGGTCTCCCAGGGGAAGAGCACGAGCAGGGCCTGCGTCACCGACGACAGGCCGAGCGTGATGGCGGTGCCGGCGAGCACGAGGCGCACCGGCGAGGCGGCGGGGCCGCCGGACAGCCCGATGACGACGCCCGCCGCGGCGAGCCCGCCGGCGAACGCCACGACCACGCCGGGCAGCGCCCCGAGCGAGGCCCCGACCACCGCGGCCGCTGTGACCGCCAGGTGCGCGCCCGCGTTGACCGCCAGGGTGTCGGGCGCGGCGAGCGGGTTGCGGGCGACGCCCTGCAGCGCCGCGCCGGACGCGCCGAGCGCGCAGCCGACCAGCACCCCCGCGGCCAGCCGGGGCAGGCGCGAGGCCGTCACCACCGCGGCGGCCTGGTCCAGCCCGCCCTGCCCGGTGAGCGCCCGCCACAGCTCGCCCACCGTGACGTCGGCGGTGCCCTGGGTCAGGTGCCAGACGGCGGCCGCGACCAGCCAGAGGACCAGCAGCCCGAGCGCGACGACCAGCCGGACGGGCCGGCGCCGCGCCGAGGGCTCGAGGCCCCCGGCGGCACCGCGCCCCCCGCCCGCCGGTCCGGCGCCGGGCGCGGCAGGGGGCGCGGCGGCGGCGACGGGGCCGGTGGCGGGGGGCGAGGTGGTCACGGTGTCCCTCAGGGGTGGGCGGTGCGGGTGCGGGTCACTCGGCGGTCAGCTGGGCGACCAGGTCGTCCGACCAGCCGGCCAGCGACTCCGGGCCGCCGTAGGCCCAGATCCCGACGCCGGCGCGGTAGACGTGGCCCTGCTGCACGAACGGCAGCGACTGCCACACCGGGTTGCCCGCGAGGACGGTCTCGACGACGTCGTCCTCGTCGTCGTTGCCCCAGTAGAGGAAGCGGGTCTCGGCCGGCAGCGCGGTCAGGCCCTCGACGTCGACGTAGGACAGGCCGTACCCGTCGTCGCCCGGGTCCTCCGTGGCGGAGCCGAGGCCCATCGCGACGGCGACGGCCTGGAACGCGGAGCGCGGGCCGTGCATGCGGACCGTGACGTTCGCGCCCTCGGCGTACGGCGAGGCGAACACGACGGGCGTGCCCGCCAGGCCGGCGTCGGCGATCTTCTGCGCGTTGTCGGCGATGTGCGCCTCGGTGTCCGCGACGATCTGCTCGGCCTCGTCCTCCGCGCCGACCAGGGTGGCCACGCTGCGGAACGTCTCCTCGACGTAGCCCAGCGGGTCGGACGCGTCGGCGCCGTCGAACAGCGCCACCGGCGCGATGCGCTCGAACTGCTCGAGCGCGCCCTCCGGGATCGACGACGTCACGCCGATGATCAGGTCCGGCTCCAGGCCGGCGACGGCCTCGACCGAGGGCTCGCCGCGGGTGCCGACGTCCTCGGGCTCGCCCTCGAGCGGCACGACGGTGCCGACCCAGGACGTGTAGCCCTCGACGTCCGCCGCGCCGACCGGGGTGACCCCGAGCGAGGTGAGCATCTCCGTCTGCATCCACTCCAGCGACACGACGCGGGTCGCGGGCGCGTCCAGCTCGACGGTCTCGCCGCGGTCGTCCGTGATCGAGACCGGGCCGCCGGCCGCGGCCGCGCTCGTGGCGTCGGTCGCCGGCTCGTCGGTGGTGCCGCAGGCCGCCAGCGCGGCCAGCGCGCCGACGGCGACGAGCGCCGTGAGCGTGCGTCGGGTGGTCATCGTTCCTCGTGTCTGCGCGGGAGGGGTGGGCGCCCGCGCGTCGCGCCCTGGGCCGCGGGGAGGCGCGGCGGGTGGTGGTCGGTGGTCGTGCTCGGGGGTGGTCGTGCTCCGGGGCGGTCGACCGCCGTCAGGCGCCGACCGGGGCGGGGTGCGGCGACCGGGCGGGTTCCGCGCGGCGGCCGTCGAGCCGCCGCAGCAGCAGCCGCGGCGCGTGCACGCTGACGTGCCCGGTCCCCGCGTCGGTGCGCACGACGATGTCGATGTCGTAGACCTCGCTGAGCAGTGCGGAGGTCATCGCGTCCTCGGGCGCGCCGTCGGCGACCACGCGGCCGCCGTGCAGCACCAGCACGCGGTCCGCCACGGCGGCGGCCTGCTCGAGGTCGTGCAGCACCACGCCGACCGCGACGCCGTGCACGTCGGCGAGCTCCCGGACGAGCTCGAGCACCTCGACCTGGTACCGCAGGTCCAGGTGGTTGGTCGGCTCGTCGAGCAGGAGCACGCCCGTGTCCTGGGCCAGCGCGGACGCGAACCAGACCCGCTGCACCTGGCCGCCCGACAGCGCGTCGACGTCGTCGCCCGCGAGGTCGGCGATCCCGGCGAGCGCCAGCGCGCGGTCCACCGCGGCCCGGCCCTCGGGGTCGGTGCCCCGCCAGCCCTGCCGGTGCGGGTGCCGGCCGAACTCGACCGCGTCCCGGACGGTGATGCCGGCGGGCGTGGGCCGGGACTGCGCCAGCAGCGTGACCCGCCGGGCGAAGTCGCGGGCGGACAGCGCGTGCGCGTCCCCGTCCTCGACCGTGACCCGGCCGGCGGACAGCCGCTGCAGGCGCGCCATGCCGCGCAGCAGGGTCGACTTGCCGGAGCCGTTCGGGCCGACCAGCGCGGTCACCCGGCCGGCGGCGAGCTCGACGCTCGCGCCGGTCACGACGGGGTCGCCGCCGTAGCCGATGCTGACGTCGGCGGCGGCCATCGCGGCGGGGTTCACGGGCACGAACCGGGACATTAGCGAAGGCTTACCTCAGAAGTCCATCCGCGTCCGGGTCGTGGCGCCGGCCGCGGGACGGCACCGGCCCGCCGGGCGGGGTCGCGGCGGCTCGCCTAGCGTGGCCGGGTCCGGTCCCCGACGCGCGGAGCGTGGTGCAGTGATGAACGGTCCCCGGCGGCACGACGTGCTCGTCATCGGCGGCGGCAACGCCGGCCTGTCGCTCGCCGGCCGGCTCCGGCGGGACGGCTGCCGCGACGTGGCGGTGGTCGAGCCGCGGTCGGTGCACCACTACCGCCCCCTGCTCTCCTACGTCGCCTCCGGCACCGCGACGCTCGCCGACCTGCGCCGGCCGCAGGACGAGGTGGTCCCGTCGGGCGTCCGGCGGTACGCGGGCACCGTGTCGTCCGTGGACCCGGCCCGGTCGGTGGTCCTGCTGGCCGACGGCACCGAGCTCGGCTACGGCGACCTCGCGGTGTGCCCCGGCTCCGAGGTCGACTGGGACGCGGTGCCCGGCTCGCGCGAGGCGGTGGCGACCGCGCACGCCGCGACGAGCTACCTGCCCGAGCAGGCCGAGAAGACCTGGACCATGCTGTCGTCGCTCCGCTCGGGCCGTGCCGTGTTCGCGATCTCCGACCGGCACGTGCCCTGCGCCCCCGTCGGCCTGAAGCCGCTGTTCGCGGCCGTCGACGTGTGGCGGCGCACCGGGGTCCTGGACGACGTCGAGGTCGAGCTGCTCGTCGAGGGGCCGCACCTGGTCCGGCACGCGGACGCCGACCGCCGGCTGCGGGCGGCGGCGGCCGGGTACGGCGTGCGGGTCCGGACCGGGACCACGGTGCGGTCGGTGGACGCCGAGGGGCGGACGCTGGCGCTCGACGGGCCGGAGGGCGCGTCGTCGCTGGCGTACGACGCGCTGTACCTCGCGCCGCCGCACCGGGCGTACGGCTGGATCGCGGAGAGCGGCCTGGCGGCCGAGGACAGCGAGGGCTTCGTGGCCGTCGACCCGGAGACCCTGCAGCACGTGGCGCACCCGCGGGTGTGGGGCCTCGGCGACGCCGCGACCGTCGGCACGCTGCCGTCGGGCGGGGCGCTGCGCAAGCAGGTGCCGGTCGTGGCGCACAACATCCAGGCGCGCCGCACCGGCCGCACGATGCACCGCTACGACGGCTACTCGGTCGCCCCCGTGACCACCTCGCGGCGCCGGCTGCTGCTCGCGGAGTTCGACCGCGACGGCCGCCCCGAGCCCTCGCTGCCCGTCGTGGACCTCGCGCGGCCGCGCCCGAGCCTGCTCGTGTTCGACCGGTACCTGGAGCCGCTGATCTACTGGCACAAGCTGATCCAGGGCCGCGTGTCCTGACACGCGCGGCGGGCTGGTGGCAGGGTGGGCGGCGTGCAGATCGACGACATCCCGGTCCGGACCCTCCGCGGCGAGGACACCACGTTCGGCGCGCTGACCGACGGGCGCGTGGCCCTCGTGGTCAACGTCGCGTCCCGGTGCGGCCTGGCGCCGCAGTACGAGCAGCTCGAGGCGCTGCACCGGTCGTACGGCGCGCGCGGGTTCACCGTCGTGGGCGTGCCGAGCAACCAGTTCCTGCAGGAGCTCGGCTCGTCCGACGCCATCGCCGAGTACTGCTCCGCCACCTGGGGCGCGACGTTCCCGATGCTGGAGAAGACGCCGGTGAACGGGCGGCACGCGCACCCGTTGTACCGGGCGCTGCACGAGGTCCCCGACGACGCGGGCAAGGCCGGGCGGATCACCTGGAACTTCGAGAAGTTCCTCGTCGCGCCGGACGGGCGGGCGCGGCGGTTCCGGCCGCGGGTGCTCCCGGACGCGCCGGAGGTCGTGGCCGCGATCGAGGAGCTGCTCCCGGAGCGCACGCCGGGCGCGTGACGCGCGGGCCGGCGACCGGCGCGCCCGCCGAGTTCGCCGGTTCCGCGGCCCAGGGCGCTGCGCAACCGGCGAACTCGCGCGCAACCGGCGAACTCGCGCCGGGTCAGCTGCCGGCCGACGCCGCGACCGTCGTCGCTGCCATCGCCGCGGTCATGGCCGCGGTGGACGCCGTGATCGCGTCCTGCACCGCCTTCGCGGCCCAGGCGCCCTCGGCGACGTCCTTGGCGCGGCGGCGGACGTCCCGGGCCGGCACTCCCCCGCGGTCCACGGCCGACGGCGCCGCCCCGACCGCGTGCAGCAGCGCGACCAGCGCCCCGGTGCGCGGGTCGGGGTCGAGCCCCTGCACCAGCACCGCCGTCAGCCGGGCGCGGACCTCGTCCTCGTGCCGGCCGTCGGCCTCGGGCCACCGGGTGCGCGGGAACAGCCCGAGCACCTTGTCGTCCTCGCGGCGCAGGATCCCGCGCTCGGCGAGCCTCGTGGCGAGGGCGTCCCGCGCGCCCTTGCCGAGCCGCGTCACCAGGTCGGAGGCCGCACGCTCCCGCTCGGCGACGCGCCGCAGCGCCTCGGCCAGGAGCGGGTCGGACACCGCGGCCCCCGGCGTCACGGCGACCTTCGCGCCGGACCACACGCTGGTCCGCTCCCGGACGTGCACGGCCTCGGCGAGCGCGAGCTCGACCAGCAGCGCACCGCCGAGCGCGACGTCGACGTAGCTCGACGTCGGGGTGCCCTTCGCGTCGTCCAGGAGCAGGAGCAGCAGGTCCTCGGCGATGAGCGTGGTCACGCGGGCGAGCCTAGCGAGGGGACGCCGGGCGCACGCGGCGGGCAGCCGACGCCGCCGCGGGCGCCCGGCCCGCACGGCCGGGACGGCCCCCACGCGAGGCGGCGGCCCGCACAGGTCCGCGCGCCCTCCACGCGCCCGGACGGACCCGCCCCCGCGCGCCGCCTCAGCCCGCCAGGTGCCCCCACCGCGCCGCGAGGTCCCGCCACGGCCCGACCGCCGCCACCGCGCCCTCCTCGAGCACGACGACCCGGTCCGCCCGCGCCAGCGCCGCCCGCTTCGACGTCGCGCCGACCACCGTCGTGCCGCGCTCCCGCAGGGCCGACCAGAGCTCGATCTCCGTGCTCGCGTCGAGCGCGCTGGACACGTCGTCGGCGAGCAGCAGCTCCGCGTCGGTCGCCAGGGCCCTGGCGAGCGCCAGGCGCTGCACCTGGCCGCCCGAGAGCCGCACGCCGCGGTGGCCGACGAGCGCGTCCGGCCCGCCCGCCTCGGCGACGTCCTCGGTCATCCGGGCGGCGTCGAGCGGGCCCGCCACGGCGCGCTCGTGGTCGAGCCGGACGTTCTCGGCGAACGTCCCGGACAGCACCCGCGGTACCTGGGCCACGTGCGCCACCCGGCCCGGCCGCAGGAACGCCTCGGCGTCCTCGACGTCGGCGCCGTTCCACCGGATCCGGCCGGTGTGCGCCATCAGCCCGGCGAGCGCCGACAGCAGGCTCGACTTGCCCGCGCCGACCCGACCGAGCAGCAGCACCAGCTCGCCGCGGCCGACCGTGAGGTCGACGCCCGCGACGCCGATCGTGCCGTCGTCGTGCACGGCGCCGACCCCGCGGAGCTCGAGGGTGTCGAGCCGGTCCCGCGCGTCCGGCCCGGGGAGCGGCGCGGTCCCGGCCGGCAGGTCGACCCCGGGCGTCTCGGCCACCAGGTCGGCGCCCGCGGCGAACGACGCGGTGGCGCGCTGCCAGGACCGGGTGCCGGGCGCCTCGGTGACGACCGCGCCCGCGACGACCCCGAACCAGTTGAACCCGGCGACGGCACCGGCGACCAGCAGCGTGCTCGCGAGGTCCCAGACCCCGGCGAGCAGCGCGCCCCAGGCCACGACCGCGCCGACCTGCACCATGATGATCGGCACGCCGTCGAGCACGGCCTGCACCCGGTGCTCGAACACCGCGGCCTCGACCCGGCCGCCGTCGACCCGCCGCAGGTGCGCGTGCACCTCCGGCGTCCGCGCCGCGAGCTTGACCGTCCGGGCCGCGTCGAGCGCGGACACGAGCGACCGACCGAAGCCCGCGCGCGCGGCGGCCGAGCGGGTGGCCGAGCGCCCCGCGACCCCGCGGCCGGCGAGCGCGCAGGCCGCGCTCACGACCAGCACCGCGAGCAGCACGCCGCCCGCGAGCAGCGACCAGCTCAGCACCGCCGTGACCGCCACCAGCACCAGGCCGTTGACGAGGTCGACCCACCGGTCGGCGTACTGCACGAACCGGTCCGCGTCGAGGGCGCGCGCGACGACCTCGCCCGGCGGGGTGCGGCGCAGCCGGTGCTGCCGGGTCTGCCCGACCAGCACCGACATCCGCACCCGGAGCAGCAGCTCGATCCACCACTTCGGGTACAGCCGGAACGCCAAGGAGCTGCACGGCGCCACGAGCAGCAGCGTCACGGCCAGCGCGACGACGAGGCCGGTGGTCGGCTCGCCCGCGCGCAGGCCCTCGACGGTGTGGCCCCACAGGTAGCCGGTGACGGCCCCCTGCGCGGCGAACAGGCTCGACAGCAGGAACAGCAGGCCGCCGAGCAGGCCCCACCGGGGCTTGACGACGAGCGCGTGCGCGATGCCCCGGGCCAGGCTGGGCCCGGTCCCGGGGTCGCGCAGCGCGGGCGGCGGGCCGGTGCGCCGGCGGGCGCCGACCTCAGCGCCGGTCCCGGCGGGACCCGCCAGGTCCGCGACCGCCTCGGTGGCCCGCGCCCCCGCCGCCCCCGCGCCGCCGGTCGCAGCGCCGACCGCGCCGGTCGCAGCGCCGACCCCGCCGGACGCCGCGTCGACCCCGGAGCCCGTCGCGTCGACACCCTCGGCGTCGAGCGCGTCCGCGTGCCCCTCGACCCGGCTCGCCTCGAGCAGGGCACGGAACGGCCCGTCGGCCCGCGCGAGCACGGACCGGGGGCCCTGCTGCACGACGCGCCCGTGGTCCAGCACGACCACCTGGTCCGCCCGGTCGACGGTGCCGAGCCGATGCGCGACGAGGACGCCGGTCCGCCCGCCCAGCAGCCGCGCGGACGCCGCGACGACCCGGGCCTCGGTCAGCGGGTCCATCCGGGCGGTCGCCTCGTCGAGCACGACCACCTGCACGTCCCGGACCAGCAGCCGCGCGAACGCGACCAGCTGCTCCTCCCCCGCGGACAGCGAGGTCCCGCCGGGGCCGAGCAGGGTGTCGAGCCCGTCGGGCAGCCCGGCAACCCAGTCCGTGAGCCGCAGCTCGCGCACGGCGCCCTCGACGTCGGCGCGCGGGACGTCGGCGAACAGCGTGATGTTCTCGGCCAGCGTCCCGGCGAGGATCTCCGTCCGCTGCGTCACCACGCCGACGGCGCCGCGCAGGGCCTGGAGGTCGAGGTCCCGCACGTCGACGCCGCCGAGCAGCACCGAGCCGGGCTCCGGCTCGACCGCCCGGGACAGCAGGGACGCGAGCGTCGACTTGCCCGACCCGGTGCGCCCGACGAGCGCGACCGTCTGCCCCGCGGGCACCCGCAGGTCGACGCCGCGCAGGGCGAAGGTGCCCTCGGCGTAGGAGAAGTGCAGGTCGCGCAGCTCGAGGTCGAGCGGCCCCGGGGGCACGGCGCGACCGCCGGCGGGCTCGGGCTCGGTGCCGAGCAGCTCGCGGATCCGGACGATCCCCCCGATGCCCTCCTGCACGTCGGGCAGGTGCCGGGCGAGCTGGTCGAACTGCCCGACGAACGACGCCGTGACCAGGAAGAGCGTGACGAGCTGCGCCACGGACAGGTCGCCCGCGCCGGCCAGCACGACGCCGGCGACGACGACGCCCGCGAGCAGCGCGTGCAGCAGCGTGCCCGCCCGCGCGGTCATCCGGGTCTCGACGGCCAGGACCCGGTCGAGCATCCGGTGCACCAGGGCGGAGGCCTCGGCCAGCCGCCGCACCGCGAACGCCTGGCCCCGGCTGGTCCGCAGGTCGTCCCGGGCCGCGACGGCCTCCTCGAACGCGGCGGCGTTGTCGGTCCACGCGCGCTCCTCGACGACCTTGCGGCGCGCGATCTCGCCCAGCGACGGCCGCACCACGAGCACGGTGACGCCGCCGAGCAGCGGGAACAGCACCCAGGCCGGCCACCAGGTCAGGCCGCCGACGATCCACAGCGGCACGCAGCCGACGACCGTGCGACCCAGCCCCCACACCTGCCGGCGCACGAGCGTGCCGACCGCGTGCGTGTCGTCGTCGACCCGGTCCAGCACCTCGCCGACGGCCTGCTCCGTGAGCGTGCCGAGCGGCTGGTGCAGCGCGGCGCTCAGCAGGTCCCCGCGCAGCCGGCCCTCGGCGCGGTCGACGACCCCGGCCCACGCGACCTGCCCGACGGTGTCGACCAGCGCGGCGCCCACCAGGCACGCCGCGAGCAGCCACAGCCCGGCGGCCGTCGGGTGCTCGGCGAGGTCGCCCGCGACGACGGTGCCGAGCGCGGCGCCGACCGACGCGATGGTGAGCGCGACGAGCGCGAGGGCGGCGACCGGGCCGCGCAGGCGCCGCCAGTCGAGGCGGCGCGCGGGGTCGAGAGGCGCGCGCGGGGCCCGGTCGGCGGTGGCGTCGACCGGGGGCGGGGCGGTGGTGGTTCCGAGCATGGTCCGACGACCCTAGGGCGGCCCACCCACACACCCGAAGCGCATTTCGGCGGCGCGCCCCGCGCCGCCGCCGCTACGGTCGCCGCATGATCACGTGGGCGACGGCGTTCCTCGACTCGACCGCGGCCGACTGGGACCGCACGCTCGCGTTCTGGCAGGCCGCGACCGCCTCGACGCTGTCGCCGTTCCGCGGGCCCGACCACGCGTTCGTCACCCTCGTCCCCGCCGAGGGCGAGGGGTTCCTGCGGGCGCAGCGGGTGCGGTCGGGCCCGGGCGGCGTGCACCTCGACCTGCACGTGCCCGACGTCCGCGCCGCGGCCGACGCCGCCGTCCGGCTCGGGGCGCGCGAGGTGGCCGCCTCGGACCACGTCGTGCTCGCCTCGCCGGGCGGCCTGCCGTTCTGCTGCGTCGACGCGTACCCGGCCCGGCGGCCCGCCCCGGTGACCTGGCCCCGGCCGGGCGGCGGGACGCACGCCAGCCTGCTCGACCAGCTGGCGATCGACGTGCCGGCGGAGCACTGGGCGGTCGAGCGGGCGTTCTGGGCGGCGTTCACCGGGTGGCCCGAGCAGCCGACGGCGCCGGGCGCGTCGCTGGTCCCGCTGCGCCGGCCCGGTGGCCTGCCCCTGCGGCTGCTGCTCCAGCGCCTCGACGAGCCGGCCGGCCCGGTGCGCGCCCACCTCGACCTGGCCTGCACCGACCGCGCCGCGGAGACCGACCGGCACGTCGCGCTCGGCGCGCGGGTCGCGGACGTGCGGGCGCGGTGGACCGCGCTCGCCGACCCCGCCGGCCGGCGGTACTGCCTGACGGACCGCGACCCCGGCACCGGCGCGCTGACCTGACCCGCGCGGTCGGGCGGCCGACCCTGGTCGACGGCCGGCGCCGCCGCTAGCGTCGGGCCCGGTGAGGTCGCGGGTGGGCCCGGCAGGGGCCCGGGGCGGAGCGCGGAGGAGGACCCGTGGGCACGGTGATCATGTACGGCTCGGTGTCGCTGGACGGCTTCGTCGCCGACCGGGACGACCAGCCCGGTCCGCTGTTCGACTGGCTGACCGCGGGCGACGTCCCGCTGGACGAGAGCGGGGCGCTCACCGTGTCGCCGGCGTCCGCCGACCACACCCGCGCCTACTGGGACAGCATCGGGGTGACCGTCGTCGGCCGGCGGGTGTTCGACCTGACGGACGGCTGGGACGGGACGCCGCCGAGCGGGGTCGAGCACGTGGTGGTCGTGACGCACCGGCCGCCGCCCGCGGGGTGGGACCCGGCGGCGCCGTTCCACTTCGTCGACGGCGTCGAGGCGGCCCTGGCGCGGGCGCAGGAGCTCGCGGGCGACCGCGTCGTCGAGGTCGCCGCGGGCGACGTCGGCGGCCAGGTCCTCGCCGCGGGCCTGGTCGACGAGGTGCGGATGGACGTCGCGCCCGTCGTCCTGGGGTCGGGCAGGCGGTTCTTCGGGCCGGTGGCCGGGCAGCAGCTGCTGGAGGACGCGGACGAGGTGATCCGGGGCAGCCGGGTGCTGCACCTGCGGTTCCGGGTGCGCCGATGATCAAGAACCCTTGATCAAGCCTTCTTGAGGGTCATACGCTCGCGGCATGGAGCGCCCGCAGCCCGCCGACACCGCGGCCGACCGCGCGTCCGCCGACGCGCCCGACCGCACGCCTGCGCCGCGCCCCGACTCGGACCCGGCCCGGATCCGGGCGCTCGCGCACCCGTTGCGCCTGCGCCTGCTCGACCTCCTGGACGCGGACGGCGACCTGACCGCGACGCAGTGCGCCGCGCTCACCGGCGAGTCGGTCGCGAGCTGCTCGTTCCACCTGCACACGCTCGCCCGGCACGGCTACGTCGAGGCGGCACCGCCGCGCGGGCGGGAGCGGCCGTGGCGGTCGGTGCGCGAGCGGCCGAGCCGGTACGACCCCGAGCGCCCCGGCTCGCTGCGCGCGGTCGCCGAGGTCGCCCGGCTCACCGTCGACAAGGAGGCCGACCGCCTGCACCGGTGGCTGGACGCCTCCCCGCGCGAGGCGGACGAGTGGCTGCTCGCCTCCGGCCTGCACTCGTCGGCGTTCTGGGCCACGAGCGACGAGCTCCGCGCCCTGTCGGCGGAGCTCGAGCGGCTGACGGACCGGTTCGCGGGCCGCTCCGACGACCCCGACCTGCGCCCGCCGGGCGCCCGGCACGCACGGTTCTTCGGCGTCGTGAGCGTCGACCCGGACGCGGAGCCGGACCGGTGACGTCGGAGGTCGCGCCGCCGCACCCCCGCGCCGCGCTGCGCTCCCCCGCCTTCCGGCTGCTCACGGCCGTGTGGGTGGCCGCGAACCTCGCCGACTCGCTCCTCGCGCTGATCCTGGCCGTCTGGGTCAAGGACCTCACCGGCTCGGACGCGGCGGCGGGCCTGACCCTGGCGGCGTTCGGGCTCCCCGCGCTCGCGACCCCGCTGATCGGGCACGTCGTCGACCGGGTGTCCCGCCGGCGGGTGCTCGTCGTCGCCTACGCGGTCGGCGCCGCGGCGCTGCTCGTGCTGCTGCCCGTGCGCGGGGCGTCCGGCGCGTGGGTCGTCCTGGGCGTGACCGTGGTCTACGCGGCGCTCGGCTACACGACCGGCGCGGCGCAGTCGGGGCTGCTGCGCGACCTGCTGCCGGACGCGGCCCTGGCCCCCGCGAACGGCCGCCTGACCGCCATCGACCAGTCGTTCCGCCTCGCGATGCCAGTGGTCGGGGCCGTCGTCTACGCGGCCGCGGGCCCGCGGCCGCTCGTGGTCACCGCCGCGGCGGCGTTCGCGGTGTCGGCGGTGCTGGCCGCCCGGCTGCGCGTGCGGGAGACGCCGCCCGAGCCGGGGCACGAGCCGTTCGCCCGCTCCGTGACGGCCGGGTTTCGGCACCTGCGCCGCACGCCGCCGCTCGGCCGGCTGGCCGTGACGCTCGGCATCGGGTTCGGCGTGACGGGCGCGATCAACGGCGTGGCCTTCGCCGTCATCGACCGGGGGCTCGGCCTGCCGCCCGAGGCGCTGGGGCCGCTGACCAGCGCCCAGGCCGTCACGGCGGTGGTCGCGGGGCTCACCGCCGACCGGCTGATCGCCCGGTGGGGCGCCACCCGGCTGGTGGCGGTCGCGCTGCTGGTCGCCGCGGCCGGGGTGGTGCCGCTCGCGGGGTCGAGCCTGATCGGCGTCGCGCTCGGGCTCGGGGCGCTGGGGGCCGGGGTGACCTGGGCCGTCGTGGCGTTCGTCACCGAGCGGCAGCTCCGCACGCCGCCGACCCTCCAGGGCCGGGTGCAGTCCGCCGGCGCGCTCGTGCTGAACGCGCCGCAGCTCGCGCTCGCGGTCGCCGCGGCCGCGGTGGTCGACGCCGTGGACCACCGGGTGGTGGTGCTGGCGTGCGCCGCGGGCCTGCTCGGCTCGGCGCTGCTCGCGGCGACGGCCCGCCGCGCCGGCCCGGCGGCCGCGGCCGCGCAGCCCGCGCAGCCCGCGCCCTGAGCCCCCGCACGCCCGGCCCCGGCACGCGGGGCACCGGCGCACGCCCCTGATTCTCGCGTCGACACCCGATCGGGTGTCGACGCGAGAATCGGGTGCGGACCTTGGTCGACCGCCGAGCCCACGCCCCCGCACGCACGCCCCCGGGGGTCACGCCTCCGGCAGGTGCTCCCGCGCCCACAGGGCCGCGCTCGTCCGGTCCGCGACGCCCAGCAGCCGGAACACGTGCCCGACGTGCACCTTCACGGTCCGCTCCGCGATGCCGAGCTCGCGCCCGATCTGCTTGTTCGCCAGCCCGCGCGCGAGCAGCCGCAGCACGTCCCGCTCCCGCGCGCTGAGCCGGTCGGCGGGCCGCGGCGCCGCGGCGGACGGGAGCAGCGCGCCCGCCACCCGCGGGTCGAGCGGCGCGTAGCCCTGGGCGGCCGACCGCACCGCCGCGACCAGCTCCTCCGGCTCGCAGTCCTTCAGCAGGTAGCCGACGGCCCCCGCGCCGACCGCCGAGGACACCCGATCGTGGTCGGAGAACGACGTCAGCACGACGACCCGCGTCCCCGGCCGGGCCGCCAGCACCCGGCGGGTCGCCTCGACGCCGTCGGTCCCCGGCATGGACAGGTCCATGAGGATCACGTCCGGCGCCAGGTCCGCCGCCAGCGCGACCGCCGCCGCGCCGTCGGCGGCCTGCCCGACCACCCGCATCCCGTCCGCGGCGTCGACGAGCCCGGCCAGCCCCGACCGGACCAGGTGGTGGTCGTCGGCGAGCAGCACCGTGATGTCCCGGGTCATCGCACCTCCACGTCGGGGTCGACCGCCAGGCGCCAGCGGGTGCCCGCACCCGGCGCCGAGTCGACCGTCAGGTCCGCGCCCGCCGCCGCGGCCAGGTCGCCCAGCACCGGCAGGCCGAGGTGCCCCTCGGGCGGGCTCGCCAGCGTGGCGGCGGCGTCGAAGCCCGCGCCGTCGTCCGCGACCTCCAGCACCAGCAGCCCGCCGGCGCGGGCGAGCGTCACCCGCACCTCGTCGGCGCCGGCGTGCGCGACGGCGTTCCGCACCGTCTCCTGGGCGACCCGGTACACGAGCTGCTGCGCGTCGACGCCGATCCCGGCCAGCGCCGCCTCGGGCGCGTCCACGGTCACCCGCACCCCGCGGGCCGCGAGCCCGCCGGCGAGGTCGGCCAGCGCCGCGCCCAGGCCGGCGGTGCGCAGGCTCGGCGGGTAGATGTCGACGAGCAGCGACCGGAGCCCGCGGATCGACGTGCGCACGGTCCCGCTCGCGGCCCGGACGTCCGCGGCGACGTCCGGCGCCCCGGCGCGCTCGGCGCGCTCCGCCGCGCCGGCGAGGGCGAAGGACGACGCCGCGAGCTCCTGCACCACGCCGTCGTGCAGGGTGGCGGCGATCCGACGACGCTCGGCGTCCGACGCGTCGACCGCGCTGCGCAGCAGGCGCTCCCGCTGCTCCTGCCCGCGCCGCAGCCGGTCGAGCAGCGTCCACAGCACCGGCAGCAGCAGCACGAGGAGCAGCAGCAGGCTCGTCACGGTGATGCCCGCGAACCCGCGCCACACGGCGGCGGCGCGCTCGGTGACGACGTCGTACCGGCTGTAGGTCTCGAACAGCAGCACGGTGCCGTCCGGCGTCCACACGGGGCGGTAGACCTCGAGCAGCCGACCCTGGTCCCGCTCGAACCGGTTCTCCGGCTCGTCCAGGTCGCTGACCTCGGCCTGGGTGGCCGGGTCCGCGAGCACCGCGCGCTCGTCGTCGCCGAGGCCGAACTCGTCGCCGATGAGCCGGGGCTCGTCCGAGTACACGATCCGGCCGGACTCGTCCCAGAGCTTCACCCGCACGACCGCGTCGCCCAGCACCCGGTCCCGGACCACCGCGTCGAGCGCCGCCAGGGCCTCCGGGTCGCCGGTGGTCACGCCGTCGGTGAGCGCGGGCTGCACGACGGCGTGGGCCAGCAGGTCGGTGCTGCGCGCGGCGTCGTTGACGGACTCCTGCTCGGCGATCCGGCGGCTCGCGCCGAGGCCCAGCACCGCGACCAGCACGAGCACGACCGCGGCCGCCGCGCCGACCTGGAGGAACACGCGCCAGGTGCGGACCGGGGCGACCGAGGCGGCGGGCGGCGCGCCGCGCCTGAGGACGACTCGGCCGTCCTCGGCCGCGCGCGCGGGCGTCTGCACAGGCGCCACCCTAGGTGCTGCGGGCACCGGTCAGTCGTCGCTGCCGTGGCCGCCGCGCCCGTCGCCCCGGTCGTCGCCGCCGTGGTGGCCCGAGTCGTCCGAGCCGTGGTGGCCCGAGTCGTCGGAGCCGGACCCGTGGTGGCCGGAGTCGTCGGCCCCGGTCGCGGGCGCGGCGGGGGCGGCCGGGGCGGCGGGGGCGGCCGGGACCGCCGGCGCGGCGGGGGCCGTCCCGTTGACGCGCCGGTCGTCCCCCGGCTCGAACCGGTCGTCGCGGTCGACGCGGCCGCCGTCGTCCTCGGGCACGGCCGACGGCGACGACGACCCGGACGGCGTCACGCCGTCGGACGGCGACGTGGCCGCGCCGGTGCCGTCGGCGCGCCGGTCGTCGCCGGCCTCGGTGCGCAGGTCGCGGTCGGTCGCCCCGCCGCGGTCGTCGGCGGTCGGCGCCTGGGTGGGGACGGAGACCGGGACCTCGCGGCTCAGGCTCGGGTTGGCGGTGAGGCCGACGACGGCCGGCACGATCGCCAGCGCGGCGGCGGCGGTGAACACCAGGGTGCGCTTCACGGGGGACTCCTCGGGTGGTGGGTGGATCCGACGAGTCAGTTCTCCCGCGCCGCGGGTCTGCCGCGCGATCGGACGTTGGTACTAGTACCCCCTCACGCCGCGGGGGTGGCGGGCCGATGAGAGGAGCAGGACCGCTGCGCACCAGGGCGCCGGCCCGGGCGAGGAGGCGGTGGATGGGCCGTTCTGCCAGGGCGACGGTGTCGCCCGCCGCACCGGCCGGCCACCGCCTCACCCGACGACACCTGCGAGCCCGGGAGGCGGACGCCGCGCCGGGGTCGGGTCCCGGCACCGTGGTGCTGCGGCCCCCGCGGTGGCCCGTGTGGGGCGTGGCGGCGGTCCTCGCCGCGCCCCCGCGACGGGACCGCGGCGAGTCGCTCGTCGCCCACGCGCTGGCGCACGGCGCCGCGTCGGGGCCCGCGCTCGCCCTGTACGCCTGGTGGGCCCTGCTCGCCGCCGTGGCCACGCTCACCGTGACCCGGTCCGCCACGACGCTGCGCGCCCGCGGCGACGGCTCGCTGGAGCTGGTGGTGCAGGGCCCTGTCCGCCGCTCGACGTACGACCTGCGGCAGGTCCGGCGCGTCGCCCTGGTGCGGATCGAGCTCCCGGGCGGCGCCAGCCGGCGCCGGGCGGTGCTGCTGGACGCGCGCGGACGGGTGGTCGCGGCACCGCGGACGCACCGAGACCTGTGGGTGCGGGCGGACGCCGAGGCGCTGCTGGGGCCCGTGGGGATCCTCGTCGACCGCCAGACCCGCCGCGTGAGCGCCCGCGCCCTCGAGGCGACCTGCCCCGGGTCCACCCGGTGGGTCGACCGCCTCTCCGGGTGGCACCTGCTGGCCGGCGCGCTCGCCCTGTCCGCCGCCGCGTTCGCGCTGCTCGTGCTGGCCGGGGACTGAGCGTGTCCCACGACGACGTCCGGCGCGGCACGCGGACCGCGACACCGTCCGTGCGGCGGTCGCGCCGGAGCCGAACGGGCGCGTGGGAGTCGCCGACGCCCCCGACGCGCGTCGTCGAGCGGCCGTCCCGCCCGCGGGTCCTCCTCGTCGCGGCGCTCGCGGCGGTCATCCCCGCCGCCTCCCGCACCCGAGCGCCCAGCATCCTGGACCACGCGCTGGCCGCGGGGCCGGGGAGCCGGCCGTGGCTCGCGGTCCTCGCGTTCGAGGTGCTGGTGGCGACGTGGACCGTGCTGGTCCTGGCGCGCTCCGCGACGACCCTGACCGGCACCGCGGGCGGCCCGCCGGTGCTCGAGGTCCGCAGCGCCCTGCGGCGCCGCGTGACCACGCTCGGCCACGTGCGGCGCGTCGTGCTCGTGACCGTCGCCCCCCGTGGGGGCTCCACCGCGCAGCGGGCGCTGCTCGTCGACGGCGCGGGGCGCGTCGTCGCGCCGCCGACGCACAGCCGCGGGTTCTGGCTACGCGCCGACACCCGGTCCCTGCTCCGTGCCGCCGGGGTGGCCGTCGACTGGGACCACCGGCGGAGCGCCCCCGGCGAGCTCGAGGCGGCGTACCCGGGGGCGTCCACCTGGACCGACCGGCACCCCGTGCTGCTCGCCGTCCTGGTGGCCTTCGGCTGCCTCGCGGGCCTGATGACCGTCGGCTGGCTGCTCGACGCCTGACCTCCGTCCCGCCGCCGGTCAGGGCCCCGTCAGCGCCGGCGGTCGACCAGGAGCCACGCCCCCGCGCCGAGCACGACCGCGGCGAGCGCGACCGACGGCCACGCCCCGAGCGCTCCGGCGAGCACGTGCGAGGCGACGAAGCACGCCGCCCCGAGCAGCACGACGGCCACGACCCGCGCGGCCCCGGCCGTGGCCCAGGACCGCCACGCGCACCACGCGACGCCCAGCACGAGGACGACCCCGCCGAGCGCGCGGACGCCGGTGCCCTGCGCGACGGCGAACGCCGCCACGAGGGTGACCGCCGCCAGGACGGCCGTCGGCACCGCGGCGAGCGGGCCCCGCGCCGGGGCGGGCCGGGACGGCGCGACCGCCCCGGCACCGCCGACCGCACCGGCACCGCCGCCCGGCGCGGCCCCGCCGCCCGGCCCGGCCCCGCCGCCCGCTGCCTGCCCGGCCGGAGCCGTCACGCGTCCTCCCCGACGACCGCGCCCGCGAACTGCGACTGGTACAGCCGGTGGTACGCGCCGCCGGCCGCGATGAGCTCGTCGTGCGTGCCCTTCTCGACGATCGCGCCGTGCTCCATCACGAGGATGAGGTCGGCGTCCCGGATGGTCGACAGCCGGTGCGCGATGACGAACGACGTCCGCCCCTGCCGCAGCGAGGCCATCGCCTGCTGCAGCAGCTTCTCGGTGCGGGTGTCGACCGAGGACGTCGCCTCGTCGAGGATGAGCACCGACGGGCGCGCGACGAACGCCCGGGCGATGGTGAGCAGCTGCTTCTCCCCCGCCGACAGGTTGGCGGCGTCCTCCTCCAGCACGGTGTCGTAGCCGTGCGGCAGCGAGTGCACGAACCGGTCGACGTAGGTCGCCTGCGCGGCGGCGAGGATCTCCTCGTCGGTCGCCGACTGCCGGCCGTACCGGATGTTCTCGCGGATGGTGCCGGCGAACAGCCACGGGTCCTGGAGCACCATGCCGGTGCGGGCGCGGGCGTCGTGCCGGGACAGCGTCGCGATGTCCTGGCCGTTCACCAGGATTCGGCCGCCGTCGAGCTCGTAGAACCGCATGAGCAGGTTGACCAGGGTCGTCTTGCCGGCGCCGGTCGGGCCGACGATCGCGACGGTCTGCCCGGGCCGGACGGTGAACGACAGGTCGGAGATCAGCGGCTGGTCGGGGCTGTACGAGAACGCGACGTGCTCGAACTCGATGGTCCCGTCGCCCTCGGCCGGGGCCGGCGCCTGCGGGTCGTCCTCGCGCTGCTCGTCCTCGTCGAGCAGCTGGAACACCCGCTCGGCCGACGCGGTGCCGGACTGCACGACGGCGGCCATGCCGCCCAGCTCGGACAGCGGCTGGGTGAACATCTGCGCGTACTGGATGAACGCCTGCACGCTGCCGAGCAGCATCGTGCCGTTCGCGACCATGAGGCCGCCGAGCACCGCGATGCCGACGTAGGTGAGGTTGCCGACGAACGACATGCCGGGCCAGATGATCCCGGACAGGAACTGCGCCTTGAACGAGGCCTGGTACAGCTCCTCGTTCTCCGCCTTGAACTTGTCCGCGAAGTCCTGCCGGCGGCCGAACACCTTGACCAGCGCGTGCCCGGAGAACGACTCCTCGACGCGCGCGTTCAGCCGGCCGACCTTGCGCCACTGGGTGCCGAACGCCTTCTGCGACCGCGGGCCGATGACGCCGAAGATCACGCCCATCAGCGGGATCGACACCAGCGCGACCAGGGCGAGCTGCCACGAGATCGAGAACATCATGATCAGCACGCCGATCACGGTGAGGATCGAGGTCAGCGCCGTGGAGAGCGACTGCTGCATCGTCTGCGTGATGTTGTCGATGTCGTTGGTGACGCGGGAGATCAGCTCGCCGCGCTGCACCTTGTCGAAGTAGGCGAGCGGCAGCCGGTTGATCTTGGTCTCGACCTGCTCGCGCAGGCGGAACATGGCCCGGACCATGATCGCGTTGATGATGTAGCCCTGCAGCCACATGAGCAGCGCGCCCGCCACGTACAGCGCGAGCACGGTGAGCAGCAGCCGGCCCAGCAGGTCGAAGTCGATGCCGGCGCCCGGCACCAGGCCGTCGACCGCCTCGATCATCGCCGCCATGCGGTCCTGGCCCTGGGCGCGCAGCGCCTCGACCGCCTGCTCCTGGGTCACCCCGGCCGGCAGCTGCCGGGACAGGAAGCCGGTGAACACGGCGTCGGTGGCCCGGCCGAGCACCCGCGGCGCGAGCACGGTGAGCACGACGCCCGCCGAGCCCATCAGGGTCACGGCCACCAGAGCCCACTTGTACGGGCGCAGCAGCCCGAGCATCCGGCCGAACGACTGCCCGAAGTTGTCCGCCTTGCCCGGCGCGACCGAGTCCCAGGAGTCGGACGCGAGGCGCGCCTGCTCCCCGAGCTCGATCTCGAGCTTCTCGTCGTCGGTCAGCTCGGGCTCGGCCGGCTTGGTCCGCGTCTTCTGGTCGCTCATGCGCCGGCCTCCACCGCGAGCTGGGACTCCGCGATCTCGCGGTAGGTCTGGTTGGTCGCGAGCAGCTCGTCGTGCGTGCCCAGCCCGGCGACCCGGCCGTCCTCGAGGACGAGGATCTGGTCGGCGCCGGTCACCGTCGACACGCGCTGGGCGACGACGATCTTGGTGACGTCCGGCAGCTCGCGCCACAGCGCCTGCCGCAGCCGGGCGTCGGTCGCGAGGTCGAGCGCGGAGAACGAGTCGTCGAACAGCAGCACGGCCGGCCGGCGCACCAGCGCGCGGGCGATCGCGAGCCGCTGCCGCTGGCCGCCGGACACGTTGGTGCCGCCCTGCGCGATCCGGGCCTCGAGCCCGCCGTCCATCTGCGAGACGAAGTCGCTGGCCTGGGCGATCTCGAGCGCGCGCCACAGGTCGGCGTCCGTGGCGTCCTCCTGGCCGAGGCGCAGGTTGGACGCGACGGTCCCGGCGAACAGGAACGGCCGCTGCGGGACCAGGCCGATGCCCGCCCACAGGTCCTCGACGTCGCGGTCCCGGACGTCGACCCCGCCGACGCGCACCGCGCCGCCGGTCGTGTCGAACAGCCGCGGGATCAGCGAGACCAGCGTGGTCTTGCCGGCGCCGGTCGAGCCGATCACCGCGACGGTCTGCCCCTGCCGGGCGGTGAACGAGACGTTCGACAGCACCGGGTGCTCGGCCTCGGGGTACGCGAACGTGACGTCGTCGAGCTCGACCTCGCCCGGGCGCGGGGTGGCGCGCACCGGCTCGGCGGGCTCGGCGAGCGTCGACTCGCTGGTCAGCACCTCGGTGATCCGCTCGGCCGACACCGCGGCGCGCGGGATCATCACGGTCATGAAGGAGGCCATGAGGACCCCCATGAGGATCTGGCCGATGTACTGCATGAACGCGAGCAGCGTGCCGATCTGCACGTTCCCCGCGTCGACCTCGATGCCGCCGAACCAGATCACCCCGACGACGGTCACGTTGAGCACGAGCATCGCGAGCGGGAACAGCACGACGAACAGCGACCCGATCTTGCGCCCGACGACCATGATGTCGGTGTTCGCGACCCGGAACCGGTCGGCCTCGATGTCCTCGCGGACGAACGCCCGCACGACGCGCACGCCGGTGAGCTGCTCGCGCATGACCCGGTTGACCGCGTCGAGCTTGGTTTGGAACGAGCGGAACAGCGGGACCATCCGGCTGATGATCAGGCCGGCGATCAGCAGCAGCGTCGGCACCGACACGGCGATGAGCCAGGACAGCCCGACGTCCTGCCGCAGCGCCATGACGACACCGCCGATCGCGAGCATCGGGGCGCTGACCAGCATGGTCGCGCCCATCATGGCGAGCATCTGGACCTGCTGGACGTCGTTGGTGTTGCGCGTGATGAGCGACCCGGCGCCGAACCGGGAGATCTCCCGCTCCGAGTAGCCGCTCACCCGGCCGTAGACGTCGTCGCGCAGGTCGCGCCCGACCTGCATCGCGGCCCGGGCGGCGAAGTAGGTGGCGATGATCGCGGCGACGATCTGGCCGAGCGACACCGCCAGCATGAACCCGCCGGTGCGCCAGATGAACCCGGTGTCCCCCAGGGCGACGCCCTCGTCGATGATCCGGGCGTTCAGGCTGGGCAGGTAGAGCATGGCCAGCGCCGAGCAGAGCTGGAACACCAGCACGCCGAGCAGCAGCCAGCGGTAGGGGCGCAGGTAGCGCACGAGCAGACGGGCGAGCACGTCATCTCCAGGGGTCGGCGGGCGACGAGGTCCGCGACCACGGGGCGGCGGGGGGTCCGTCCGCGATCGGCTTCGACAGGGTACGCACTGCCACCGACACCCACCGCCACCTTTTCGCCCGCCCCGGGCCGCGCGGAGTCTTGTCCCGCGCGGGGCCGCGCTCTAGGGTCGCGATTGTCCGACTTGTCCCATATGTCCCTACCGCGGACTCCGGCCACGGGTACCCGGTGCAGCGTCCTCCCTGCCGCCCGCCGCGGGCCGGCGGAGCGGACGCCGCCCCAGGACGGCGGGCCGGCCGCGCGCGGGGCGCGACCGAAGGACTGACAGCGATGTCGAGCACCGGGGCGCACCGCGCCACAGCCTCCCGCCCCGGAGCCGCACGCGTCCACCGCGCCGCTCCCGGCGCGCGCACCCGCCGCACCCCACCCCGGCGCCCCCGCGCCCGGCGCGGCCCCCGGCTGCCGACTCCCCCGGACGGTGAAGCATGCCCGCTCCCCTCCCCTGGCCCCGCGTCCTGCTCGGCGGCACCCCCGTCGACCTGCTCGACACCGGCGGCGCGGTCGACACCGTCGTCGGCCACGCCACCCGGGGGGCCGGCTGGCCGCTCGGCGTGATGAGCGCCAACCTCGACCACATCCACCACTTCGGCTACCACGGGCCGTCCTCGCTGGTGCCGTTCGCGTGGGCGCACCCGGGCGCCGGCGACCCCTACCCCGGGGGCCCGCCGGCCACCGACCCGCTCGACGGGCGCCCGCCGGTCCGGTGGCTCAACCTGCTCGACGGGGCGCCGCTGGTCCGCCGCGCGGAGCACCTCACGGGCCACGCCTGGCCCCGGCTCGCCGGCAGCGACCTGATCGCTCCGGTGCTGGACCGCGCGGCGGACGTCGGTCTGCGGGTCGGGTTCTTCGGCGGGCGCCCGGAGGTCCTGGACGCGCTCGCGGAGCGGCTGGCGGCGGACCGGCCGGGGCTGGCGGTCGCCGGGATGTGGGCGCCCCCGCGGCGCGACCTGGACGACGCCGCGGCCTGCCGCGCCTGGGCCGCCCTCGTGCGGCACGCGGGCGCCGACGTCGTGGTCGTCGGGCTCGGCAAGCCCCGGCAGGAGCGGTGGATCGCGCGGTACGGCCCGGAGACTGGCGCGTCCGTGCTGCTGGCCTTCGGCGCGGTCGTCGACTTCCTCGCCGGCGCGGCGCAGCGCGCGCCCGAGGCGGTCCGGGACCACGGCTGGGAGTGGGCGTGGCGGCTGGCGCACGAGCCCCGCCGGCTCGCCCGGCGCTACCTGCTCGACGGTCCCCCGGCGTACGACGTGCTCGCCCGGCGCAGCTTCGTGCTCGTCCCCGGCGCGCCCGAGGCGGTGGCGCGGCCGTGACGGCGCAGGCGGAGCGCCGGGCGACCGCCGGGCCCGCGTTCGCGGCGGTCGGCGCGCCGGCGGAGCTGGGCGTGGTGGTCGTGACCTACGACAACGAGGCGCACCTGGACCGGCTGCTGGGCAGCCTGCGGCTCGCGGCGGCGACGACGCCCATGCGCGTGGTCGTGGTCGACAACGGGTCGGCCGACGGCACCGTGCGGCGCGCCCGGGCCCACGCCGACGTGCTGACGCTGACCGGGCACGGCAACGTCGGCTACGCGGGCGGGATCAACCTGGGCCTGGCGCGGCTGGGGGACGTCCCGGCCTGCCTCGTGCTCAACGCCGACCTGGTCCTCGAGCCCGGCGCGGTGCCGGCCCTGCTGGCCCGGCTGCGGCGGCCCGAGGCGGGCGTGGTGCTGCCGCTGCTGCTCGACCGGGCGGGCGCCGTCCAGCCCTCCCTGCGCCGGGAGCCGTCGGTGACCCGCTCCCTCGGCGACGCCGTGCTCGGGCGGTTCCTGGGCGACCGGCCCGGCTGGCTCTCCGAGACGGTGCGCGACCCCACCGCCTACGCCTGGGCGCACCCCGTCGACTGGGGAACCGGCGCCGCCGTCCTGGTCCGCGCCGAGGCGGCCCGGGCGATCGGGCCGTGGGACGAGCGGTTCTTCCTCTACTCGGAGGAGACCGACTACTGCCGGCGCGCGCGGGAGGCGGGCTGGGAGGTGTGGTTCGAGCCGGCGGCGCGGGTCCGGCACGCCGCGGGCGGGTCGGGCCGCGGACCCGAGCTCACCGCGCTGCTGCAGGTGAACCGGGTCCGGTACGCGCGCAAGCACCGGGCCGCGCCGCTGGCCGGGGCGACGCTCGCGGTCACCGCCGCGGCGTCGCTCGCGCGCACCTGGGACGCGGGGCACCGGTCGGCGGTGCGCGCGCTGCTGCTGCCCGGCGCGCGGCGGGCGCTGCCGCGCGGGGTGCCGACGGGGCTGGCGCAGGCGGGCGGGGCGGGCGAGGCCGCCGGGGCCGACCGGGCCGACGGCGCCGGCGTGGCACGCGGTCCGGCGGGCGGGGCCGGGACCCTCGGGGTCCCGGCGCTCGGGGTCCCGGAGGCCGCGGCCCCGGCGGTCGCTGCCCCGGCGGCGCCCGTCGGCGGCACCGTGGTGATCCCCGCGCACGACGAGGCGGCCGTCATCGGCCGCACCCTGGCGGGCCTGGCGCCGTGGGCCCGCGCCGCGGGGGTCGACGTCGTCGTCGTGTGCAACGGATGCACCGACGGCACCGCGGACGTGGCGCGCCGGTTCCCCGGCGTGCGGGTGCTCGAGCTGCCCGAGGGCTCGAAGCCCCGCGCGCTCGACGCCGGCGACCGTGCGGCGCGCGGCTTCCCCCGGGTGTACCTGGACGCGGACGTCGCCGCGACCCCCGCGGCCGTCGCGGCGACGCTCCTGGCCCTCGCGGACGGGCCGTGGCTCGCCGCGCGGCCGCCCGCCGCGCTCGACCTCGCCGGTGCCTCCGCCGCGGTGCGCGCGTTCCACCGGGCGCGGGCGCGCCTGACGGCGCCACGGGACGCGCTCTGGGGTGCCGGCGTGTACGGGCTCTCGGCGGCCGGGCACGCCCGGCTGGGACGGTTCCCCGACCTCGTCGCGGACGACCTGTGGGTCGACGCGCTGTTCGCGCCCGGGGAGAAGCGGGTCGTCGACGCGCCGCCGGTGCGGGTGGTCGCGCCGCGGACCGCGCGGAGCCTCGTGCGGGTGCTCGCGCGCACCGCGCGGGGCACGGCCCAGGTGCGGGCGCGGGCGGCGACCGGGTCGCCAGGTGCGGCGCGCGCCGGCGGGGCCGCCGCCGGCACCGTCCCCGGCATCGACACCGTGGCGGGACCGGTCCCGGGACCCTCGCGGACCGCGGGCGCGCTGCTGCGCACCGTGCGGGGACCGCGCAGCGCGCTCGACGCCGCGGCGTACGCCGCCCTGGTCACCCTGGGCCGGCTGCACGCGCGGCGCGGGGCGGGCTGGGAGCGCGACGAGAGCAGCCGCCGGTGACCGCCGTGCGGAGCGCCGGCGCCGCGCCGGGCCCGGCCGCCGCGGTGCGCCCCGCCGCCCCGAGCGCGGCCGCCGGCGCCGCGGCCGCGACCCCCGCCCCGGACGCCCCCGCGCCCGCCGCGCCACCCGCCCCCGTCGTGCTCGGCTACCTCGTCCCCGAGTTCCCCGGCCAGACGCACGCGTTCTTCTGGCGGGAGGTCGCCGCGCTGGAGCGGGCCGGCGCCCGGCCCGTCCTCGTCTCCACCCGCCGGCCGCGGCGTGCCGCGCCGCACCCGTGGGCGGCCGCGGCGGCGGCGCGCACCACCTACCTGGCGGACCCGTCGCCGCGGGCGCTCGCCGGCGCGGCCCGGGAGCTCGCCCGGGCCGTCGCCGCGGGCCGGACCGGCGCGGTGCTGCGCGAGGCCCGCGCGGCGGCCGGCGGCGACCGCGCGACGCCCGAGGCGCCCCCGGCGCGGACGAGCTCCGCCACCGCGCCCGACGCGCCCGACGCGCCCCCCGCCGTCCCCCGCCCGGGCGCCCTCGTCCGTGCCCCCGCTGCCGCCCGTCCCGCCCTGCGCGTGGCCCGCCCCGCCCGCCCCGCCCTCCGCGCCGCCCGCCCCGCCCTGCGCGCCGCCGGCCTCACCCTCGCGGCCGCCCGGCTCGCGGCGCTCGCCCGCGCCGGCGGCTGGCAGCACGTGCACGTGCACTCCTGCGGGGACGCCGCGCAGGTCGCCGCGCTCGCCCGGCTGCTCGGCGGCCCGCCCTACAGCCTCACGCTGCACGGCCCGCTCGCCGACTACGGCGGCAACCAGCGGGGCAAGTGGCGCGGCGCGGCGTTCGGCCTCGTCATCACGGCGGGCCTGCGCGACGAGGCGCGGGCGGCGCTCGGCCGGGACCTCCCGGCGACGGTGGGCGTCGCCCCGATGGGCGTCGACCCCGAGTCCCCCGCCCCGGACCGTCGCTACCGGCCGTGGCCGGGCACCGGGCCGCTGCGGTTGGTCGCGTGCGGGCGGCTCAACCCCGCCAAGGGCCACGACGACCTGGTCCGCGCGGTGCGGCTGCTCGTCGACGGCGGGCTGGACGCGCGGCTGGTCGTGCTCGGCGAGGACGAGCGGGGCGGCGCGGGGTACCGCCGGGACCTCGAGGCGCTGGTCGACCGCCTCGGGCTCGCCGACCGGGTGCGGCTCCAGGGTGCGGTCGGCGAGGACCGGGTGCGCGCCGAGCTGGGTGCCGCGCACGTGTTCGCCCTCGCGAGCCACGCGGAGCCGCTGGGCGTCGCGGTGATGGAGGCGCTCGCGGCGGCGCTGCCCGTGGTGGTGTGCGCGGGCGGCGGCGTCGGCGAGCTGGTCGTCGACGGCCGGACCGGGCTGCTCGTGCCCCCGCGGGACCCGGCCGCGCTCGCGGCGGGGGTCGCGCGGGTCGCGGCCGACCCCGCGCTGGCGACGGCCCTGGGCGCGGCCGGCCGGGCGCACGTGGTCGCCCGGTACGGGAGCGACCGTGGGGCGCGCACCCTGCTCGGCCTCGTGGCGGGCGCGAGGCCCGGCGCGGTGCCCGGCGCGGGCGACCCCGCCCGCGCGACACCCGCCGCGCCGGGCGGCGGCGCGCGGTGAGCGCCGTCCGCCGGGCCTGCACCGGCCTCGCCGTCGCCGGGGTGTGCTTCGGCTCGTGCGCGGGCCCCGCGGGCGACCCGACCGGGTCGCCCTCCCCCGGCCCGGAGCCGTCCTGGTCCGCCCCGCTCGCCTGGCGCGAGGTCGACGGCGGGCCGGGCTTCTACGACGGCTTCGACCCGACCCTCCCGCCCGACCAGCGCGCGTTCCCCGTCGGGGTGTGGCTGGAGAGCGTCACCGACCCGGGGGACGTCGCGCTGGACCGCTCCGCCGGCCTGACCACCTACGTCGACCTCACGACGGACTCGGACCTGGCCCTGCTCGACGGCACCGGGCTCGCCGCGCTCGTCGGCCGGGAGGACCCGCGGGCGGCCGGGGGCGTCCTCGCCGACGAGGTCGACATGTGGGCGGGCGCCGGCGACAACGGCTGGACCGGGCTGTGGCCCGGCCAGGGCGAGGTGTGCGAGCCGGCGAACACCCCGTGCGGCTACACCGTGCAGGCCGCCGTGCGCGCGGGGCTGCCCGCCGGCGCGCTGACCTACGCCAACTACGGCAAGGGCGTCGCGTTCCGGCTCGACGACGCGGAGGCCGCCCGGTTCGTCAACGACTACGCCGACGTCGTCTCCGCGGACACCTACTGGTTCACCGACCCGCACATCTGCGGCGGGCACGAGGGCGGCCTGCTGCTCGCCGGCGGCCAGCCGCTCACGGAGCAGGAGTGCCGGCGCCCGGGCAACTACGGGCGGACGGTCGACCGGGTCCGCTCCCTGGTGGACCCGCCGCGGAGCCGGCCGGTGTGGGCGTTCGTCGAGCTCGGGCACCCGTTCTCCGAGGACGACGCCCCGACGATCACCGGCCCGCAGGTCCGCGCCGCCGTGTGGAGCAGCGTCATCCACGGGGCCCGCGGCGTCGTCTACTTCAACCACAGCTTCGGCGGCGACTGCGAGTCGTTCCACCTGCTGCGCGAGCCGTGCGGCGCCGACGTCCGCCCCTGGGTGACCGACGTGAACCGGCAGCTGGCCGCGCTCGGGCCGGCGCTCGCGGCGCCGTTCCTCGACGGTGCGGTGCTCGCCGACGGGCCTGTGGACACCGCGGTGAAGGTCGACGGGGACACGCAGTACCTGTTCGCGGCCGCCACGGGCGACGGGGAGGCGACCGTGCGGTTCGACCTGCGGTGCGCCGCGGACGGTGCCGTCACGGTGCTCGGCGAGGACCGGGCCCTCGCGATCGACGGCGGCGCGTTCACGGACACGTTCGCCGACGGCCTCGCCGTGCACCTGTACCGCTACGACCACGCCCCGGGCGCCGCGCCGGGGTGCGCCGCCCCGTGACGGCGGTCCTGCCGCGCTCGCCCGCGCCGCCCCTCGACACCGGGGTCGCGCACGGCCGCGACGCGGGCGTGCCGCTGCTGCTGCGCGCCGCCCTGGTCGCGATCGGGGCCGCGCCCGCCAGCATGGTGATCGCCCCGATCGGCGCGGCGGGCACCGTGGCGATGCTGCTCACGCTGCTGCTCGGCGCGTTCTGGGTGGTCTCCTGGGCGTGGGGCCTGCACGACCCGCTCCCCGCGCGGCACCCGGGGCGGCTCGCGGTCGCGGCGCTGCTGCTGGCCACCGTCGCCTCGTCCGCGGCGCTCTGGCTCGGGACGACCGGCGGCAGCACCGTGGTGACCCGGGCCGCCGGCGAGCGGTGGCTGCTGCTCGTGCTGGCCAGCGCGACCCTCGTGACGGTGATCCCGGAGTGCGCGCGGTCCGTCGCCGCCGCGGCGCAGTGCGCCCGGGCGCTGCTGGACGGGGTCGTGGTCTGCTGCCTGGTCGCCCTCGTGCAGTTCCTGCTGCACGTCGACCCGGTCGACTGGGCCCCGTGGGTGATGCCGGGCTTCACGCCGAACGGCGGCGACACCCCGTTCCAGCCCCGCGGCTCCCTCGTCCGCGTCGCCGGGACGGCCTTCTCCCCGATCGAGCTCGGCGTGGTCGCGTCGATGCTGCTGCCGCTGTCGCTCTGGCAGGCGGTCTACGACCGGACCGGCCGCCGGTGGGTGCACCTGCTCCGGACGGGGCTGCTGGTGCTCGCCGTCGCGATGAGCATCTCCCGGTCGGGGATCCTCGGCCTCACGGTCGCGACGGTCGTCGTCCTGCCGTTCCTGCCGCGGGTCGCCCGGCACTGGGTGCTGGTCACCGCGCCGGTCGCCGTCGCCGGGCTGTTCCTGTCCGTGCCCGGGCTGGTGAGCACGCTCGGCGGCGCCCTGGGGGCCGACTCCTCCGACCCGTCGATCTCGACCCGGCTCGACAACTACCCGCGGGTGGTCGCGATGTTCGACGCGCACCCCCTGCTGGGGCTCGGTCCCGGCAACTACATGCCCGACGACGCGCTGCACATCCTGGACAACCAGTACCTCAACTCGCTGGTGACGACCGGCGCCGTCGGCGTCGCCGCCACCGTCGTCTACCTGGTCCTGCCGGGGGTGACCGGCCTGCACGCCGCCGGCGCCGCGCGCTCGCCCGCGCTGCGCTGCCTCGCCGGGGCGCTCGCCGCCGGCACCCTCGCGGGCGCGGTCTGCTCGCTCACGTTCGACTCGCTGTCCTTCCCGGTCTTCGCGCTGGCGTTCCCCGCGCTGGTCGGGCTCTCGGGGGCGGCCTGGCTGCTGGTGCGTCACGAGGAGGACCCGTGGACCCGACCGACGTCCTGAGGACGCTGTGGCAGCAGCGGCGGTACGTGCTGCCCGCGCTGCTGCTGGCGCTCGGCGCCGCCGCATACGTCTACGGCTTCGCGCCGCGCAGCTACGAGGTCACCTCGACCTACGCGCTCGTGAACCCGGCGGTCCCCACCGCCGAGGAGCTGGAGCGCGACCCGGCGCTCGCGGCCCTGAACGCGGACAACCCCTACCTGCGCTCGGCCGACACGAACCTCATCACGGACGCGCTCATCGCCCGGCTCGGGGCCGCGTCGACCGTGAAGCAGCTCCAGGCCGACGGCGTCGGCACCGACTACGGCGTGGGGCCGGGCGTCGGCGGCAACGGGTTCGTCGTCGACATCACCGGCGTCGGCCCCACGCCCGAGGCGGCGATCGCGACCACGGCGGCCGTCGGCACGGTGCTGGAGACCGAGCTCGACGACCTGCAGCGGGTCAACGGCGCCGACGACCGGTACCTGTTCACGCCGCTGCTGCTCGCCCCGCCCGACGACGCGACCGAGCAGTTCTCCAGCCGGCTGCGGGCCGTGATCGTCGTGCTGCTCGGGGGCGCCGTGCTCGTGTTCGGGGCGGCGAGCCTGGGCCGCTGGCGCTCGGGCGTGCGGGCGCGGCGGGCGGCGGCGCGCGCCGCGGCGGACGTGACGGTGGATCCGGAGGTGCCGGGCGGCCGCGGCGGGGACCCGGGCGCGGGGGCCCGGGCGCGCGCGGTGGCGGCGCGGCCCGCCACGACCCGCGGCCGCAAGCGGGCGCCGACCCCGTCCCGCGGGGCGAGGCCCGGGGGCTCGGAGCGCGGCGCGGCGTCGCGGGCGACCGGGGCGGAGCGACCCGGTGCCCCGCCGGAGGCGGAACGGCACGGTGCCGCGGCCGAGGCGGCGGCCGCGGGCGAGCCGGAGCCCGAGGCCGGGCCGTCCGCCCACCCCGCGGGCCCCGTCCGCGCCGGGAGCACGGCGCGCCGCACCGGCCTGCCCACCGCGAAGCGCCGCGGCTGACCTCGGACGCGCGGTCGGCGTCGCCGACGCCGTCCGACGCGCTCCACCCGGATCGAGGCGGGCGGGGCCGGGGAGCCGAGGCCCCGCGCACGGCACCGCGGCCCGCCGCGCACCCCCGCGCGCGTCAGCCGGGGACGCGGTCCGCGATCAGCCGCCGGCGCAGGTCGAGCGCGGTGCCCGACTTCGCCGACACCATCACCGCCACGTCCCGCAGCCGGACCCGCGCGAGGAACGCCGCGAGGCCGTCGCGGTCGAGCGGCGCCTCGTCGGAGTACGCGGGGCAGCGCATGTCGTCGGTGTGCGGCACGGCGCGGTGGCGGCCCTCGACCTCGTCGAGGTACACGCCGTACAGCACCATCTCGGAGACGTGCAGCTCGCGCCCGACCGCGGCGGCCCAGGGCAGCCCGGTCACCGCCTCGACGCGCGCGAGCATCCGGCGCACGACGGCCGGCTCCCAGACGCACGGCCAGCACACGTAGTCGGGCCGCGCCGCCTCGTCGCCCGGGGGCAGGCCCAGCAGCCGGCGGGCGACCTCGTGC
>NZ_DASQCJ010000131.1:0-15408 GCF_035634735.1 Cellulomonas sp.
TTCCCGTTCCAGCGCTACCAGATCCAGAAGGTGTGGCGCGGCGAGCGCCCCCAGGACGGCCGGTTCCGCGAGTTCGTGCAGGCGGACATCGACGTCGTCGGCGCGGGCGACCTGCCCTACCACTACGAGGTCGACCTGCCGCTGGTCATGGCGGAGGCGCTGGGCGCGCTGCGGGACATCGGCGTGCCGCCCGTGCGCATCCTCGTGAACAACCGCCGGGTCGCCGAGGGCTTCTACCGCGGCATCGGGCTCACCGACGTCGAGGGCGTGCTGCGCAGCATCGACAAGCTCGACAAGATCGGCCCGGAGAAGGTCGCCGGCCTGCTGGTCGCCGAGACCGGCGCGACGCCCGAGCAGGCGCAGGCGTGCCTCGACCTCGCGGCGATCTCCGGCGGCGACGCCGGCGTGGTCGACCGGGTGCGGGCGCTCGCCGCGCGGCACGGCATCGAGTCCGAGCTGATGGAGCAGGGCCTGGCCGAGCTGCGCCAGCTGATCGAGGCGGCCGCCGTGCGCGCCCCGGGCGTCGTCGTCGCCGACCTCAAGATCGCGCGCGGCCTGGACTACTACACCGGGTCGGTCTACGAGACGGTGCTGGTCGGGCACGAGCAGCTCGGGTCGATCTGCTCGGGCGGCCGGTACGACACGCTCGCCTCCGACGGCAAGCAGACCTACCCGGGCGTCGGCCTGTCGATCGGCGTCTCGCGCCTGGTGTCCCGGCTGCTGTCCGGCGGCCTGGTCCGCGCCACCCGCGGCGTGCCGGCGGCGGTGCTGGTCGCCGTGACGTCCGAGGAGAGCCGGCCGGCGTCGGACGCCGTCGCCGTCGCGCTGCGGGCCCGGGGCGTGCCGGTCGAGGTCGCGCCGACCGCCGCCAAGTTCGGCAAGCAGATCAAGCACGCCGACCGGCGGGGGATCCCGTACGTCTGGTTCCCCGCGGGCGAGGACGGCGCCGCGGACCAGGTCAAGGACATCCGCTCCGGCGACCAGGTGGACGCCGACGCGGCGACCTGGGCGCCGCCGGCCGCCGACCTGTGGCCGCGCGTCGTCCCCGCGGAGGCCTGAGCCGCGGTGCCGGGGCGGGGCGATCGCTCGCGGAGGCCGGGGCGGGCCGTCAGGCCAGGGCGGCGACGCCCGCGTTGAGGGTCGTCGCGTAGAGGACCCAGACCAGGTACGGGCCGAGCAGCCAGGCGACCCACGGGGTCAGGCGGTGGAACGCGACGATCGTCGCGACCAGCGCCACCTCCAGCGCGAGGATGATCGCCAGACCGGCGCCGAGCTGCTCCGCGCCGAAGAACACCGGCGTCCACGCCGCGTTCAGGGCGAGCTGGACGCCGTACAGGACGAGCGCCGTGGTGGCCGCGCGGCCGTGCCGCCGCCAGATCAGCCAGGCGGCGACCGCCATGACGATGTACAGGACCGTCCAGACCGGGCCGAACACCCAGTTCGGCGGCGTCCACGCGGGCTTGTCGGCGTCGGCGTACCAGCCGTCGACCCCGGAGGTCGACGCCAGGCCGCCCCCGAACGCCACGACGGCGTTGAGCAGGAGCAGGCCGACCAGCACGGGCCAGCCGCGGGTCGCCGGGCCGGCGCCGGCGGCGGGGGTGCTGCCCGCGCCGGCGGCGTCGCGGCGGGCGGGGTGGCTCGGGGCGGGCTGGGCCGGGTTCGCGGAGGTCATGCCTCCACCGTCCGTCGACGTGGCCGGGTCGGCAACCGGAAGGCCAGCATGCTGAGGTTCCGGGCGGCGACCCGGGACGGCTCGTCCCCAGGGGTGTGGCCTCGGTGCTTGCGCGACGGTCGAACACGTGTTCGAATCGGTGCCATGCGGTGGGACGGGCAGAAGATCGGGGCGGAGGCGGCGCAGGCGCTTCCGGGTCTCGCGCTGGCCGGGCACCAGCGGTCGGTCCGGACGCCGGAGTTCGCGGGCGTGACGTTCCACGAGGTGCACGCGAAGTCGGCGCTCAACAAGGTGCCGGAGGCGTCGGCGATGCCGTTCCGGTGGACGGTCAACCCGATGCGCGGCTGCCTGCACGCCTGCACCTACTGCTTCGCCCGCCCGACGCACGAGTACCTCGGCCTCGGGCCCGACGAGGACTTCCAGACCCAGATCGTGGTCAAGACCAACGTGGTCGACGTGCTCACGGCCGAGCTGCGGCGGCCGTCCTGGCGGCACGAGCACGTCGCCCTCGGGACCAACACCGACCCCTACCAGCGGGCCGAGGGCCGGTACGCGCTCATGCCCGGGATCATCGGGGCGCTGGCGCACTCGGGCACGCCGATGTCGCTGCTCACCAAGGGCACGCTGCTGCGCCGGGACATCCCGCTGCTCACCGAGGCGGCGGGGGAGGTCGGGGTGAGCGTCGCGGTGTCGCTCGCGATCGGCGACGAGGCCCTGCAGCAGGCGATAGAGCCCGGCACGCCGACGCCCCGTGCGCGGCTCGGGCTGATCCGCGCCGTCCGGGAGGCCGGGCTGGAGTGCGGGGTGCTCGTCGCGCCGGTGATGCCGTGGCTCACCGACTCCACCGCGCACCTCGACGGGCTGTTCCGCGACCTGGCCGAGGCGGGGGCGTCCTGGGTGACGACGATCCCGCTGCACCTGCGCGGGCCGGTGCGGCCGCTCATGCTGTCCTGGCTCGCCGAGCACCGGCCGGAGCTCGTCCGGAACTACCGGCGGCTGTACGGGAACGGGGCGTACGTGCCCGAGGAGTACCGCCGGTGGCTGTCCGAGCGCGTGCGGCCGCTGCGCCGGCGGTACGGCCTGCACGGGCCGTCCGCGGCGCCCCTCGAGGGCGCGGGGTCGCCGGCGGGCGGGCGGGCCGGGACGTCGGGCGCCGGGCCGGGAGCGGTGCCGTCGGGCGCCGGGCCGTCGGGCGCCGGGCTGGACGCGGGGTCGGGCGCGCGGTCGTCGGGGGCCGGGTCGTCGCCGTCGCCGTGGCGCGTCCGACCAGCGGCGGTCCTGGCGACGCCCGAGGGCGCCCTGGCGGGGGCCCTGGCCGGGGCGGTGCAGCCCGCGCTGTTCTGACGGCGGACGGCGGCGGGCCGGAGCGTCCGCGCGGCGGCGGGCCGGAGCGTCCGTGCGGCGCCGGGACGGAACGATCCGCGCGACGGCGGCAGGTCGGTCGGCAGTAGACTCGCCGGGCTGCTCGGACGGGCAGCACCCCGACACCGGAGAGGACTCCTCGTGCTGCGCACCCACACCGCCGGCTCGCTGCGGGCCGAGCACATCGGCACCACCGTCACCCTGACCGGGTGGGTGGATCGCCGGCGCGATCACGGTGGGGTCGCCTTCGTGGACCTCCGGGACGCCTCGGGCATCGCCCAGGTCGTCATCCGGGACGAGGCCGTCGCGCACGGCCTGCGCGCCGAGTACGTGCTCCAGGTGACCGGCACCGTCGGCCGCCGCCCCGAGGGCAACGAGAACGCGCACCTGGCGACCGGCGAGGTCGAGGTCACGGCCGACGAGGTCGTCGTCCTCAACGAGTCCGCGCCGCTGCCGTTCCAGGTGTCGTCGTCGCTGGACGAGCCGGTCGGCGAGGAGGCGCGCCTGCGGTACCGGTACCTGGACCTGCGCCGGCCCGCCCCGGCGCAGGCGATCCGGATGCGGTCCCGGGCCAGCCAGGCGGCGCGCCGCGTGCTGGAGGCGCACGACTTCGTCGAGGTCGAGACCCCCACGCTGACCAGGTCGACCCCCGAGGGCGCCCGCGACTTCGTCGTGCCGGCCCGCCTCGCGCCGGGCTCCTGGTACGCCCTGCCGCAGTCGCCGCAGCTGTTCAAGCAGCTGCTCATGGTCGGCGGCATGGAGCGGTACTACCAGATCGCCCGCTGCTACCGGGACGAGGACTTCCGCGCCGACCGGCAGCCGGAGTTCACCCAGCTCGACGTCGAGATGTCGTTCGTCGACCAGGAGGACGTCATCGCGCTCGGCGAGCAGATCCTCGTCGCGCTCTGGGGCCTCATCGACTACGAGATCCCGACGCCGATCGCCCGGATGACCTACGCGGACGCCATGGCGAGGTACGGCACCGACAAGCCGGACCTGCGGTTCGGCCTGGAGCTGGTCGAGCTCACCGAGTACTTCGCCGCGACCCCGTTCCGGGTGTTCCAGGCGCCGTACGTGGGCGCGGTCGTGCAGCCGGGCGGCGCCTCGACGCCCCGCCGCGGCTTCGACGCGTGGCAGGAGTGGGCCAAGCAGCGCGGCGCCAAGGGCCTCGCGTACGTCACGGTCGGCGAGGACGGCACGCTCGGCGGCCCGGTCGCCAAGAACATCACCGACGCCGAGCGCCAGGGCCTCGCGGCCGCCGTCGGCGCGCAGCCGGGCGACGCGGTGTTCTTCGCCGCGGGCAAGCCCGCCGAGGCGCGCGCGCTGCTCGGCGCCGCCCGCCTGGAGATCGGCCGCCGCGCCGAGCTGATCGACGAGTCGGCCTGGTCGTTCGTGTGGGTCGTCGACGCGCCGCTGTTCAAGCCCACGGGCGAGGACGACGACGTCGCCGTCGGCGAGGGCGCCTGGACCGCCGTGCACCACGCCTTCACCTCGCCGACCCCCGAGTGGGTCGACCGGTTCGAGGAGGAGCCGGGCGAGGCCCTGGCCTACGCCTACGACATCGTCTGCAACGGCAACGAGATCGGCGGCGGCTCGATCCGTATCCACCGCAAGGACGTCCAGGAGCGCGTGTTCGCGGTCATGGGCATCGGCGAGGAGGAGGCCCGCGAGAAGTTCGGCTGGCTGCTCGACGCCTTCCAGTTCGGCGCCCCGCCGCACGGCGGCATCGCGTTCGGCTGGGACCGCGTGGTGGCGCTGCTGACCGGCTCGGAGTCGATCCGCGACGTCATCGCGTTCCCGAAGTCGGGCGGCGGCTACGACCCGCTGACCGGCGCCCCGGCCCCGATCACCGCGCAGCAGCGCAAGGAGGCGGGCGTCGACGCGAAGCCGAAGGCGTCCGACCTCGCCCCGCAGGGCACGCCCGCCGAGACCCCGGTCGCGGACGCCTCGGCGGCCGCGCAGCGGTGACGCGCGTCGGCGACCCGGCCGACGGCACCCCGCAGCACCCCGACGGCCCCGGCGCGCACCCCGCGCCGGGGCCGTCGGCCGTGCGCGGCGGTCCGGCGGGCGGCGCGAGTTCGGCGCGCAGCGCCGGGTCGGCGGACGGCGCGCGGCTGTCTGGCGGCGCCGCGTCGGGGTGGGCGGGCGTCACGATGCCGGCGCGCTGGGCGGACGACCCGTTCCTGCTCGACGAGCGGCGCGGGTGGCGGCCCGCCGAGGTGCACGCCGACGGCGACGCGATGCTGCTCGTGCAGCGCGCGGCCGGCGCCACGGGGGAGCCGGGGCACGCGTCCGGGGCGACGATGCTGCTCGCCGTCGGCCCCGCGGAGCCCGTCGCGGCGCTGGTGCGCGCGCACGCCCGGCCGGGGCACCGGTTCGCCTGGGTGGACACCGAGGCGTTCGGGCTCCTGCGCCCCGACGAGGTGGCCACGCTCGGGCTCGCCCCGAACCGCACCGGCTGGGAGTGGCTGGTCACGGAGACGGCGCCCGCGCCCGTCGCCGCGGAGGCCCGGGTGCGCGAGCTCGACCCGCGCGCCGACGCCGCGGCCATCCGGGCGTGCCTCCACGACGCCAACCCGACCACCGACGCCGACCCCGAGGGCGCGGGCGAGCGCTGGTGGGGCGCCCTCGACGCGGCCGGCCGGCTGGGCGGCGTGATCGGCGCGGGCCCGCGGGCGGGGCGGCCCGGAGGGCGCGGGTCCGCGCACCTGCACGGGCTCGGCGTCCGGCCGGGGGAGCGCGGCCAGGGGCTCGGGGCGGCGCTGACCGCGGGCGCGGTGCGCGCGCTGCTCGCCGACGGCGCCGACTGGGTGTCGCTGGGCATGTGGGACGACAACCACGGCGCGCGGCGGATCTACCACCGCCTGGGCCTGCGCACCGTGCACCGCCTGACCACCCTGCGCGCCCGCGCCACGGCCGGTGCGCCCTCGCCGAGTGCCTAGCAAACCGGTCGGGTGCCTATCCAGCGGATAGGCACCCGACCCGTTTCGTAGGCACTCGCGGGTCCCGCGCGTCCCGGCCCGCCGGGCGGCGCGCCCGGCGGCGCGCCCGGCGCGTCAGTGCCGGATCGCCAGGCGGTCGTGCAGGCGGCGCAGCGGCGCCGGGGCCCACCAGTTCCAGTCGCCCAGCACGGTCATCGTCGCCGGCACCAGCAGCAGCCGGACCAGCGTCGCGTCGATCAGCACCGCCACGGCCAGCGAGAAGCCGACCTCCTTGATCACCAGCAGCTCGCCGGCGACGAACCCCGCGAACACCGCGATGATGATCGCCGCCGCGGAGGTGATGACCCGGCCCGACCGCTGCAGCCCGAGCCGGACCGCCACGTCGTTCGGCGCGCCGGCGTCGTGCAGCTCCTTGATCCGGGACAGCAGGAACACCTCGTAGTCCATCGCCAGCCCGAACGCGAACGCGATCACCAGCGCGAGCACGTAGGTCTCGATGCCGCCGGTGGGGTCGAACTGCAGCAGCCCGGACAGGTGCCCGTCCTGGAACACCCAGACGAGCACGCCGAGCGAGGCGCACAGCGACACCACGTTGGTCAGCAGCGCCTTGATCGGGACCAGCACCGAGCCGGTCATGAGGAACAGCAGCACCAGGGTCGCGACGGCCACGATGCCGAGCGCCCACGGCGCGCGGTCGACGAGCGCGTCCGTGAAGTCGATCTGGTTGGCCGCCTGGCCGCCGACCCACGCGTCGAACGGCAGGTCGAGGTCGCGCAGCCCGTGCACCACCGCCTGGGCGTCCGCGCCGCCGGGGTCGGACGACTCGGGTCGCACCCCGATGACGACGACGGACCCGCGGGCGACCGGCGCGTCCACGGACGCCACGCCGTCGAGCGCCTCGATCTCCGGCACGACCGCCTGGGCCTCGGCGACGGAGGTGCGCGCGACCACGGGCACCGCCGCGGACGACGAGGCGGGGTACTGCTCGGCGAGCACCTGGACGTACTCGCGCTGCGGGCTGGACCGGGGGAGCAGCTCGGTCGTGGAGTTGCGCAGCTCGAGGTGCAGCAGCGGGATCGCGAGCACGAGCAGCACCGCCAGCGAGCCGCCCATCACCCACCAGGGCCGGCGCTGCACGCGCGCGGCGAGCCGGGAGAAGACGCCCTCCTCGTGCTCGACGTCGGCGGTGCGGGCGAGCACGGCGCGAACCCCGGGCACGCGCGACAGCACGCTGGGCCGCGCGAGCCGCCGCCCCGCGAGCACCAGCAGCGCGGGCACCAGGGTCAGCGCGGTGGCGACGGCGAACACGATGACGGCCACCGAGCCGGCGCCGAACGCGCGCAGGATCTCCTGCCGGAACACCAGCAGGCCGGCGATCGAGATGGCGACGGTGAGCGCGGAGAACGCGACGGTGCGGCCCGCGGTGGACATGGTGGTGAGCAGCGCGCCGACCACCGCGCCGTCGCCGCGCCGGCGCCGGGCGGACCGGCCCTCGTCGTCGCCCAGGGCCTTGCCGAGCTCCTCGCGGAACCGGGACACGATCAGCAGGCCGTAGTCGATCGACAGGCCGAGGCCGAGGACGGTGACGACGTTCACCACCGACGACTCGAGGTCGTCCATCACGTAGGAGAGCGCGACCAGCGAGCCGAGCCCGCCGGCGATGGACGCGATCGCCCCGGCCAGCGGCATCGCCGCCGCGAGGAACCCGCCGAACACCAGCACCATGATGAGCAGCGCGACGGGCAGGGCGATGGCCTCGCCCGTCGTCAGGTCCTGCTCCACCTGGTCGGTGATCGCCGAGACGATGAGCGAGGTCCCGCCGACCAGGCCGGTCGCGTCCGGCGCCACGTCGTGCAGCGCGCCCGGGACCGCCGCGAGCCGGTCCTGCAGGTCCCGCAGCGCCGCGGACTCCGCGGCGTCCGACAGCTCCGGGTCGAGCTCGGCGACCACGAGGAACCCGTCGCCGTCCTGCGCCAGCAGCGGCGCGGCGGCGGGGTTGGCGGGCCCGTCGGGCAGCACGAACGGGTCGATGACGGACAGCACGCCGTCGACCGCGGCGACGTCCTCGCGGGCGGGGGCCAGCGCCTCCGCCAGGCCCTCCGTGGCCGGGTCGACGCCCTGCACGACCAGGCTGAGCGACGCGCCGGACGTGCTGGTCTCGGCGAGCAGCTCGCTCGCCCGCGCGCTGTCCGAGCCGGGGACGGCCGGCTCGCCGGTGCTCAGCCGGTCGAACAGGTTCTGGCCGCCGACGCCGACGAGCGCCACCGCGAAGCAGCCCGCGGCCACGACGGCCCAGACGAGCACCGTGAGGCGGGGGTGGCGGGCGACCAGTCGGCCGAGGCTCTCGAACACGCGGGCCAGCATCGCAGGCCGGACGCCCCTCGCGCACCACCGGTCCCGCGCGCCCCACGCGCCTCGCGGCGGGGAGCGCGGAGCGGGCCGGGCGACGGCGCGCGCGCGGCGTGCGGGACCGGCGCCCGCGGCGCCGCGTGTGGGACGGCGCCCGTAGGCTCGTGGGCATGGATCTGTTCGACGCGGTGACCTCGACGGCGCAGGGCACGCCCGCCCCGTCGGCCGGGGCCCCGCTGGCGGTGCGCATGCGCCCGCGCAGCCTGGCGGAGGTCGCCGGGCAGGAGCACCTGCTGGTGCCGGGCTCGCCGCTCCGGCGGCTGGTCGAGCCCGGTGACGCGACGGCGCGTCGCGCCGCGCCGTCGTCGGTGGTGCTCTGGGGCCCACCGGGGACCGGCAAGACGACGCTCGCCTACCTGGTCGCCACGACGTCCGGGCGCCGGTTCGTCGAGCTGTCGGCGGTCACCGCCGGCGTGAAGGACGTGCGGCAGGTCGTCGACGACGCCCGGCGCCGGCTCGCGTCCGACGGCTCCGAGACCGTGCTGTTCATCGACGAGGTGCACCGGTTCACCAAGGCGCAGCAGGACGCGCTGCTGCCGAGCGTGGAGAACCGCTGGGTCACGCTGGTCGCGGCCACGACGGAGAACCCGAGCTTCTCGGTCAACTCCCCGCTGCTGTCCCGGTCGCTGCTGCTCACGCTGAAGCCGCTCGAGACCGACGACGTCCGAGCCCTGATCCGGCGCGCGGTCGAGGACGAGCGGGGGCTCGGCGGGGCGGTCGTGCTGACGGAGGACGCCGAGGAGCACCTGCTCCGGCTGTCCGGCGGCGACGCCCGCAAGGCGCTGACGATCCTCGAGGCCGCGGCGGGCGCGGCGCTGGCGGACCGCGAGGCCCGGCTGGCGGACCCGGACGTCGACCTCGGCGACGACGCGGACGCCCCCGCGGTGGTCGACCTCGCCACCACGGAGCGCGCGATCGACGTCGCCGCCGTCCGGTACGACCGGGACGGGGACCAGCACTACGACGTCATCAGCGCGTTCATCAAGTCGGTGCGCGGCTCCGACGTCGACGCGTCCCTGCACTACCTCGCGCGGATGATCGCGGCGGGGGAGGACCCGCGGTTCATCGCCCGGCGCATCGTCATCTCGGCGTCGGAGGACGTCGGCATGGCCGACCCCAGCGCGCTGCAGACCGCGGTCGCCGCCGCCCAGGCCGTGCAGCTCATCGGCATGCCCGAGGCGCGGATCATCCTGGCGGAGGCCGTCGTGCACCTCGCCACGGCGCCGAAGTCGAACGCCGCCTACAACGGGATCAACGCCGCGCTGGCGGACGTCCGGGCGGGCCGGCTCGGCTCCGTGCCCGCGCACCTGCGGGACGCGCACTACGCCGGGGCCAAGCAGCTCGGGCACGGCCAGGGCTACCTGTACGCGCACGACCACCCGCACGGGATCGCGGCGCAGCAGTACCTGCCGGACGACCTCGTGGGGACGCGGTACTACAGCCCGACCGAGAACGGGTACGAGCGGCAGGTCGGCGAGCGGCTCGGCCGGATCCGGTCCGTGCTGGACCAGGCGCCGCCGCCGACGGACGCGTGACCGCCGCCGCCGCGCCGCCGGGTCCGCATTAGGCCCAGCGACGCGCACCCGGTAGAGTTGCACGGTCGTCCGCACCCCGGGGTCTCCCGGTGGGTCAGCCGGACGGCCGCCTGGGGTCCTAGCCGCGTCCGCCTCGTACGGACGCACGAAGGTCGGCCCCACACCCCGCCCGGGATCGCCGGGCACGGGTGTGCCGTACGAGAAACGACAGGAAGAACCACATGAGCAACGTGACGCGTGCGCGTCGCCAGGTGCGCCTCTCGCGCGCCCTCGGCCTCGCGCTCACCCCGAAGGCCGTCAAGCACTTCGAGAAGCGCCCCTACCCGCCCGGCGAGCACGGCCGCGCCCGCCGCCGCACCGAGTCGGACTACGCGGTGCGTCTGCGCGAGAAGCAGCGTCTGCGCGCCCAGTACGCGCTGCGCGAGAAGCAGCTCGCCCGTGCGTACGAGGACGCCCGCAAGGCCCCGGGCCTGACCGGTGAGGCCCTGGTCGAGGACCTCGAGACCCGCCTGGACGCCCTCGTGCTCCGCGCCGGCTTCGCCCGCACCATCCTGCAGGCGCGCCAGGTCGTGACCCACCGGCACATCCTGGTCGACGGCAAGATCGTGGACCGTCCGTCCTTCCGCGTGAAGGAGGGCCAGACCCTGCAGATCAAGCCCAAGTCGCAGACCACCGTGCCGTTCCAGGTCGCGGCCGCCGGCGCCCACCGCGACGTGCTGCCGGCCGTCCCGGGCTACCTGGACGTCCAGCTCGAGAAGCTGTCGGCCGTGCTGGTGCGCCGCCCGAAGCGCGCCGAGGTCCCCGTGACCTGCGACGTCCAGCTGGTCGTCGAGTACTACGCCCGCTGAGCCACCCGGCTCGCACGTCCGCGACGCCCCCGCACCGCCCGTCACCGGGCCGGCGCCGGGGCGTCGCGGCGTTCCCGGCCCGCGCGCGCGGCCGGGCGCCCGGCGCGACACCGCACGCCGGGTAGGGTTCCGGTATCGCCGGCGCGGTGCCGGCACGAGCAGAAGGGCTGGCCATGCTGGGAGACATCGCGGGGCTCATCGCGGCCATCGCCTTCGTGCTGCTGGTGGGCGCGCTCGCCGTGCCGCTGGTGAAGCTCGGCCGGGTGCTCGACGAGACCCGCACCTCCGTCAAGGAGATCACCGAGCACACGGTGCCGATCCTCGACGAGGCCGCGACCACGGTGTCGTCCACGAACACCCAGCTGGAGCGGGTCGACGCGATCACCACCTCGGCGGCCCAGATCACGCAGAACGCGTCCGCCCTGACGTCGCTGTTCGCGGCGACGGTCGGCGGCCCGATGATCAAGGTCGCGGCCTTCAGCTACGGCGTGCGACGCGCGCTGTCCGGCCTGGGCCGCGGGCGGTCCGGGCGATGAGCCGGCTGCTCTGGGTCGCGGTCGGCGCGGCGGCCGCGGTCGCCGGCGCCAGGCGGCTCGGCCTGCTGGACGACCTCGCCGGCGCGCCGGCGGCCCGGGGCGCGCACGCCGACGGCGCGGCCGGGGCGGGGGCGGGCGCCGCCCGAGCCACCGCCACCACCGCGGCGCGTGCCGTGCGCACGGCGTTCCGCGCGGGCGCGACCACCGCCGGCGCGGTCCGGTCGCTGTCCGACGCCCGCCGCGAGTTCCGCACCGGCATGGCCGAGCGGGAGGCGCAGCTCCGGCACGACCTCGTCGGCGACGTGGACGTGGACGCGATCCGCGCCGAGCGCGCCGGGCGCCGCGCCGCGGCCCGCGAGGACGAGCACGACGCCCGCGGCGCCGTCCCGCCCGCCTGGCACCGCGACCCCGAGGCCCGGGACGCGGCCCGCGCCGCCCGGGCCCGGAAGGGCTGGGCCGACGAGCCGACCGACGACCCGGCGGACGACGACGGCGACGTGCCGTACTCGTTCTACTGACCTGCCCCCCGCGGCCCCTAGGCTGCACCCGGTCGCCCGCGCGGGAACACACCCGCCGCGCGCGGCGCTGAACCACGAGAACGGGCGAGGGCCCGCGACCCCCGCCACCCGACCCAGACGAGGACACCATGCGCACCGCCGAGATCCGCCAGCGTTGGCTCGACTTCTTCGAGGCCCGCGGCCACGCCGTGGTGCCCTCCGCCCCGCTGATCTCGCCCGACCCGTCGACGCTGTTCGTCATCGCGGGCATGGTGCCGTTCATCCCGTACATGCTCGGCGAGCAGACGGCCCCGTGGCCGCGCGCGACCAGCGTGCAGAAGTGCGTGCGCACCCTCGACATCGAGGAGGTCGGCAAGACCACGCGGCACGGCACGTTCTTCCAGATGAACGGCAACTTCTCCTTCGGCGACTACTTCAAGGAGGGGGCGATCACCCACGCGTGGGAGCTGATCACCACTCCGCAGGACCAGGGCGGCTACGGCTTCCCGGCGGACAAGATCTGGGTCACGGTCTACGAGACCGACGACGAGGCGGCCGAGCTCTGGAAGAAGATCGCGGGCCTGCCCGACGAGCGCATCCAGCGCCGCGGCATGAAGGACAACTACTGGTCGACCGGGGCGCGCGGCCCCGCGGGCCCGTGCTCGGAGATCTACGTCGACCGCGGCCCCGAGTACGGCGCCGAGGGCGGCCCGGTCGTCGACGAGGACCGGTACATCGAGATCTGGAACCTCGTCTTCATGCAGTACGAGCGCGGCGACGGGGGCGGCAAGGAGGACTTCCCGATCCTCGGCGAGCTCAAGCAGAAGAACATCGACACCGGCATGGGCCTGGAGCGCGTCGCGTTCCTGCTGCAGGGCGTCGACAACATGTACGAGATCGACGAGGTCTTCCCGGTCATCGAGGCGGCGCAGCAGCTCTCGGGCCGCCGGTACGGCGCGGACCACGAGGACGACGTCCGGATGCGCGTCGTCGCGGACCACGTGCGCTCGGGCCTGATGCTCATGGGCGACGGCGTCGTGCCGTCGAACGAGGGCCGCGGCTACGTGCTGCGCCGCCTGCTGCGCCGCGCCGTCCGCGCGATGCGCCTGCTCGGCGTCGAGACCCCCGCGCTGCCGACGCTGCTGCCGGTGTCCCGCGACGCGATGTCGCCGTCGTACCCGGAGCTGGCGCGCGACTTCGACCGGATCGCCAAGGTGGCGTACGCGGAGGAGGAGGCGTTCCTGCGCACCCTCGTCTCCGGCACGTCGATCCTCGACCTCGCGGTGTCCGAGGCGAAGACCGCCGGCAGCGGCACGCCGAGCGCGGCGCCGCTGCTGTCGGGCGAGAAGGCGTTCCAGCTGCACGACACCTACGGCTTCCCGATCGACCTCACGCTCGAGATGGCGGCAGAGCAGGGCGTCTCGGTCGACGAGAAGGCGTTCCGGACGCTCATGCAGGCGCAGCGTGACCGCGCCCGGGCGGACGCCCTGGCGAAGCGCGCGGGCCGCACCGACACCGCGGCGTACCAGGACCTGCACGCGACCCTGAGCGGCTCCGGGGCGAAGCCGGTGGAGTTCGTCGGCTACGACCGCGGCACGTCGCGGTCGCGCGTGGTCGGCCTGCTGGTCGACGGGCAGCCCGCGCCGGCGGCGACCGCGCCCGCGGACGTCGAGGTCGTCCTGGACGTCACGCCGTTCTACGCCGAGATGGGCGGCCAGCTGGCCGACCACGGCACGATCGTGCTCGACGGCGGCGCGACCATCGAGGTCGACGACGTGCAGGCGCCGGTCAAGGGCCTGCCCGTGCACCGCGGGCGCCTGGTCGAGGGCACCGTCACGCTCGACGAGCCGGGCGTCGCGTCGATCGACACGGCGCGCCGCATCGCGATCAGCCGCGCGCACACCGCGACGCACATGGTGCACAAGGCCATCCAGGAGTCGCTCGGCCCGTCGGCGACCCAGGCGGGCTCCGAGAACGCGCCCAGCCGGGTGCGGTTCGACTTCCGCGCCGGCCAGGCCGTCCCGCAGGGCGTGCTGTCCGAGGTCGAGGAGCGGGTCAACACCCGGCTCCAGGAGAACCTCGAGGTCACCGACGCGGTCATGCCGATCGCCGAGGCCCGCGCGCTCGGCGCGATGGCGCTGTTCGGCGAGAAGTACGGCGACCAGGTGCGCGTCGTCTCGATCGGCGGCGACTGGTCCCGCGAGCTCTGCGGCGGCACGCACGTGCGGCAGTCCGGCGAGCTCGGCCTGGTCACGCTGCTCGGCGAGTCGTCGATCGGCTCCGGCGTCCGCCGGGTCGACGCGCTCGTCGGCGACGGGGCGTACGGCTTCCACGCCAAGGAGCGCGCGCTGGTCGGCCAGATCTCCGGCCTGCTCGGCGCCCGGCCCGACGAGCTCGCGGACCGCGTGTCCTCGCTGATGACCCGGCTCAAGGAGTCCGAGAAGGAGCTCGCGTCGCTGCGCGCGGCGCAGGTCCTCGCGGTCGCCGGCTCGCTGGCCTCCTCGGCGGTCGAGATCGCCGGCACCCGTGTGGTGACCCACGACGCGGGCGAGGCCGCCGCGGACGACCTGCGCACGCTGGTCCTCGACGTCCGGTCGCGCCTCGGCGAGTCCGCGCCCGCGGTCGTCGCCGTCGGCGGCGTGTCGAAGGGCCGCCCGGTGGTCGTCGTCGCGACGAACGCCGCGGCGCGCGAGAAGGGCGTGCGCGCGGGCTCGCTGGTCAAGACCGCGTCGGGCCTGCTCGGCGGCGGTGGTGGCGGCAAGGACGACCTCGCGCAGGGCGGCGGCGCCGACGCGGCCCGGCTCCCCGAGGCGCTGGCCGGCATCCGCGAGGCGATCGGGGCGGGGGTCTGAGCCCCGTGGCCGGCGTCCCGGACGCGGCGGGCGCGCCCGGCGCGCCGGACCCCGACGCCGTCGTGCGCGGGGCCCGCCTCGCCGTGGACGTCGGCTCCGTCCGGGTCGGCCTGGCGGCCAGCGACCCGGACGGCCTGGTCGCGACGCCGGTCGACACGCTGCCGCGGGACAACCGTCCCGCCGGTGGCGCGCTGCCGTCGGACGTCGCCTCGATCGTCGCCGAGGTGGCCGAGCGGTTCGCCGCGGCGGTGTACGTCGGCCTCCCGAAGCACCTCTCCGGGACCGAAGGCGCTGCAGCACACGCCGCACGCGCGTACGCTGGTGCGCTGGCGCAGGCCGTCGCCCCGGTTCCGGTGCGGCTGGTCGACGAGCGGATGAGCACGGTGTCCGCCCATCACGCGCTGCATGCGTCCGGCCGATCCGGACGCAGCCACCGTCAGGTTGTCGACCAGGCGGCCGCGGTGGTGATCTTGCAGTCCGCGCTGGACGCGGAGCGTGCGTCGGGGCGACGTCCCGGAGAGCGGGTCGTCGTCGACCCAGCGAAGCACGCCCGGGTAGCGCGCGGGGGGGCTGCGGGCGACGCACGGACGACGGTGGAGTGACTCGCACGTGACCAACAGCCAGACCGACCGCTGGGCCCCTGCAGAACGGAGTGACGAGGTGAGCGACCTGTTCGGTGGCGACACTCGCGTCGCACCCGTCGATCACCGGTCCTCGCGCGCCCGTGGCCGTGCCAAGGAGCAGCGGGAGCGCAA